>CAYQZV010000041.1:0-2749 GCA_964422145.1 uncultured bacterium | reverse complement strand
ATTGTGTCCTGGGTTTACCCGCACGGAATTCCACGAAGTCGGCGATTTTAAGAATTTTGACAAAAGTACCATCCCTAATTCTTCATGGATGATGCCGGATGAAGTTGTGCGGCAGTCTCTTAAAGCATTAGAAAATAGCAGGAACGTTGTCTTTATTCCTGGATGGAAAAAACGCCTGGTTAAATGGATTATTCAGCACAGCACCATTATCCGGGAAAACTTTCAAAGAAAGGCCAAAGAGAGATCTACGAACGAACGAATAAAAAAGGAATTCAACGATGTTGAAAAATCTCGTTAAACGAATTATTCGGGAAATGGTAGCCCAAAATGAAATCTCGTTTATGACTAGTGCATTTGCCGATAGTGATGATAAAAAGAATCATGATGAACAAGACAGTCGGAAACGGCGCAGCCAAAAAAAATGATAGGACTGAAAAAATGAGAAAGATGAATTTTGGGAAGAGGTTCATGAAACGATTGCCCATTTTACACTCTTTTTGATATCGATTCATATCTTAGGAGTCCTAGTATCGAGTCTCGTACACAGGGAAAATTTGATCAAAGCAATGATTACTGGACATAAGCGGCTTATCTGATTGAGCGGAGGTTGACCATGAAAAATTGTGCCAGATATTTCGTATGTGCAATATCGCTTTTTTTGACACTCAGTTTTATTTTTGATGCTTTTGCCGATGATGATCATTACAGAAAAAGACACCGATATCGAGGCGGATCTGAAAAAATTGATGATGATTATGACGACAATGATCGTAACGACTATCTGAAGCCAGTGACCAACGAGACCTATAAAGAAACCTGTGGTGAGTGCCATTTGGCATATCAGCCGGAGCTGTTGCCGTCCGCTTCATGGGTGAAAATTTTGAATCAGCTCAATGACCATTTCGGAGAGGAAATTGAGGCAGATCCGGATACGATAAAAACCATTTCAGATTATCTTAAAACGAATGGAGCGGAAAACTCTTCAGCCAAGCGATCGAAAAAAATCATGAGAAGTTTGAGAAATCAGGTGCCCATGCGTATTTCTGATATCCCTTATATCCGTGAAAAGCACCATGAATTGGACCCAGCTATCTTTAAACGCGAGTCCGTTGGGTCGTTGGCGAACTGTGTAGCATGTCATATAACCGCCGAGAAGGGGATTTATGATGATGACGATGTTAAGATCCCCAAGTGATGGCCTTCAAAAAAATTGCTTTCAGGCGCTTAAATAACTCAAAAGCCGCATTGAAGAGGACAAACACATGAAAGATTCTTTACGCACAGGCATCTCTTTCGGGCTGACATCAGCGGTCATCACAACCCTGGGCCTGATGGTCGGTCTTCACTCCGGAACGCATTCGAAGATTGTGGTTTTGGCCGGAATTCTGACGATTGCCATTGCCGACGCTTTTTCAGATGCCTTGGGTATCCACGTTTCAGAGGAAGCTGAAAACAAACATACAATCAAGCAAATATGGGCAGCCACGGTTTCGACCTTTTTGGCGAAGTTTATATTTGCGATGACCTTCGTAGTGCCGGTGATTTTATTCACTCTATCCACTGCAATTGTTATTAGTTTAGTATGGGGATTGTCAATTCTTTCGCTACTGAGCTACTTTATCGCAAAATCCCAGAGTGAACCAGCTTGGAAAATTGTTGGGGAACACCTCATGATCGCCATCATAGTGATTGGAATTACACATTGGGTAGGCGATTGGATTGGAAAGCTTAATACTTGAACCATTATGTAAACACGGAATCAAAGGTGAACAATCAAAAGCCAACGAAAACTTAAGTAAAGCGATAAAAATTTTCGGAGAATGCGGAGCTGATGGACGGGTTGAAAAATACCAGAAAGAACTGGCTGAACTTTGATTGAAAATATCTGTCAATCGCATCCACTGTATGTTTTGGTTTTGATGATAACAACGAAATTACAGATATCCACAATTGAAACCAACTATCTCAGTCACCGAATTTTTGCATGTACCTCCAACATATGCAAACCGGCAAAGGCTCCTCAAAAGCTGTGATATTACAATGTGAATTGTTCAGGACAGTATATATAAATGCCATATTCCGGTTAGGCTTCCTACCTGCCGTGGCAGGATGGCGACACGCAATCCTTCCTTGGGATTGACACACCATACTTACAGCCGACTTCAAGCTGGCTGTTATCACACTTGAAATGAATTATCAAAGAGCAAGGCGGTTATCTCAATAACTGCCCGAGCATGTTTATTCCTATCTGCCGGTACCCGCCGATGCAGGTTTATTGATCCTGCAAACAATGAGAACGGTTGGCCATTTGCCGTGCGGGTTGTCCTTGAAGTATTCAGCCAACTGTTCGTCTACTTCCTCTTGGATGTGTCCCACAATAACATTAACCTCAGTACCCATTGCATTTTCCAACTTCTCCAATCGTTTCTTAACGTTCATTGCTATCTCCTTAGCGTTTGGTTTTCTTTTCCAGTGCTTCCAACCGCAGTTCGATATCGCCTGATTCGATACATGATTTCAGAATGTTAGCCAGATAACCAAGCTTCCCAGCGAGCGCCGGATCTACTTCTCCACCTTCAACTCTGTTCATCAAATTTGCAATGTATCTTCTCACATCCGATAAAGTTTTTAGCCTCTTTCTTGATGCCATTTAACATTTCCTTTCTTGTGTTAATACAGTGGGTTATTTGTCATTTTTTGTAGTTAAACTTGAGAGTATTTCCATAAATATAGAATTACTATACGTAAA
>CAYQZV010000040.1:0-2810 GCA_964422145.1 uncultured bacterium | reverse complement strand
CGACCACTTATTGTTCATCAGTTCCCGATCCAGTTTGATCATCTTCGTGTCTCCGGCTATGGCCGGTTTTGTATTAAACTCGTCGGTTGCGAGTAATAACAAAATCCTGTGAAGTAATGGTACCAATAACCCCCGAACCGGCAGATCATTCCAATTCAAATCAACCAATGATGTAAAATAGTAAACAACGCCGTTTGAAATATTGACTTCTGATAAAAATGAGTGTGAATTATTCAGCCGTAAAATGACCCGTTCATTGGGTGCTTTTTTCGTTTCAATATACTGATACACTTCAGGGAGTTCTCGCTGAACATCCCGCAAATTCAAGTCAGATAAAATCGGATGATTTTCTTGTTCAGGGACGACTGAGAAATAAGCTTCACCCTGCAATGAATGTTGACGAATCGTCTCCGGGATTCCAATCGTATTTTCATGTTGCTTGTTGGTCAGATTAACTTGCTGATCACCTGCAAACCAAATGATTCCACCGCCCTGCCGAAGGAATATCTGAATATCCTCGACAGCCTGTGTGGACAATTTTCCGGGATTATACAAAATCAGCACATCGCTTTCATCCAAATAGAGTTGATTGATCGTTGGAATGACCTGCGTTTTTACCATTAAAAATCCTGATTGATTATCAATGGACGATAATGCCGTCTCAACTAAAAAGATATCTTCTTGCGAACGTCCGACGATTGAAACGGCGATTTGTTCAGGGATGGGCAACTCAAAATACCACTGATTGTCCATGAGATAATCATCCGCGGGTAATTCAATTTTTCCATGGACGATGCCTGCTTTTCCCGGATAGGCCTGGAATAAGAATTCTTTAATTCTTTCTGATTGAAATGTAGATACAACCTGTCCTAACCGTTCTTGATCTAAAAACAGCTCGATAGACTGGTTCTTCCGTTCGGTTATTCCGTCATTTGCAATACGGGTATTTAATTTTAACAAATGATTCGGTAAACGAATCTGGCTGACCGCTTGAACATCTCTGAGTGAAAGGTTGTCTTTTGGTTTAAACTGTTCAAGGCAGTAAAAACGCCAAGCGCTGTTTTTTAACTCAAGTCTGTTTAATTCTTCAGGATCAATCGGTTTAGAAAAATCACTGATGATAAAACATTCTTTATTCGGATCAGTATTGGTTATGTCCGATAAAACTGAATCCACGACCGGAAAGAGTCTGTCAGGCGTGACAGATGCTTCAATTGTACTCAAAGCTTCCCGAATCTTATCTGTTTGAAGGTCTCCGCTAAATATGTGCTTAACGGGATTTGTCTGATATACTTCAATCTTGGTTTTTCCTTCAAAGACATCCAACATTTTCGGAATGGATTCTTTTGCAGATTCCAGTAAAGATACACCGTCAATCTCCGCCGACATACTAGCTGAATTATCGATAAATACAACTACGATCGATTCTTTGTCTTTAGCATCGATAGTAGATGATATTCCTTGCTGTACAGGTCGAGCAAACATAAGGACTAAAAAGATGATCGCCAATACACGCAATAATATCAACAACCATTGACGAATCTTCAGATTACGGATGGTCTCATGTTCTAATTCTTGGATGAACCGTAATGTGCTGTATTCAATTTCACGGGTGTTTCGCATCGAAATCAGATGGATGATTATCGGAATCCCAGCAGCAAACAAAGCCCATAAAAAAGTTGGCGATAAAAACGTCAAGTTAATCCCTGCCTAAACTTAAAACACACCAAAACAGAGTAATCCGGACATGGCAATTCCGGACAAGACCGGTATCCGAATATTATCGTCGATCGAGATTGGTAAGAGTTCAACGATCATAGCTGTGATACCTCCTACGATGGTCACTGCTAAAGGTAAATTTGGATATAAAATTGCTACGATAAAGCAAGCTGTTAACCCAGCTAATGTTCCTTCCAGCGATTTTTCTCCTATTCGAATTCGACCAAATTGAATTCCGACAATTGCAGCGAATGAGTCACCCACGGATAAAAATAACATCGCAGGAATAGCGACATCCTTTGGAAAAAGTAAAACGGTTAGAAACTCACCCAACATCACCCAAGTCGCTCCTGTTAATTTACCTTTTTTCTCTTTGGATTTCATCATCACAAAGAGCCATCGTTCAAAGAACGTCTTTAGCCATCCGTCTTTTCTGCGAACTACTTCTATGAATAACGACAGCAAAAGCAATGAACCGGTGAGGATCAGCATGGTGGCTTTTTCATCAATGAAAAACCAATAACTCAATGGGAAGATCATATTCCCCATGTGAAACGTTTTTCGGTAAATATCACCAAGCTGTATCATAACAATTAATTACCCTGGTCCATCATTTCGTCAAAAATATCCTGCATATCAAGGATGCTTACAATAATATCAATGGGGATTGCTCGGTCTAAGACAGTGCCCGGTTCAATCGATTGATCCAAAACCGTGTACGGAATAAGATCTTCGTCCTGCCGATATTCAATGCGTCCTACATTTAGTCCTGCTTTTTCAAGATGACTTTTTGCATTATCCAAACTCAAACCAAATATATTCGGGACTTCAAAAAAGTTCGGCGGCATTCCTTTACTCACCGTCATGTGGACACCAAATCCTTTTTTGAGTAAGTCTCCTCCTTTTGGAGATTGCCATGCAATCGTCCCCTTGGGATAATTAGGATTGAACTCCGAATATACTGTGTCCACTGCTAATCCAAGTTGCTGCAATAAGATTTCAGCGCTGCGGGTTGTGTGACCGATCAAGTTCGGAACGGACACTAATTTCTCCGGTTGAGAAATTTTCAATCGAATTGTTCGTCCTGATTT
>CAYQZV010000039.1:0-2993 GCA_964422145.1 uncultured bacterium | reverse complement strand
CTGAAAAGACAATTTTGCCAACCACCGATGCCGTGAAGAAGGTATCCGTCGGAATGCGTTACCACATTAGCGTTAAAATTCACATCCACTTCTGTAGCTCCTAAAACCACTGCATCCACCATGCTGGCGAAATTCCCCTTACCGTGCCAGTTGTAGCTGGTGAACGGTGATGTATTCACGTGACCAAAATTCTCCCGCATAGAACGGACACCTTCTAAATCAAAGGTCTGTCCGTCCAGAATAAAATCGGTGAGACCCTCTTCCAGCATTTCAACCAGATACTTTGTAGAGCCACCCCGGATGAAACGAGCTTTAATTCCAGCTTCCTTCATCATCTCTTTCAGATAGATAGCAAAAGCCAGAGCCGTCCCACCAGCTCCTGCTTGAAAGCTGAATCCATCTTTCATAATACCAGCTTCTTTAACAAATTTTGCCGTCAGTTCAGCAATATAAAGTCTATCGGGTGATTTCGTTAATTTTGTGGTTCCGGAGATAATTTTTTCAGGTTCACCGACTTTATCCAGAACAACCACATAATCCACATTCTGACCTTGAATTTGCCATGGCACGCATGGAAACGGTACCAAATTATCGGTCACTACGATTACCTTATCTGCATAAATGGAATCCACCAATCCAAAACCTAGCAATCCACAGGCGGATGGTCCGCGGTCTCCCGTTGCATTACCGAGCATATCTGCAGTTGGCGCAACAATCACTGCAATATCAATGTGGACTTCGCCATCCTGAACCGCCTGCCAGCGTCCACCGTGAGAACGAAGCACAGCCAGACCATCCATATTCCCTTCAGACGCATATCTCCCGAGCGGACCGTTGAGCGAACCCTCAATGTGATGAACCACGCCATTTTTCATGTGTTCAATCATTGGCTCATGGCATGGAAATGCTGCAGACGGAAACCACATTAAATCCTTCACACCTTTTTCAGCGGTGATATCAAACACCTGATTCATCACTAAATCACCATTCCGAAAATGGTGGTGTGATGAGATGGTCATTCCATGCTTGAGTCTGCATTTTTCGAGTGCTTCTTTGAGGGAACCAACCAATTTGTTCCCATCTGCAGGATAGTCTGAACAGGAACGTATTGGTGGTGTTGCTTTGTTTCCTACAGGTTTATACTTTCCCACTCCCTCGAACGGTGTTTGTTTGACTCCATTTACTTCAATCGGAACCATCCGACCCGTTATATTTTTCACTAACTTTAATTTTTTTCCCATAATTCTCCTTTTTAACCACAGATTACACGGATTGCATAGATTTACAAAACAAATCTTTCATATTTAAGTGATTTTTCTCCAAAATTGATAAGTAATCCTACTTTTAGGTTTGTCACCTTTAAGTAATTCAATAATTGTGCTCTTTCAATATCTGTTATCTTATTTACTGCTTTTAACTCTACAATGACTTTATTATCAACCACAATATCACAAACAAAATCCTTTATTTTTCTATCTTTATAAATAACAAGAAAACTAACTTGTTTATCATAAGGTAATTTATTTCCCTTGAATTCCACACAAATTGCTGATTCATAAACTGATTCAAGAAAGCCTGTGCCAAGTGTTTTATGTACTTCCATGGCACAACCGATAATCTCAAAAGTCAAATCTTCATAAAGTAATTTTTTACTCATTCTATTATTCAATTAATCAGTGATATCTGTGTAATCCGTGGTTATTCTTCCTTCCAATTTTCACTCAAAAACCCCGTTGCAATTGCCAGTTTTACCGTATGCTGTGCCCGTTTCACTACCGGCGGATCGATCATTTTACTCCCCAGTGAAACAACCCCAAGCCCCCTCTCTTCAGCTTCATCGAAAGCCATTACGATTATTTTTGCTTTTTCGATCTCTGATTCTGATAGTGCAAATTCCTCATGGATTGGTCGTATCTGCCGCGGATGGATACATCCCTTGCCATCGAACCCAAGTGCCTTGGCTTCTCGCACGGATTTCCGCAAACCTTCTTCATCACCCACATCACTGAACACGGTGTCAATGGGCTGCAATCCCACAGCTCGTGCTGCATTTATGATCATGCTCCGTGCAAAAAAGGATTCTGACCCTTCGTTCGTCCGTTTTGCACCAATGTCAGCGGTGTAATCTTCTAATCCGATGGCAAGCGCCACATTATTCTGGGAAGCTTCGGCAATCTCAAGAGCCTTCAGGATGCCGCGCCCGCTTTCAATAATCGGCATAAGAAACACCGGTTCGGCTCGTCCGCAGGCTTTACTAATCTCAGCAATCTTCTCATCTACAGCAATAATCTGTTCGGCGCTTTCCACTTTCGGTACCAGCACCAAATGCACGTTATGCGGGACAATAAACTCAAGGTCTTTCAATCCCATCTCACCCTGATTGATACGTACCATCCGTTCAGCACCAAAGAAATCCAGCGTGCGCAGCGCATTCCGAACGATGAAACGTGTATCCTCCTTTTGAGACGGTGCTACCGCATCCTCCAGGTCAATGATAATCCCATCAGGTTGATGGATACCAGCATTAAGCATCAGCTTTGGTTGATTGCCGGGCAGGTAGAGACGGCTACGACGGAAACGATCTCTGGAAGAAGAATACAAACAGTGTTCCTTTATTTCCGGAAGAGCTTCGTTCACAAGATCGGGATAGGCCTTTTTTAATACTGCTTCGATTCGTGCGGAAATCACAAACGGGAGAGCTCCAAAATCTTCGATAACAAGTTTTCCCATCTTAACTCCCAGATCTCTGCAAATATCTTCTGCCTGTTTTTTGATGGAGGTTCCATATAGAACATCAACTTTGCTGGTGATTTCTATTTTAATGGGATGTTGCTCAACGGTATATGTAACCCGAAGGTCAGAACGGATATTATCCCCTTTTGGTCCAGCTATGAATGTATTTATCATATCTTCAATTCCCTGAATTTTCATTTTATGAGTGTACTCCAAGAACCGCGAATTACGCTAATTCTCGCTAATGCAAAAAGGTTATC
>CAYQZV010000038.1:0-3976 GCA_964422145.1 uncultured bacterium | reverse complement strand
GTCCATTTCTATTGTAAATACAATTCCAGTAACATCAATGAAGTCAATCGTTTTTAGTTGGAGAGTAATTGCAGGGCATGGAACAAAAGTGGCAGCGCCTTAGGGTGATCCTGCATCAGGTCTTTTACCGTATAGCTACCAAAAATTTATAGAGTTTTTATTTCAGCTTCTGTAAGAGCACGATTATAAATTTGGATATCATAAATCAGGCCATTGAAATATATTGCTCCGGGTATTGGACAGTTTAAATTTGAGGTGTTGAGTTCCCGATATTCATTAATTTATTTTCCCCAATCCATGAGTCTTCCAGTTACATCCACGTAGAATTTGAATGGTTTTATCTCTTGCAAACAGATAATAAATTGAATATCCACGGATTCTCCAAAATCAAGTTTTCCATCATCATACCCATTATCCCTTGCCACAGTAATCCTCTTCGCTTTACTCGGTGAGGAATCAGCATTCTGAAGTATGTTTCCATTCGTCAACTCTACAACGGGAATAACAAGATCGGCAATGGACATGGTACTGTTACTCGTTAGTCTGGCCGCAAAGCTGAATTTACCATCAAAATCTCCACCATATCCTAATTTATAGTCCCTGTCTGGGCTGCAACCTTCCGTGTCATTCGTAAATGTGAAGCTCGATCCTATTGGCGCCAAGGAAACCATCGGATTAATAATCTCTTTTTGTGGAAAACCCAGACCGCCAAGGTGAGAAATAATACCGTCAGCTTCCCCGTCCTGATCTCCTACATCTCCATCTGTTATGGTTATCGTAATTTCATTGTCCCCGTCGTTGCTGCTGACTGGAGTAGGCTGCCAGCTTCCCACGGAAAAATACTCGCTGTTAATCGGAACATTACAGGGATATTGAAGTGTTAACTTCACCGTCTCACCATTCCAGATACCCGATATATCGGCACTAACCATACCATAGATAAAGTCTTTTTCTGGTTTGGATAATTGATCAATGATAGGATTGGTATCTTGGACTGAAATTAAGTTGTGGATTACCGGTGGGTCGGGTTCAATGACATCATTGGGGTCTTCATGTAGATCAAACGTTACTTGAGCTCCTCCTTTAGACGTAGCGATTCGAGTCGTATCTGGATCCTCGAAATCTGAAATTCCATCCCCATCAGTATCTCCCATGCCCTCTTCAGAACTAATTGCGCCATCCAGGTCGATATCGATATATTGCGATATACTTCCAGGTCCTCCTGAATGGTCCATAATAACTAAACCAGGATTAATAATCACATCCTCCTGCGCGTTGTTGTTCCACGCAATAGTCTGTGTAACCACCTCCTCGCCAACTACATCCACGATTACATAATGATATGGTTCATTGGTATCTTTATACCAGGGATCATATAGTTGCATAATGGACACGTTAAGATGACCTGGATCAGTACCGGTTTCGTACCACTCAGCCCCGGATGATGCTGCTTTTATCTCCTGAAATTGAGAAAAACTGTCACCACATACAGGAGTATCTCCTGCTTTTTGTTGCCAAAAATCTTTCGTAATGGTTCCTCTCGTGTACTGGTGCTCATGTCCCGAAAAGCTTAATATTTTCAAGCCGCTGCACGCAAGCATCTCCACGAATGCGTTACGGGGTGTCTGTTTCGGATCGACGCCTCTCGTTCCATAATGCGGTTCATGATGAAAAAAGAAGTTGAGCGGCTTTTTATCGAAGCCAGCGAGTTTGCTCCTGACCCACTCCTTCTGACATGAACCGATTTCCTCTCCGATATCAGATTCTGTGTTCAAGAATGGATCGAAGTCATTGTTTAGCACAAAAAATCGTGCATTTTTATAATCGCAATAATAAACCGTATGTCCGTATTCTGCGTTCTCATTCTGACACTGCTGTTTTGTTCCGGAATCGCCAATATCCGCAGCATCAAAATAGGTGCACGATAAGCCCGTAACATTTATGGCATCAGTATCAAAAACGGCGTCAAAGGCAGACCAGACTTCAGGATAAGCTTCGCATATTCCAGTTCCGGTGCAATAACTGTTATTATTGCAGAATCGATCGTGGTCGTTGGAGCATATTCCTTTGTATGTTATGCACGTTCTTGGGATTGGACAATCATTATCCTGGTTACACAATGTACCCCAATTATCTTTGCAGCGACCGCGCAAATTTTTTTCATGACCACCAAAAACCGGTAGAAGCTTATTAAAGAGGGTGTTGCCGACAATGGTTTTCCATGCATTCAGCTGACTTTTCACCCTGGGTCCAGTATTATAACCCCAAACCATATCGCCACCGAATATGATAAAATCAGGCGGCATTTTTTGATTAATGGACGCCAGAATATTTGTAAGGCCGGTTTCGTTTGTGCATGTGCTCGGCGATGATGTATTACAATCGCTCCCTTTGCTCCTGCTGTCTGCAAGGAACACGAATCTGTACGAAACTGATCCTAAATCAATGAAGGTCCTAAAAAAAACATCCGCATCAGCATGGCAGGACCAACCAGCAGGGTGATTAGCAAAGCACAGGCGGCCGCCATTATACCGGTCTGCAGCTACGCCAAACCAATTTCCTACGCCATCGGGAGGTGATGGTGCGTCAGGGTAGTGTACAACAATTGCATATTCATTACCCTCTACAACCGGGATTCCATTAGGGAATGTTATCAGTTGTGATAGTCTTGATTCGGGTGATGTTAAGGTCGTTGATCCCAAAACAATTGATGTTGGTGTCTGACCAGTTGCCGTATGGATAGCCACATTAAGATTATATGGTTTTGGAGGGCCCAGCTCATCAGTAACTGGATCGAGAACCGGACGAAAAGCAAATACATCAATTGTGACGCCCGTGAGAGTACCGCTAAATCCAGCAGTAAACGATTGAGCAACGTATCTGAAACCTGAATTGATGTTCGCACCTAGACCTCCATAGGTTACCGTATCAGCGGTGTGAAAGTCCTGGTCTAAAACCGGTGTTGCCGAAAGTTCATAAGGATATATAATTAATGCTAATAAGATACTTATTAAGGTACTGAAAAGTTTATATTTCATCATGATTTCACCTTTTTTCTTTAATTTAAAGGTAAAAAACTTGTTTATGCTTTCGGGTAATTTTAGAATGAGTTATTATTCCAACTTAAATTTTTTCATAGTATTTGATTTATTCGTTTACTTATATCTTGATGGATCAAATTCAAATTTAAATGGTTCAGATCTTAACCCCGTTTCTTGCTTTATGCCTATTTTGGCCTGCTGATCAAATTTTCCCGAAGCGCTCATGGCCAACTGTGCCTGCTGTCCCTCCGGTACAACAATAATTCGTTTGATATTTCCGTATTTTTCTTTTGTATCGGTCACCAAGGCGTAATTCACTTTCATAAGCTTAAATGCTTCTTCCAGTTCTTGATCTTTAAATTGGATGGTGATCCTCTTTTCTTCAGGGATGCGGACCTCAACTTCGATATCCATCTCCTTACCAATAGCTTCTATAATCCTTTTCAACGAAGCATTTTCTGCATTCAGGTTGATCTTACGGTCTTTGATGGATAACTGGTATGCAAAACCATCAATCTGGTTATCCGGTTCTTTAGCAGACGAATGGTGCGATACAGTGAACAAAAACATCAATGACATGAATAGGCGGATAACACCGATACGTTGGATAGCAAGACAATAATACATGGGTCCCCTTAAACGAATTTGGCCTGGATAGAATCTTTAAAATTTATAATACCTCTACAGGGTACAAAACCCCATAGCGGCAATCACATCGGTAATTTTAATAAGCCTTTTCGCATGGCCAACCCCAGACGGGTTAACAGTTGAAGTCGACTGTTTATCAAGCCGACAAAATAGGATGGATCATCTACTCAAAAAGAGAGAATGATAAGTATTATGTGTCAATTGGTGTAGAACAAAAATAGAATAGGGTAAAAAATTTATCGTTGAACATCAAACGATTATTTATGCAATATCCTGTTATTTTAGAT
>CAYQZV010000037.1:0-4449 GCA_964422145.1 uncultured bacterium | reverse complement strand
TTTCATTCACATTAAATAAGTGCCGGATATACGCCCGTGAATAATCCTTGCCAAGACTGCAGCTGCAGTCTGCATCAACCGGTGTAAAATCATCCTTATATTGTTCATTCATCAAATTGAGTACACCTGCTGAAGTGAACACCTGCCCATTTCGGGCATTCCGTGTTGGTAAAACGCAATCAAACATATCCATGCCCGAGCGCACAGACCGTACAAGATCTGAAGGGCGACCGACTCCCATCAAATAACGCGGCTGATCTTTTGGCAATTCGGAATCCATGAGGTCCAACATATCGAACATCGCTCCTTTTTCTTCACCAACAGCAAGTCCCCCAACCGCCATTCCGCACCCAGCAAACGGCAAAAGCTGCTCGGCGCTTTGTTTCCTGAGATCTTCAAAAACACTTCCCTGCACAATCGGGAAAAATGTCTGATCCCAATCAAAAAGAGGATTGCTCTCTGAGAGGTAATCCGCACACTGTTTCGCCCAACGAGAGGTTCTATTTACCGCCGCCTCGACTATGGAATAATCGGCTTTCCCCATTGGGCATTCATCAAATGCCATTATGATATCTGATCCAAGCGACCTTTGGATTTCCATCGAAAATTCTGGTGTGAAATAGTGACTGCTTCCATCAAGGTGTGATCTGAATTCCACACCTTCATCCGAAATGTTATTCAGCTTCGAAAGTGAAAACACCTGATATCCGCCGCTGTCAGTCAGAAGTGAACCGGACCAATTCATAAATGAATGCAGGCCGCCGGCTTTTTCTATCAGTTTGTGTCCAGGGCGTAAATATAAATGATATGTATTCCCTAAAATCAGGTTTGAACCAAATGAGGAAACCTCTTCCGGGGAAAGAGATTTCACAGCACCCGCCGTCCCTATCGGCATAAATACCGGCGTTGGAACGTCAGCGTGGGGTGTGCTCAGCGTGCCTGTTCTAGCAGAAGTAGCGTTATCATAATGATGAACCGTAAATTTCAATCTACAATAATTTTATTTGCGGGATAAGACTTAGACAGAGGATAAAATTCTACCAGTCAAATCCCATCGAAAAGATCCATTGAGGGCGCGAAGTGGTAAACCCCGGTTCTAAGTCCCATGCAGCATCAATTCTGAATAAATAGAGAATTGGAATTTTAACTCCAATGCCGAATGTTGAAAACACAGGTGAAAAAGTATCAGGAATGTTTTGCCCGTATTTTTGCTGAAGTTTGGAGTGATCTTCAAATTCATCCATGTTATCCCAGGCAGCACCTATATCCAGAAATAAATGACCGTGAATATTGCCAAAAATACCGCCGGTACCCAAAGCAATATAATCGATGAAGGGAAATCTCAGCTCAATGTTTGCAAGGGCAACATTTTTCCCATATCTCTCAGCAAACCTGGCTCCCCGCAGCGGAAATACATATTCCGACAAATATATATCTTCAAGAAATGTTCTGCTTGTATCCACAAGTAAATCCTGCTGCCACTGGGTTTGATCCTTTCTGCCATTCGTTTCCCCTAAACCTGCAAACCAAAGCGCATCTCCCCCCAAATAAAATTTCTGAGGATCATTGCCTACGCTCGCCCCCAGCGTAAACCTACCGGCTAGAGTCACTCTTCGTGAAATCCGCTGGTATTTGCGCAGATCAACCGACAGTGTTGTGAATTCAAGTTTTTTGGTGCCGATTCCAGGGCTGAACCTGACAGATGTATTGGATCTGAATCCATCTGACGGACCGTAGAATCCATTGATTGAATTATCGTAAACCCAGCCGAAGTTTGGTGTAAGCAGCGAAAAGCCGAAGGAAGTATCTAAGGTGGTAGTATTTGTCCATGAATCAAGTTCAAACAAATCATAATTAATTACACTGTACGATGCTCCGCCTTCAAGCCTGTTAAACCTGTTAAAAGGTCTGGAAACATATCCGGACAATCCATAATTCCTTAGCCTGCCTACAAGTTGATTTAGAAATCCCGTATCAGGATAATATCGGATTCCAGCATCAAATAGATTTGCAATATGAAACCCCGATAGATACCAATTAGTGCGGTTTTTCAAATAGGCATAGCTAATATAATAATCGCTGTCCTTTAGCGTAAGAACCAATTCTGTACCAATGATTATCTGATGATCTCCCATAATATCGCTAAAGGCAAACATAGCCATTCCCGAAGCGCCGAACATGGTGTTGTAAGAGGGATAGCCGGTTGCGATATCAAGTGAAAATTTTGTTTTGTACTGCTGGGGCATATAGCCGCCATCATCCGTACGCAGGCTGTCCACGCCAAAGAAAGGATCCTCTTCCGCTTCATAATTATCCTGATTATAATGCACATAATCAGGAGCAAATATGTGACGCGAAAAATCATTAATACCACCAGTCATGGACCGTTTCTTATCCATGCGTAAATCGGTGACAAGATTATCTTCAGTGTCAGCAGTTGCAATAAATCCTGTAATAGGAACTTCCTGATGCTCAAGTTCATCCGGTTTCGTCAGTGTAAACACATCCCATCCCCTGTCCGTATATCCGGAAAAAGCCAATAATTCGCCGTTTGAGGAAATGCTTGGCTGAAAAATGCCGGTAAGAACATTGGTTACTGTTTTGGCCTTGCCGGTTTTCAGATTGTGAGAAACCAGATTCCAAACACCATTTTTGTCCGAGGTATAAAACAGGTTTTTTGATGTATTAGACCAGATAGGATCATTTTCTAAATGTTCAGTATTGGTGATCCTTGAAATAGATCGGGAAGCTATATTGATTGTATAAATGTCTCGCTGGCTGTAATCATGCTCTGCCATGTTGAATTGCGAATTGATCATTCCAGTGCGGTCTTTTTGGTATTGGTAGCCTCTGGATGATACAAATGCCAGCTCTGTTCCATCATCGTTCCAAGAAGGTTCAAGATCCGCAAACATGTCATTTGTCAGATTTGTCAAAGATTTGGAGTCCAAATCGTAAAGATACAGATCACAAGCTGATTTTTGATTACCTACAAAAGCAATTTGATCCTTTACCGGGTTCCACGCTGCAGAGAAGATGCCATCGAGATCAAAGGGTATTTTTTCACGCTTTAGTGTATTTACATCCATTATATACAGCGCATCCTGATTGCCGGATTTTGCAGCGAATACAATCCTTTCATTGTCGGGCGCCCAAGAAATTCCGGGCTGAAGGAATTTTAATTCCTCAAAATCCAGCGATCTGTTTCCCTTTACAAGCCGTTTTATTTCTGTGCCGTCAATTGCATCCATCAAATATATATCGGTGTATCCCAGCCGATCGCTCAGTACGGCGATGCGGCTTCCGTCTGGAGATAATGCAGGTGAAAGATTCATGAAATTCTTTTCCTTTTCATGATCTGTCAGCCGTTTGGAAATATCTTCAATTTCATCCCTATCCTTAACATCGGGCCAATATTCCTTCTTCAGGTATTTGTGCCATTGTTTGGTAAGTTCCTCAAAATTCATTCCCAAAACGCGCTCAAAACCTTTTTCAGTAGACTGGGTGATTTGAATTTCCCGAAAAATTTCACCGATTTTTTCACGTCCGTATTTCTGTGCAATGAATCTCCAAACAGACTGGCCTCCTTTGTATGCGAGAAAATAGTCCAATTCGTCAACGGCGGGAATATATTCATGGATCGCAAGGTCACGTAAAATCATGTCAGCTTCCGTATCCCAATTCATTGACAAATATTCCGATAATCCTTCATTCGCCCACAACGGGAGCCGCGTTCTAACTTGGCGCGAAACCATATTTTGAAGTGATCCGCCGTATATCATATCGTTAATCATTGCATGCACAAGTTCATGATGGATAACATGTCGGAACTGCTCATAATTGCCCTCAAAAGGAATGACGACCCTGTTTTTGAACAGTTCCGTTACACCTCCGACGCCTTCCACCATATACTCCAGTGTAACATTGCTCTGCTGAAAATCGTTGTGAGATAAATATATGATTATTGAGACACGGTTCTTGAGTGTCCAACGCAAATGCTTGGAAATCTGTTCGTATGCCTTTTCGGCCTCTTCCGCAGTGAATTCTGCAAGCTGTTTTTCATTCTGATAATAATATATATCAAAATGGGTGGAGGATATGAATGACCAGTTGAATGATTCATATTGAACTTTGTTTTGGCCGAACGACTGCGCAAAACCGGTTTGAATCAGCAAACAAAACAGAGATGTACTTACGTATTTTTTCATCATTTTCTCTACGGAATAAAAAGGTAAATGGTTCCCTATTAGAGTTTACGTTTATTTGTCATTAATCTATTGACCGAATCATTCTCAGAAAGTTAATCAGATTCTGTTATTTAAAAAGACAATTGTCTGAACGGAACGAGGTATTTAGTTTCTTATGCTATGGACTTACCCGTCTATTTTATTTCTGACACCCATCTGATGCTCAATATGTCGGAACAGGAACAGCAGCGCCGCGAAAAAT
>CAYQZV010000036.1:0-5187 GCA_964422145.1 uncultured bacterium | reverse complement strand
GGTGATGATTCGATGGCTATTATTTGGGGTGACACCGTAATAGGCGCCACAGTTGGATTCAATCAGACTGGCTGGGTATTTACACATGATACAACCGTAAATTATCTTGATATAATGCTAACACTAGGAATGTCCAATTACGGTGTTGGTGATTTTACACAAAGCCTTGCTCATGTATCCGATATCTGGGCAATTCTGAATCCTAGCATCAGTGTTGCGACAATTGATGTTTCAACTGTTGATGGCAGGAGGCAGCTGGCGGTTCAACTGGATTCGTTGCAGTCCTATCTGGCATCGCCTTAGAGGCAATCCGAATAATCCTATTTTCTTTCCCATGAACGGGAATCATGAGATCTACATGAGGCAGGCATTTGCGCTTGCCGAAAAAGCTTTTGAATCAGGTGAAGTGCCCATTGGTGCGGTAATCGTTAATAAGGACAAAATCATAGGCAAAGGATTCAATCAGACTGAATCGTTGACCGATGCAACTGCTCATGCTGAAATGATCGCAATAACTGCTGCATCATCATCAATAGACGATTGGCGGCTTGATGAGTGTATCCTCTACGTAACAAAGGAACCGTGTGCCATGTGTGCCGGTGCAATTATAAATGCAAGATTGAAGCAGGTTGTATTCGGATGTTATGATCAGGATAAGGGTTTCTGCGGTTCCCTTTATCAAATTTGCGGAGACCGAAGGATTGGGAATCCTATTCCAGTTAGAGGCGGTGTGATGGAAATGGAATGTGCGGGTATACTATCAGAATTCTTTAAGAAGAAACGGTCAAAATCGTGATGGGTAGTATCCCGAATCGTTTCAAAAAAGCAGCTGAAAATTCAGCTGCTTCCTACGGTTTGCTTCTTTTTGTGAGTCTGGTGTTGGCTATGTTGACGTTTGATTCGTTTCTGCATACAAACGGCGATAACGCGATCTACGTCATTTTAGGGGAATCCATTGCAGAAGGAAACGGCTATAGGAATATGCATGGAACAGCAGAATCTTTTCACAGCCAATATCCGCCTGTGTTTCCGTTTTTGATAGCAGTAACAAACTGGCTTTCTCCGGGAAATTTCGCTGATTATAAAATAATGGTAACCGTGTTTTATATCGCTTCAGTGCTAGCATGTTATTGGGCTTTTTCTACAGTATCAAAAGTTACGGGATTGATTCTGGCTCTTTTAGTCGCTGTGAATTTCGAGATTGTTTCGTTTGGGCACTGGATTATGTCTGAAGTGCCGTCCATGTTTTTTGCTCTTATGACATTTGGGTTTCTCCAGCGGTTAGATCAGTCAAAATTAAAGCATCTGATACTTGCCGCCGTTTTCTGCAGCCTCGGACTGCTCACGCGTTCAGCGCTGATATTCTTGGTTCCTTCAGGTTTGCTTTTTTTATGGATTCAGAAGAAATGGAAAGACGGCGCTGTTTTTGGATTAGTGTCAATAACACCTGTTTTTATATGGAGCGCCGTTAAAAATGCACATGGAAGTGGCGGTGGAGGCTATGCTGCAAAGATACTGCAGATGAATCCTTATCGGCCCGAACTGGGTACAATGTCACTCGGGGATCTGATTTCACGAATGGTCGAAAATTTCACTATTTATACAAACAGTATTATTCCCAGTATGCTGTTTCCTTCTGTATACACCAATGAAACTATTGCAATGATTAGAAATGGTCAGGGATCTTTATTTTTATCGGTTATTTCAATTGCAATCATTATCTGTTTTATTGCTGGATTGGTTCAAGGTATTCGGAAAAATGAATGGCTTACGGTATCTATAATCTTTTGTGCTGTAGGAATTTTACTATTGTGGCCATCGGTGTGGACAACTCAGAGGTTTGTGATTCCCATTATGCCCTTTCTTTTGCTTATCAGCTTTTTCGGATTTTCCTTATTGAATTCATGGAGATACGCAGATTGGCTCAAAACTGCTGTAGTTGCGCTTGTTGTCATATCTTCGTTGTCTAGAATGGAGGCCGGTAGAAAAGAATACCCTGCTCAGTTTGCCCAGTATAAAGCAGCTTCCCAATGGGTGGGACGGAACAGTAAAACGGGAGATGTTATAACATGCAGAAAAGGGGAATTCACTTATTTATTCAGCGATAGAAAATGTATTCGCTATAAGTATTCACTGTATCCAGAAGAAATCATTAATCAGTTTATCAAATACAATGTGAAATATGTAATTGTGGATCAACTGGGATTTTCATCAACACCGCGTTATTTGGTCCCGGCAATTCAGGAAAATCCGGCATTTTTTAATCTTGTCTATGTAACACCGAAGCCGGAAAATTACGTATTCGAATTCAGGCATGAAAATGAGTGACCCAAACAAGAAACTTACATTGTCGGTTGTGCTTCCCGTTTACAACGAGGAATCGAGTGTCGCGGGATTGCTGCGGCGTGTTGCGGAATCGCCCTGTGTGAATGAAATGATAATTATTGATGATTGTTCTACTGATAATTCTGTATCAGTTGTGCAGCAGACAATTGAATCACTTCGATCAGCATACCCAGAAATCAAAGTGGAATTCTTGCAACATGATAAAAATTTCGGAAAAGGGAAAGCGCTTCGCACGGGATTTACGCATACAACCTGCGATGTGGTGGTAGTTCAGGATGCTGATCTGGAATATGATCCGGAAGAATATCCGCACATCATGAAACCGATTTCGGACGGTAAGGCGGATGTGGTGTACGGCAGCAGGTTTTTAGGCGGTCCGCACCGAGTACTGTATTTCTGGCATTATTTCGGGAATAAAATGTTGACGCTGATGTCAAACATGTTTTCCAATTTGAATCTGACCGATATGGAAACGTGCTATAAAATGTTCCGAAGGGAAGTGTTGGAAAAAATTGAATTCAAGTCGAACAGATTTGGGTTCGAACCGGAATTCACTGCAAAAGTTTCCAAAGCGGGCTTTCGGATATATGAAATACCTATTTCTTATCATGGCCGCACATACGATGAAGGGAAGAAGATTACCTGGAAAGATGGTGTTTCAGCCTTTTTTCATATCATTCGTTTCAATCTGTTTAAATAGTTTCACGGACAGAATTACACTTATATTTGATACCTAATACAGGAGAGGTGGCAGAGCCTGGTTGAATGCGCCGCACTCGAAATGCGGTATGCCCTTTGGGTATCGGGGGTTCGAATCCCTCCCTCTCCGCATAGAAAAAATAGTAAATAATTGAACATTATTAATTTTTTATGGTGATGAAATAATACAAATGAAAAAAGTTGTAATTCTTGGGTCTGGAGCAATGGGAACTGCATTTAGTATCCCTGCATTTGATGCAGGCAATAATGTATCTATTGTTGGGACTCAGTATGATGATGCAGTAATTGAGAAATTGCTAAATGATCGTATTCATCCTGCGCTAGGGATCGAAATCAAAGATGGGATAGAATTTTATAAGTCAAATCATATGAATCAATTGTTATCAAATCATGTAGATGTCATTGTTGTCGGTGTTAACTCTAGAGGTATTGATTGGGTAGTTGAAAAATTGAATGGTGTTATTGGTGATGGTACAATAATTCTTATGTTAACAAAAGGTTTAAGAATTGAGAATGATTCAATAGTCCTATTTAGCCACTATATGACAGATGCAGTACATACAATTAATGGCAATAAATCTAAAGTTGCAGCAATTGCTGGACCATGCTTAGCAGGTGGACTTGCTCTCAGGAAAGATCATAATATTGTTGTTGCGCACGAAAATGAAAAAGTATGCGAATCCTTGGAATATATATTTTCTACAAAATATTATCATTTGGAAAAGAATACAGATGTCATTGGAGTGGAAGCATGCTCAGCCTTGAAAAATGTATTTGCTCTTGGTGTTGCATCGGTTAATGGAAAGGCATCAGATAGTAGCAGCGAAATAAGTGAAGAAATGAAGAAAAATCAAACTGCTGTTGTCTTTTCTCAAGCATTAAAGGAAATGTCTATCATTGTTCAATGGTTGGGTGGCAATAAAGAGACCGTATATGGCTTATCGGGCTTAGGAGATTTATATACAACTTCTCTTGGAGGAAGAAATGGCAAGTTAGGTTTACTGTTGGGAAGCGGTGTCTCATATAAGGATGCTATTGAAAATGAATTGAAAGGCATAACCGTTGAAGGCGCTGACGCAACACTTCTATTAGGCCCAATAATCAAAAATGCTATTGTTAGTAATAACCTTGAGCGATCAAAGCTTCCTTTATTTGAATCGATAATTAATACAATCTGCAATGATGCTCCATTAGAATTGACATGGAAAGATTATGTTTAGATTTTCATATTATAATTGAGATATTATGGTTGATAATATTATTACCGACAGACCTGATATTCTAAAATTAGTAATTAATGATTTTAGACAAAGCAAATAATGAATTCAGCTAACATTCAATATTCTGCATTACATCGGTCAGATTTTGATCATATTGTAAAGATGAAAACGCGATGGCGCGATATGGATTCCATCGGTCATTTGAATCATGCAGTTTATCTTACTTTCATGGAATCGGCACGAACGGATTATTATGTATCAATGGGTTTTTCCGATGTTCGACGCGAACAGGACGAAAGTATCATTTTAGGCGGAATGGATATTGTATATATTGATCAATGCGGCCATCCCTCAAATTTGGATGTTTGTCACAGAGTAAACAGAGTCGGTACAAAAAGTTTTGACCTGTTGGGCGCTGTGTTTGCCGAGGGGAAAGAGCATCCTGTATGCGCCGGGCTATTTCGTCTTGTTTCGTTCAATTATAATTCAAACAAGTCTATTCACGTACCTCAAGCCGTAAAAGACAACCTCTACTCATCCTGATATGGCACTGAACACTGTGTTGCCCGATGACCGCATTTCCACACGGTTAATCGACCGTTTGGCATATGCGCACGATGCGAGTATGTACCGGCTGGTTCCGAAAGAGATCGTTCGTCCTAAGAATACAGATGAAGTGTCCCGCCTTCTCCGCCATTGCAATGAGAATAAATTGCCCATCACATTTCGTGCTGCCGGCACATCACTTTCTGGTCAGGCGGTGTCCGACGGAATAATAGCTGAAACAGTTCGAGACTGGAAAAATTTTAAAATTCTCGAGGAAGGAAAGAAAATATTTCTTCAGCCCGGTGTCATCGGCGGACACGCAAATCAGTATCTGAAATCCTATAAAAGGAAGATC
>CAYQZV010000035.1:0-5496 GCA_964422145.1 uncultured bacterium | reverse complement strand
CTGCCGATATAAAATCTTACCCCCCGGACAGAAATCACATGGAAAGTAATCGAAATATACTTCTTACGCAATTTGCTAATAATTTATGCTGGGTGAATTGAACCGGTTTTTCTCAGAGCCATTTGTACATGGGCGATATTATTTTATTAAAGCGTAAAACATATTACCCACCTGCCGAAATATACCCTGCAAACTTCAAATCCAGATCATAACATTTTCGATTGGAGGATAGGGATAATAGGCGTCATATCTCAGCACATGGTTCAATCCGCAACGATCCGCTGTTTCTATCGAAGCTCTATTGGTGCTGACACAGTGCCATCCAATCCGCTCAATGCCATTTTTAAAATAGTCAGAAATGAGTACCGAGACAGCAATTTTCGCATATCCATTTTTTCCGCCCCCAGGTCAAAGACGTTTCTGTCATATTTGCTGTCAGTCCATCCATCTCTCGACATTGGCGATACCGGGTAAAGCGAGAGTTCGGGTTGTAAAAGAAAAGAACAAAATGACATCCTCTCAAAAATGCGGTATGACAAATGAGGGCTGAACGGCAAATCTAAGCCGCCGGACGACTCTGCTGAACTGACCTCGCCTCAAGAACAACTGCAGCCGCAAAACCAACCCCGAGTTCAACGCACGATAGCCCGGTGATCTCCAGTGCGTTGTTCGACGCTTCAGATCTCCAGGAAGGCCATCAACGTTGGGATCATATTGATCATGTAATGGGCACCCACTGCATGCTCCCAATCCCGCCTGATGAATATGAGCGCCATCGGCAAGCCATAAAGTAATCCTGTTATCAGGAATCTCTCCTGCAGCGTTCCTCCATGACCCAGGCCGAAGGTGATTGCACTGAACAGCGCTGCACACAGAAAGGCGACAGTAGGAATTTTATTGAATGCGGGTCGCAAAAGGAAATAACATAGACTCACCAAAAACAGCCTCCACCATGTTTCCTCAACAATTCCCGAGAACCAGGGCTGTGTCCAAGGGATCCACCAGTGATCCACCCAG
The DNA here is from genome assembly GCA_964422145.1 of uncultured bacterium. Classification (GTDB taxonomy): domain Bacteria; phylum Fidelibacterota; class Marinisomatia; order Marinisomatales; family JACNKV01; genus JACNKV01. The sequence continues at coordinate 4,479 of CAYQZV010000035.1, read as the reverse complement.
GTCATCCAAGGACCTGGTGAACCGGCGGCAGCGTTGGCCAGACCCAGTGGAATAAACAGCAAACAGCCCCACAAAAAACCAACCGCCGCTTTCTTGTAGCGTCTTGTAAAAAGATGACTTCCAACAAAACCGGTGCGTTTGCTTAGCAGACCACCGGCTACGAACATAGGTATGACAAATATCAGAAATAAAATATATTGTACTTTTCCAATATATTGGTTTTGATAAAATGGCAGCCCTGCCAGACCGGCGGCAGCGGCAATTGCAACACCAATCAAGACAGCGTGTAACCCAACTTCACGACGCCAAACAATCAACACCCAGATTGCAGCGATTATCAGCAGGGGCAAAACAATACTCTTACCAGAGAACTCGGACCAGAGCAGCAAAGCCAGAACCACGACAGGTATCATCCTTCCAATTCTACGATTGGGAAACAATAGCGGACGAAGATCAGGCAGCTGATTTGAAGACGAGGGAATTCGACTGAGATACCAGAACAGTATCAAGACATAGGCAGCATGGATGATATGGCGTGCAACATAAAATTGACCCGTATCCCGGACTCCGTCAAACAGCATGACTGCGAAAGCAGTCGTTGTCAGCAGCCAAATAATGATCAACGCAATCATATGCGGCGTAATCCAGACTTGTTTTTCTTGCCTCGGGGAAATGACCGTAGTATCAAATATTTTCTTCATAAGTGTATTATTTAGTTTAGCATTGGGGGTTAAATATGGCAGTCCGACATCTGTTCTTCAGCGGCGTGGATTATCCGCGTCGCCTGAAGCCGATGGTTCAGCCTCCCTGGGTTTTCTCGCGATAAACAGGCCCGCATCCTTCTCGATCCGCATCGCGCCTTCACGGCGGATATGTTCATGGATGGCCTCTTCGATCTCATCAAACTGCGCGTCTGTCGCGTCTGCCAAACTGCCCATGGAACGAACGTAGGCCGACAGCGCTTCAGCGTCCGGGACCACAAGGCCGTCTTCATATCTGCGGATTGAGACCTCGGAAAAGCAACGATCGAGCATAGCCCTCCCATTCTCAAGGGTGAACGAGGCAGACAGACACCTGAACGAGGGAACGGTTTGCCGGATGAGGTCGTAGAGCTGCCGCATGTGCGCTGTGCCGTTGGTCGCTGCGCAGAGCTTCCCGCGAGGTGTGAGCACTCGAGCGATTTCTGAGAGAGCCATATCCAGATCGGACACATGGTAGAGCATGTGATTCGCAGTCACACAGTCAAAATGCTCATCTGGAAATGGAAGTTCCTGAGCGTTGACAACTCTGAATTGGAACCGCTCATCGGACAGGGCATCCTTCGCTTCAGACACCATTCCAGGGGATGCATCCGTCAACGTGAGGAGACAGCCGGCAGGGATGCTGGTACAATGATTCCGCCACAGCCAGGCCGGACCGCAGCCGAGGTCCATTACCGTCAGACCACCGTCCAAAACAATCTGCTGGAACAGCCAATTCTCCCAGCCTTGGGGATTTGTGCTGTGGAGGGTGTGCAGATTGGCTCGCGCTGACAATTTCCTGGAGTCGACGTACTGATCGCTTGGCAAACGTCCGTTCATTCTCGTTCCTTCATGTGGCCGAACAATCAATATCACCTGCTGCAAGGTTACGGGAAATAGACGTATAAATTCTAATCACCTTGATACGGAAATCCGAACGTTCAGATTGAAACCAAGCCCTCGCAATCAGGCGCAAATTAGTGTAAGGCTTATCTATTTATTATTTATTAATTAATGTGATAATTTAATCCACTGAAACAGAATAATAAATAGTAAATCCTCCACTTGTTGAATGATTATTCAGTTTTAGGGAATAGCATTGCTTTTATTAAATCTACTTCCCGAAACTTATTGTTTTCTATTAGAGAAAGTTCAATGCTTCTAATTTGATCGTTTTCTAATAGGGAATTGATTTCTCTGATAGATAACTCAGAAGTATTTTTGTTATTGATTTTAACTATTTCGTCATTTACTTGAATTGAATTCTTATCTGCCGGAGAACCTTCCCAAAAACCTTTTACATATGTTTTGTTATCTTCACTTTTTCTTAAAGCAAGTCCGGTAGAAAATACATTCGTTTCAAAATTACAATTTTCCCTGGGGTCGAGAATCATTTCCTTTTCAGGATAATTGATTGTCAATAAAAATTGGTCTAAAAAACTTTTTCCTATCAAAGCCGTATTAAACTGTTTCGGTAACTCTGCAAACAAAATCGGAAAATTAGTAATTTCAAATTCACCCAGTTTAAGATTCTGTATTCTTAAAAGATAATTATAGTCCGATGTTGTAGAAGGCCATTTTGCAATCGCTCCTTTAGATTTAATCAGTTGTTTTTGTGTAGAATGATCAAATTTTTCAATAAAAGAAAGAGGCAATACCAATGAAAATGGTGAGCCTGTGTCGATTATTCCATCAATTTCTACAAGATTATTTATTTTTAGATTAACAGTAGGAAATCTTAGCGGGAAAGGGACTTCCAGTTCAACTTTATATTCTCCTTCATCAATATCTTGCTTAATTCTATTCTGTTTTAAAATAACTTGTTTATTTTCATAATCGATAGTCGTATTAAAAAAACGGAGAAAATCTGAACCAATAAAGCCGTCTACTGTCAGACTTGAATCGAAAACTGTTTGAATATCCATTATTGGGATAACGAAATTTTTAATTTGCATTTCACCTAAGGTGATACTGTCCAATTTAGTCAAATAGGCATATTCAGCTTTTTTCATGGTTGGCATCTCAGCGCCTTTTTTCAGGTTGAGTTCATTTGCTGTCTTTTGACTGACAAATGTCAGAGCGCCCGTATCGAGTAAAAAATTAAAATCCTTTTTACTTTCATTAAGCTTTACACTTACAAGAATTTTATGCTCCATTAACTTAATAGGAATAATACTGATGTCCCGTCCGAAAACAGGTTCGCCGCTTTTGAATTTTTGTATCATTTCTATTTGAGTGCAGCTATTAAACACAAGAAGAAAAAGCATTAACAGGATTATCAATCGTGATAAATATTTCAATTCTCTACCCCCTTTTTAATAAACAGCAAATATTCATTATGCTATTGATTCTAATAAAACCTACGACAGGGCGATAACCTGCCAAAAAACGCTGAACAATTTTCTTCCCGACCGGCAACGCGAACGCGTTTTTGGACGGAATGATCGTCGGGTCAGTCGTATACCTAAGGTTTTCAAAAGCGAACATTCATTTAATCCAAATCAATTTTTACTTGCAGGCATGACTTTAAATACATTTATTGATCCTTGCGGTCGCTTTCAGGCCAAACGTGTCGTGCGTTTCAGGATAGTGCATTAAGGCCGGCTGGACGACTTATCAGAATTTTGATCCTCTTCTATAATTTTAATGGCCTCAGTCCAATCTGAATAAACCTGCCATAATTTGACCTTGTTATTTTCTACAATAACCTTCCAGGCGGCTGACCAATTAATTCGATTTTCACTGACAAGTCCCCGCTTCCCATTATATGTGCCGCTGGCTGTTCCAAGTGCTACAACCAGATTACCATTTTGGAGAATATTTTTAAAACTGTTTTTATAATCGGGAAACATTTGAAAAAATTCTTTCCACCCTTCAGTCATTTCCTGGACACCTGAATGAGCATTACCCCCCGCATCTATAAATGTATGATCTTCAGTCATCAGGCTTGATAGCAGCTCAACATTGCCCTCATTAATAGCGTTGTTGAATGTATTCACTATTCTTATTTCTTCGGTATCCATTTTTCCCTCGTTAATCTGCCACCATGATTATTAACCGGTTATTTCTGATAACTTACAGTTGAAGCATCAGGTATAAAGGACATTTCATTACTCCGGTCTTCGAGTGCACTGACTTAAAATAAATGTCACATTGCACATTTTTGATAAAGGTTGCTGTCTTATAACACGATGAATCAGCCCATGGTGGTCCCGCTGGATTTATTTGTTCTGTTTTGCCTCACTCGTTTACTTATTGTCCGAACGCTCAAATACTGGATCTCTACTAGCAAGTTTATTACATCTATTGAAAGTTAGATGTACAAATCCTTCAACCGGGAAACCAGCTGAAGTTATCAATCGGTGGGCATCCAGTTCAATACTCTGCGCGAGGTAATCGTCTGCCTAATTGATTCGATAGATTGCTTTCCTGGCGAGGTCGTATGTGAAATCAATATCAGCGATGTGATCTTTTTGGCATTTTGACTGAGAATCCATTGGTCGATGTTCACTGCTGCAGGAATGAGGATTATTATGACAGATGCTGCCTGGAAAACTGTCCAATTCACAGTTGTTTTCCTATGTTGATTATTACAGAACGCCTAGGGTACTTGCAAGCCTTTAAGCTGGTGCTGTTTCTGCGGATGCAAAACCTGTGAAAGCAGGTGGGTCAAGTGCATCTTTGTGTTGAACTAAGCCCTTTCGGGGCAGTATTACAATCAATCCAACAGCCCGCTAAT
>CAYQZV010000034.1:0-5556 GCA_964422145.1 uncultured bacterium | reverse complement strand
GTTTCCGAAGAAAGACTTGAACGCTTTTTCGATAAAACGCCGGAGGGGCTGAAGGTAATCAAACACATTCGGGAGATGTGTGTCTTTGCCATTCAGGATATCACCCAGGACCCGCCTTTTCCTAATATAGATCTGATAAGCTGCCGCAATGTACTGATCTACTTTGATGCTGCCTATCAGGATGCAGCGATTCCGCGCTTTCATTTTTCCCTTAATCCTGATGGTTTTCTGCTGTTGGGGTCATCTGAGACCATGGTGAGATTCACCGAGTTGTTTGACATTGTGGATAGAAAAGCAAACTTGTATTCAAAACGGCTTACCGCTGCCAAACCAGATTATCATTTTACGGTCACGCAAAAAAGCCGGAAGTTGAAGTCCCCTGCCGTGCCCGAGCCTGCGGACGGCAGCCCAGGTACAGCTACAGAATCAACACAGATTAGCAATATCCTTTTGGATGCTTATGCACCGCCGGGCGTACTTGTTGACAGAAATTTAATGGTTCGCCGGTTCATCGGCAACACGCATCCTTATCTTTCCCCAGTAAGCGGGGAAGCCAGCCTGAAGCTGCCGCGGATGGCAGGCAACACATTGATGCCTGATATTTACACGGCTGTGCAAAGCGCAAAAAAGAAAAAAGAGAAAGTTCGAAAAAAGAATGTTGCTTTTCAGAATAATGGGCAGGAAACCTTTCTGAATATTTGTGTGATCCCTGTAAATGAGCAAAATATAAATGAAACCGATTTTCTAATCCTGTTCGAAAAAGCTGAAGTGTCCCCGGCTGACAGCCAACTGCAATTGAGTAAGAGTGGAAAAGACCGCTCTGAAGTTGATCATTTAAAACAGGAACTGCAGCAAACCAAGGAACACCTGCAGTCTATTATTGAAGAAAAAGATGGAGTAAACCAGGAATTGTGGGCAGCCAATGAAGAGATCATGTCCACCAATGAAGAACTGCAAAGCGTCAATGAAGAAATGGAGGCTTCCAAAGAAGAATTGGAATCGGGAAATGAAGAATTACTGGCGCTTAACGAAGAACTGCAGATGAAAAATGTGACAATAGATGAAAGCGAAGAGAAACAAAGACTGCTGCTGCAGAACATTCATGCAGGTGTGGTAGTCCACGCGCCGGATACAAGTATTCTTATGGCCAACAACCGGGCATGCGAAATTTTAAGTTTAACCATTGATCAAATGATGGGCAAAACCGCTATGGATCCCGCATGGCGTTTTCTCCGCGAAGACGGCAGCGATATGCCGTTGGAAGAGTACCCGGTAAACCAGGTGATTGCCAAACAGGCGGCGGTCCGTTTCTTGGCCGTTGGCATTAATCGTCCGCAGACCAATGACGTCGCGTGGGTGCTTGTTCATGCTTTCCCGGAAATGGAAGCAGACGGAACATTGCGCCAGGTGGTAGTAACCTTTGTAGATATTACTGAACTTAAAAAAGCGGAAAACGATTTAAAAGATAACCAAAAAAAATTCAAGGACCTCGCCGATAGTATTGACGATGTTTTCTTCGCCCTGGATAAAGATTTGAATTATACCTACTGGAACGAGGCCTGTTCGCAATTGTTCGGTAGATCAGCTGAAAAAATGATCGGCAAACCCTATCTCGATTTCGAATTCAACAAAAGTTTTGAGTGGATAGCAGATATCTATAAAGAGGTAATAAATTCCGGACAGTCTCGAAATTTTGAATCGTTTTTCGAATTAGACGATAAAAAATTCTGGTATGATATTAAAGCCTATCCTTCGTTCTTTGGCTGTTCTGTAATCGTCAAGGATATCACCGAACGCAAGCTGGCTGAGCAGGAGATTCGCGAAAGTGAAAAACTGCTTCGTAAAATGGCGGACAACTACCCCAATTCTTATATCTCAATCATCAACAAAGACTATACTATCGGTTTTACCGGCGGCGGAGAGTTTAAGAAACTTAACCTGGACCCGGAACAGTTTGTTGGTTTAACCTTAGAACAGGTTTTTGGCGACAAAGCGGATTTTATCAGGGGATATTACAAAAAAACATTTAGCGGTAAAGAACAGTCTTTCGAACTGTTTATTAATGATCAGTACCAGTTATACCGCACAGTGCCGTTACTTTCCGATGATGGTTCCATTGAGCGAATTTTTGTTGTGGTTGAAAATATTACCGAACGCAGGGAAGCGGAGAAAAAGGTGCGGGAAAGCGAGGAAAAATTCCGGCATCTCTACGAAACCATGACCCAGGGGGTGGTGATTCAGGATACGGAAGGAAAGATTATTGAAGCCAACAGCGCAGCTGCCGACATCCTGGGGGTCACCGAAGATCAGTTATTCGGCCGGACAGCCTACGATCCACGCTGGAAATTGATCCGTGAAGACGGCTCTCCCTACGACCCCGCCGAGATGCCGTCCAACATTGTTCTGCGTACCGGAAAACCTGTAAAAGATGTTACCTGCGGCATTTACGTACCGGAGAAAGACGAATACCGCTGGATTGTAATTGGTTCTGCACCGCAATTCAAAGACGATGAATCAGAACCAAGTTTAACGATGACAGTGTTTACCGACATCACCGAGCGCAGGCGATCAGAGAAAAAAATCCTTGCACTCAATAACCAAATGCAGTCAGGTATCAACAATATGCCGAATGCATATATTTTATGGGATACTGATTTAAAGGTTGTTGAATGGAATAAAGCTGCAGAGACTATATTTGGTTATACAAAAGATGAAATGCTGGGTAAAAACCCGATTAATTATATTGTGCCGGAACCGGTCAGGCATCTTGTAGGGGATGTCTTGAAAAAGTTAAAGGTAGGCGAAGTTGCTGATTACTCGGAAAAGGACAATAATATACGCAAGGACGGAAAAACCATTTCCTGTCAATGGTATAACACACCCTTAGCAGACAGCAAAGGAGAAATATGGGGGATTCTTACTTTGGCCCAGGACATCACCGAGCGCAAACAGGCTGAAGAGGCGCTAAAAGCCAGTGAGGAGAAATTTTCAAAAGCCTTTACCCTGAATCCCAACACAATGGCAATTATCGACACAGACACGTTAGAACGAATTGCTATCAATGATTATTTTGTCAAATTAATTGGATACAGCAGAGAAAAACTAATGGCAAATCCGTTTGGTTCATTAGGCGAATTTGATCCTGAAAAAATTCAGATGGCAGTGAAGGCGGTTAAAAAGGGTGTGAGTTTACGTGACGTTGAAGTGATTATGACGGACTCAAAAGGCAGTAAAAGGGTGATGCTTTACGCGGCTGAAGGGATAAAAATTGGTGAAAGAAATTGCATGATTGTTTCCGGAAAAGACATCACCGAGCGCTGGAAGGCGGAGGAGGAATTAGAGAAACACCGTCTTCACCTGGAAGAGTTGGTCGAACTGCGGACACAAGAACTCCAGGAAGAAATGGGGCAACAAAAAAAGCTGCTTAGTTTGATGGCCGGCAGGGAAGTCCGCATGGCGGAGTTAAAAAAAGTGATCAAAAAATTACGCGCCCAACTGGATGACGCAGGCATTACGCCGATTGCCAATGATCCATTATTAGAACCGGATAATGATTGGTGAGTAATGCACTGAATTGAGTTTTTAATAAGCCCAGATGTTAAGTGGACTCCGAAAAGTCCTTTAATTACCTGTCATGGCCGGCCCGCCGATGGCGTTTCAGATACTTACCGATAAATACTGAGTAATGCTTCTGACTTAAAATGGCTCAACAACACCATTCAGGTGCGTGTGAAACATACCTTCCCAAATCCCGCATTATCGAACAACCACAGACACAAAATATATCAAGCTAGGTACAGACACAATATGCACAAGATTGAAGCCACGGCGTAATACGATTCAATCATGACACATCACGATTAAAACAAGACAAGACACGATTAAAACAAGACAGGACACGATTAAAACAAGACAGGACACGATTAAAACAAGACAGGACACGTTTAAATCGAGTCAGTATATGTTGGTGAACGTATCCGTATATGTTGGTGATCGTATCCGTATAAGTGGACTCCGGAAAGTCCTTTAATTACCTGTCATGGCAGGCCCGCCGATGGCGTTTCAGATACTTTCCGATAAATACTTATGTGATTGGGGCCTAAATCGCATTTTCAGCTTGAAATTCTATCTTTTTATTTTGGCTGCGGGGGAATGTTTTGGGAATTTCTCGTGTATTATTTTTTTTTCGCAGTACATAGCTGCATCGGCTTGCGTCAGGAGAGATTCAGCATCCTCACCATCTTCAGGATAAATTGCCACACCCATACTAGCGCTAATTTCAATTTCGTTATTCTTTATTTTTATGGGCCTCATACATGCGTCTCTTATTCGATTGGTGATCTCAACGATCCCTATTAAATCGTTTTGATCTGGCAAAATGATAACAAATTCATCTCCCCCTATGCGTGCGAGTGTATCACTCTTTCGTAGAACGTTAGTGATGCGTTCCCCAACAGTTTGAAGGACTAGATCACCGATATGATGTCCATAAGTGTCGTTGATCATTTTAAAATTATCCATGTCGAACAATAACAAACCTAATTTTGAACAATTCCGCTCAGAATGAGCGAGCTCAAGTGCAATGCGATCATTGAATAATCTTCGATTTGGAAGTCCGGTGAGGAAATCATGTGTCGCCATATGTTCGAGGGCTTTTTCGGCATGAATGCGTTTTTCTAACTCAGCTTCAGCTCTCCGATATGCCTGAGCGTATTCTTGCATTTGATTGGTAATTTCAGTTACGTCCTTTATATCAAACAACGCGCTGCAACCTTGTTTGATATTGGTGATTGAATGTACTACGGTATGTTGAATGCGCATGTACCCATCATGCATTTTGGCTGGAATAATGTATTGGTGTAACTGTGCAGAAAAGATGATTGGAGCTCCACCCTCCAATACAGACTCCAGACGAGTACGGTATGGTGGCTGCATCAGATGAGGATAGAATTCTTGCAAATTATGCCCAATAATATCTTGCCGCTTTATATCAGTCCATGATTCCAGAACACGGTTCCAATATTCGACAACATAGTTCTTTGAAATGATCATGACCCCATTACTAATGTGGTCAAGCATCGCAAAATTCTGTATCGAGTTATTTGTCACTATGCACTGACCTCAATTAATAAATGATCCAGTGCATTTAGCAATTTTGTAAATGAAGCAAAGTTGAAGAAAACCAATATCTCCCCACCAATCGAATGTTCTTTAACCTTGAAACGGATTCTAGCCATTATCACGGTGGAGACGTCTGCCTGTTTGTTATTTTCTACAAGTTGTGTGAGAGGGCTTTCCAAATAGCTCGGAACATGATATTCAAAATACTCTCCCAATGCATTACTGATTGAACCCATGACGGCACTAAGTACAATGTTCCCAACCTCTGTCAGTGCACCAATTCGAAGACTGCTCATTTCACTGCGCGGGTAATTCTCGCCGCTGATGATATCCACCAGGCGGGAAGCGCTGTTTGTTGGAAACGCCAATGCAGCTGTACCTGTTGCATATTCCGATGAAAACGACCAGTGATTCCGGAAAAAATCGTCCAGCCCG
>CAYQZV010000033.1:0-6467 GCA_964422145.1 uncultured bacterium | reverse complement strand
GTTAAAACCAAAAAAGAGTTATCGGATTATTTCAAGGATTGGGCTGACAGTCAATTATTATCGGTGGATTTGGAAACGACATCGACCGATCCGATGTTGGCTAAAATTGTCGGCTTCTGTTTCTCCAAGGACGAAAACGAAGGAATTTACGTTCCGGTTTTGTATCAAGATAAAACATCCAATCATTTTGGTGAGGATGAACTCGAAGCGATCTTTCAGATCATTAAACCGATTATAGAAAACCCAACGGTTGGAAAAACCGGACATAATATCAAGTATGATGCTCTCGTTCTGAAAAACCATGGGATTGCACTGAACGGCATTGCTTTCGATACGATGATCGCCGCTCACTTACTCAACCCGGACGGCGGATCAAGAAAGCTTGATTCATTGGCGATGGAGAATCTGAATTATCAAATGGTCCCGATTGAAGAGTTAATCGGAACCGGAAAAAATCAGATCACTATGGATCAAGTCCTGTTAGAAAAAAGCGCTTTTTACGGAGCAGAAGACGCGGATGTCACTCTGCAATTATCTCACATTTATCAAAAAAAGATTGAAGAAAATCAATCCTTCGATTATATGAAACGGATCGAACTTCCGTTAGTGAATGTGCTGACAGACATGGAGTTTACCGGTGTATACGTTGATCAGAAAATATTATCGGATATGTCCTATGAGTTTGGTAAAAAACTCCATGGGCTGACGTCTTCTATCATTCAAGAAGCCGGGACGGAATTCAATATTAATTCCACACAGCAGCTGGCAAATATATTGTTTGATATTCTGAATCTTCCGACGATTCGAAAACGATCAACCGCTGTGGACGTGTTGGAGAAACTGAAGGATCTTCATCCATTGCCCAAATTCATTTTGGAATACCGGAAATTATACAAATTAAAACACACGTATTTAGATCCGCTGAATGATCTGATCCATCCGGAGACGGGAAGAATACACACTTCATTTCATCAAACAATCGCTGCAACCGGACGGTTATCCAGCAGTAAACCGAACTTCCAGAATATTCCGATCCGAACTGAGATTGGCAGGGAAATCCGAAAAGCGTTCACGTCACAGCACGAAGGGTGGAAGATCATGTCCGCTGATTATTCTCAGGTTGAGTTGCGGATCATGGCTCATTTAAGTGAAGATCCCGGACTGATCAAAGCGTTTGAGTCGGGTGAAGATGTCCACTCACGGACAGCGAGTTTAGTCTATGGTGTACCGATTGAAGATGTGCTGCCTGAAATGCGGCGAACGGCAAAAATTGTGAACTTTGGGATCATGTACGGTGCGGGACCGTTTCGAATGAGTCAGGAACTTGGCATCCCGCGGAACGAAGCTCAAATGATCATCGATACATATTTTCAACAGTACAGCGGCATAAAGAATTATATTGAAAAAACGCTCGAACAGATCCGCAATGAGAAATATGTTGAAACCATGTTAGGTCGGAAGCGTTTGGTTCATCATGCGGACAGCGACAATCGAAATCTGCGTGAAGCCGCTGAAAGAATGGCGATCAATATGCCGATTCAGGGAACTGCAGCAGAGATGATCAAATTAGCGATGATCTCCATCCATAACGAAATGAAGGATAAACAGTTGAAATCAAAAATGATCCTTCAAATTCACGATGAATTGATCTTTGAAATCCCTGAAGATGAATTGAACATCATGGAGAAAATCGTCGTGAAGAATATGGAAGAAGCTCTCCCATTAAGTGTCCCGATTGTTGTAGATTGGGGAATTGGAAATTCTTGGTTTGAAGCACATTAGTTGAGCATTCAATTTGTATCGATAAATAAGTAAATGGAAGCAAGTGTTACACTAAAAAAGGTCGGAAAACTGGCCGGAGATAAAACGATCTTAGCCGGATTGACTTTCGGAGTTGAGAAAGGATCGTTGGTTGCGATTATCGGTGATAACGATGCCGGAAAGTCAACCCTTCTTCGTGTTGTGGCTGGGTTAGAAAATCCGGAATTCGGACAGATTTTCATCCACGGGTTGGACAGTGTCAAACGGCGGAAGGAAATTCGGGAATACATCGGATACGTCCCTTTGAATATTGATGTGGATCCCTGGCTGACCATTGATCAAAATATACGATTTATCGGGTCGCTGTACGGTGTCACAGATGAAGAGATCACCAAGAGGATCAACTATTACTCTCATCATCTTCAGATTCAGGATTATCTGGATCAATTAGCAGGGGATGTGTCCTCAGGGATCGCTAAAAAGGCGATGATCATCCGGTCGCTGATCCATGACCCGTCTATTGTGATTTTAGATGAACCCACCGCGTTTATGGACGCGCAATCGCATCGGCAGGTATGGGATTTACTCAAACAGTTGAAGAATCATAAAACCATTATTTATGTGAGTCAGCTTCTTCAGGAAGTCGAGCAGGCTCATGACAGAATTCTGATCTTGGATCAAGGCAAAGTGGTTTTAGACGGGCGGTTAGACAAACTCTTAGAATCCACGCTAGAGTTCCATCAATTTGAGGTTGAATTTGAAGAATTATCAGAGGATTTATATAAAAACCTTTGTGCACTTCCGACGGTAGTAACACCAAGCCGGATCAATAACATATTCCATTTTTACGGCCGGTCACGAAAAGTATTTTTCCAAGTTCTGAATCTCGCAAAAGACGCATTAATGATTGATCTCAACATTAAGAAATTAGGTTTGCAGGATCTAATGGATTCTGAATTTGCCAGAAAAGGATTAAACGAATGATATTCAGTTTAATCAAACGGCGAATTTGGCTCATTCAAAAGCATATGATCTCAACTCTGAGTATTGCTTTTATTCTTCCGGTAATGCTGCATGTGGTTCTTTCAATTCCGATGAAAGCCATTTTCGTTCGAAGCATTTGGCAGATTCCAATGGATGAGTGGATTTTCCCGGGCGTGCTGTTTTTCATCACAACATTTACACTTTTACCGCATCTGTATCGTGATTTTTTCGATTTGAGGATCCATAAAAAATCATTGATGCCGATGACATTGACCCCGATAACAAAGACGAAACTCACATTCGGTATCTTAACCGTGTCAGTACTCGAAGCATTAGCTTTTGCTGTCATTGGCGGTGCTGTGATCACCATCATAACCGGTGTGGTGTTTCCATGGTATGATTATCTACTTATGCTGGGATACTTAAGCCTTTATGCATATTTAATCGGAAATCTCTTCATATCCGTCTGTCTGTTGACCGAGCATGTTTCCATCTTTATTTTACTGATCCTGTCGGTGGTCAGTTTTATCGTTCTCGGGTCAGGAGTGATCTTAGAATATGACTACTATCCGCTTACATTGGGTTACATTTTACGGTATTCACCATTAGGTATTATTGTCCATGGACTTCGTATGCTGATGTTCAACCGGCTTTTCGAATGGATGTCGATTGTTGTTCCATTGGTATTGATCTGTGCATGGGTCCCGTTAAATGCAGGGATATTGAGAAAGAAGCTGCATCAATGATCGTTTATCTCAGCGGAGCAATGGAAAAGGCTATCGGCGAAGGTGCAGGCTGGCGGAATGAGATGACCGCATGGTTGCGTGATAATTTGGGCCATGGTGTGGTTGATCCGGTCGTTGAGTCTGAGAAACTGGTAAAATCCACCGGATCGGAAAATTACCGAATTTGGAAAGACGAAGCCCCGGACCGATATTTGTCCTTTGTGCGGCAATGTGTAAAACGCGATTTAGATGCCGTGATGCATGAAGTCGATTATATCATTTGTCTCTGGGATGAGTATGTGATCAAAGGAGGAGGGACTCACGGTGAAGTGACGGTGGCGTATCTGCATGATGTCCCGGTATATTTGATCAACCGGTTACCCAAAGATGACTTCAGCAGCTGGATACAAGCCTGCAGTACTAAGGTATTTCCCGATTTCCCTTCATTAAAACAGTTTTTGATTGAGACGTATGGCAAATAGAATCGGACCGAAAGCGATCATCCATTTGGATCATTTGGTGTATAATTACACCCAGATTAAACGTCACATCCAAAACCGTGAGGTAATGGCAGTCGTAAAAGCCGATGCCTACGGTCATGGTGCTGTTCCTGTGGCACAAGCACTTGAATCTGCCGGCGTGACTTGGTTCTTAGTCTTCACGCCTGAAGAAGCTGAGGAACTCCGTGAAAACGGGATCAGAGCAAAAATTCTCGTTGCCTGCCGTTTACACCCGGATTATTTTGAATCTGCCGTTAAGCATCAATTGACATTAAACTGCACTTGTTTGGAAGATCTTCAATCGTTGAAATCATTTCATCAAGAAACGGGAGCGAGTCCGGAATTTCATTTAAAAGTCGAAACCGGAATGACCCGGCTCGGTGCTGTACCGGAAGAATTTGATGCGATTTACAATGAGTTGATCCAAACTCCGGAACTGAATTGCGCGGGGATTTATTCCCATTTTGCCACTGCGGATGAAGGTGATTTGTCCTATGCTGAATATCAATTAGATTTATTTAAACAAGCTCTCAAAAAGGCGGAGCAAAAAGGATTATCGTTTAATTACACTCACATTTCAAACAGCGGGACGGTACTAAATCTACCGGAAGCCCATTATAATTTAGTGAGGGTCGGCATGCTGCTTTACGGTGCGTTGCCATCGGATGAAGTTCCGAATGATATTTCATTAAAACCCGTGATGGCATTGACGGGCCCGATTGTGAACTTCCGGTGCGTGACAAAAGGAACGAAAGTCAGTTACGGCGGTGTGTGGAGTGCCCCGAAAGATACGAATATCGGTGTGATTCAAATGGGATTTGCAGATGGATTTCCTCGTCCATGGTACGAAATGGGGTATGTGATGTACAAGGGGAATCAATATCCGATTGCCGGGCGGGTTTGCATGGATCAGTTTATGGTCGATTTTGGAGATACTGTTCCCGAATTGGGCGACCATATTCTATGTTTTGGTGAAAATGAGCACGGAAAGATTAACATTGAAGATATCGCTCATTCTACGCAGCAGACGACGTATATCATTGTAACCGGTGTTCGCGGACGGACGCAGAAAATTTATATTTCAGGAAAATAAACTGGCGGTTCGATGATTAGATGAAGTGTGTATCGAAAAGCTTAATTTTCTTCCTTTTTCACTGTCTTACATTTTCGCAACAATTTGAGTACAGCCGTGTTCAGCCGATCCCGAATCTGTCTTTTTTACCGCAAGTATACACCGGGTTAGATGTTTTGGAGCAACTGGATTGCCGTCCGTTAGCGGATAAATCCATCGCAGTTTTGTGCAATCAAGCATCCGTGAATCGAAACGGAAAACATATCCTTGATATCCTTGCTGAAAAGAAAATCGATGTTCGGTATATTTTATTACCTGAGCACGGGATTGACCGAGAGAATGTCATTCTGCGTGATGGTGAAGAGTTTGAGCCGTTAACCGGTGCGCGATTCGTTGATTTGTTCGGGCGATTCGTGAAGCCCCCGAACTGGGTGATGAGGGATGTCGACCTGTTTCTGATTGATATTCAGGATACAGGCGTACGGTACACAACTTATATGACCACCATCACTAAGATCATGGAAGCGGCGAGCGAGTGGGAAATTCCGATGATTGTTTTGGACAGACCGAACCCGTTAGGCGGTATGACATTAGAAGGACCGATTCCGCGAATTCAGTATCAATCATTTAAAGCGTATCATTTGGTTCCGATCCGTCACGGACTGACCATCGGTGAATACAGCATCATGATAAACGAAACGGGATGGGTGAAGAAATTAGGACGTGTTAAATTGACGGTGATCCCGATGGCAAATTGGACGCGCACCATGTGGATGGATGATGTCTTTGAAAAATGGATTCCGACAGAACCTCGACATCACGATCTAAATACGCTATTAGCGTATACCGGGATGGAATTATTCACCGGAACAAACCTGAGCAACGGGCAAGGAACAGATCATGATTATCAATGGATCGGAGCACCGTGGATATCAGAAGAATATTATGCCGATCATTTAAATCAGCTCAACTTACCGGGTGTTCATTTTCGTCCGATTCGATTTATACCCAAACCGAAAAAAGAGGATAAATACCTTCCGATTCTCTCAGGGATGGAATGCGGCGGAGTGAAGTTGATTATTACAGATAAGACACACTTTGAACCCGTTAGAACGGCAGCTGCAATGATGATCACTGCTCATCATCTTTATCCGAGGGAATTTCAATGGGAAGAAAATGATTACATCGAAACGTTGTTTGGAAGTCCGCTCATACGGATCACTGCCGCACAGCAAAAAGGGGCTGACACCGTCGCTCAGATGTGGGGTCATGACATTCTTCGATTTAATAAATTTAGGGGAAGATTTTTATTGTATCCTTAGTTAAATTCTCTTGTCCTTTTCTTGAATGGAAAGGTAAATTTATCGACGCTGCGGGCGTCGTATAATGGTTATTACCCGAGCTTCCCAAGCTCGTGACGTGAGT
>CAYQZV010000032.1:0-6600 GCA_964422145.1 uncultured bacterium | reverse complement strand
TTGACTGGGATTTTTCACTTAGCGAGCCTGTAATTGAAGTAATGGGAGCGGATGATGAGTGGAATCCTGGCGATACTATTTCCATTTCGATGGATTTTTGCAACAATACTGATGTAGGTCATTTTGCATACCCGGGTGCTGTTCTTGAAGCAGATTCCAATTTGACTTCCTTACCTTTTACTGGTAGTCATCATTGGTTTTACGGCATATCTGCTGATACGTGCTATTCTGTTGCTTGGCATGTAGCCGCCGATACATCAATCGTTTCCGATACAATTGCCACATTTAGTGCTTATCCGAAGACTTTAAACTGTGATGACGAAAATCAGGGTGGGTACTGCATAGATGGTGATACTGTCACTTTTGAGATACCGATTGTTGTACAGGTTGTTTCAACTGAATCCGAACATTTTGTACCGGAAGAATTTACACTGCATCAGAATTATCCGAATCCGTTTAACCCGGTAACTACGATCCAGTACGATATTCCGGAAGCCGGACATGTCCGATTGGATATTTACAATATTTTGGGAGAAAAGGTATCTACCTTGGCAAGTGGAAATCACGAGGTTGGTAGATATGCTGTAAACTGGGATGCTTCTGGTATGTCTTCAGGGATGTATTTCTACCGCATCAGCTCTGCCAAATTCACTGCCACCAAAAAACTGGTGCTGATGAAATAGCTATGAAACGTTCTGCTGCATTACTCTTAGTTTTGATTATTGCCGGATGCTATCCCGTTTCACACATCATAGTTGGTGAAGCAAAAGAACCGCTTTCTGCTTCTCAAGTGAAAATCTATTTGGACTATCCCGAAGTGTATGAAAAAATCGCATTGCTTGATGCGGGAAGCAACTTCGCATTTCAAGATCCTGCAATTCTTTTCACGCATCAAAGTAAAATGGACAAGGTGATGGAACGGTTAAAGATCGAAGCTGCACAATTGGGAGCTAATGGTATTGTAATCGTTGGCACTGAGAACAAAATTTTTCAGTCAATTAGCTCTGATGGCGAAGGCAATGTTCGTTCCTCAAAGTACACGGAAAAATTCGGAAAGGCGGTTGCGATACACGTATCGGAAGAAACGGAGTAAGATATAGCTTATATTTCACACAAAAATGCTTGGTGTGAATTTTTCAATACCAATTTATTCTATACAGTACAGACAGCTTTTACCGATAACATAATCGTTTCTTTGCTGTTCTTCAGGCTTCAAAGGTGACCGGCAGGCAAAGCATACCACTGTAGCGGTCTCTTCCAAACGAGGGTTTACGGCAATGCGTCTGTCAAAGACAAAACATTCACCCTGCCAATGGTCGGCGCCAACTTCATCGAAATAGCCGAGGATGCCGCCGTTAAGCTGTCTAACATCTGCGAAACCTTCGTTAATCATAAGCTGCGATGCCTTCTCGCAGCGGATTCCGCCTGTGCAGAACATGACAACGGGTTTTTCTTTGTCCAGTTTGGAATGTTGTATTTCCTGCGTTATTCCGCGAAAAGTTGATAGACCAAAATGCTCCGCATTGGAAAATGTGCCGAGCCTTATCTCATAATCATTACGGGTATCTAAAACGGTAATATCACGCTCTTCATCAAGCCATTGCTTGAACTCTGCAGGAGAGATGTAGGTGCCCGTAGCTTCAGCCGGTTTGATCTCTTCAACCCCCATAGATATGATTTCTTTCTTGAGTCGAACGTACATCTTTCGAAATGCGCGCTCTTTACTGTAGGATACTTTCAAAGGAATATCAATAAACCTTTCATCTTGCTCTAAAAAATCAATGAACCCATCTATTGATTGTTGCTTTCCTGAAAGAAAAAAATTGATGCCTTCCGGGCTCAACAAAATGGTACCCAGCAGTTCGAGGTCGCTGCAAATTCTGCGAAAATGTTGACGCAGCTCGTCCCTGTCATCAATAGCAGTAAAGCGGTATCCGGCTATATTAACAAATTTATCTTCCATAGTAATCTTAGGTTATAGGATCAATGCTACTTCCACAAAAAGTACCATGAGGCCAAGGAAGCCAAAACGCCCCACACGTAGCCCTGCGGAATTATCTTTTTACCCTTGATCTTGATCCACGGATAATAATCCGTAAACTCTGTCCAGAATTCAGAGAATTTGACTGCCGGATTTACAATGAAATAGCAAAAATCTTCAATGATCAGTCCACTGAAGTAGGCGCTCATCAATATACCGAATAATTCCGAATCCCAGCCGTTGATTACCAACGGCAGCGTAATTAACAGCGGAAGCATGATAACGAACAGATAGAAATGATAGGCAGGGTAGAGATAGCCTTTTGGAAGTTTTATTTTCCATCCCAGTTTGCGGTGGTGCCAGGGATTTCTGCCTTCCACGTAGCCTTCGACAAATGAGAGCGCAATCATGGCTGCCCAGATCCAAACGAATATATAGACTGTATTCATAATAAGTATCTCAGTAAAAAATATAACAAATTTATATACAGAAATAGTTAAAGCTATTAGAGATGGTACATATTATATTTATTTATTGGAGAAAAGCTAGGAATAGGAAGTATATGTTATGAACCTTATCAAAAGTGCACTATTTATTATTGTATTGTTTGCCGTTACAGGCTGTAAGGTAAAAGTTGAAATTGAAACCGGAAATTCGGATAAGGTTCTGAATGAGGTTAAGGAAAAGATTAATGAGGCATACAGCGTGTGGGAGACCAAGGATATTGATGCCATTCGAAAAATCTATGCTAAAGATGCGATCGTTTTCGGAACGGATGCAGCTGAATATTTTGTAGGTATTGATGCCTTGGAATCAACATTTAAGGCCCAAATGAAAGCAATCGATGATCCTGTTTTCAGCTTCAAGGATGAAACGATCACCATTAGCAATAACGCTGATATGGCAAGTTATATTCATAAGATTGATATGTCCTTTACAATGGATGGGAAACCCATGCAGATGAAGGATACACGTGTAACTGGTGTATTGAAAAAAACAAAGTCGGGCTGGAGGCATGTTCAGGCGCATTGGTCGATTGGCATTCAGGGGCAGGCAATCGAATATTAAATGATTGCTCAAGATTTAGTAGTTAAATAACAAAGAAAAGGAAAACTAGGATGAGAAATATCATATTGACGCTTACAATTGCGTCTGCTGTACTCTCTGCCGGTGATGTGTCCGATATTGAGGATATGATCAAAAATCACTGGAAAAATCAGAATGAGAAAAACTGGGACGCATATGTGTCTTCGCTGCATTCCGGAGGAACTATGAACGGCGATTCTAACGGATCCTTCTGGTACCGCATGGAAGCAACAGTAAGCGCAGTCACAGCCAACCAGTCGCCGGATAACGAGTTCAACTTTACTCCTCGCTATATTGAGGTAGATGTGCTTGAGCCCGGTAAATATGCTGTAGCGTATTATTATCTTGTAGGCTCATATACTATTGGAGGCATTTCCAAGAATGATTACCGAACGAGAGTCTGCATGGTTCTGGTCAATGAGAGAGGAAGCTGGAAGGTAAAATCCGGCAGCTACACTCCACTTCACAGCGGAAGCGGTATTCCTGATTAATGACTGATCTAAAAACCCTCCAAATAGCGAGCTTTTAGATTTGCATTGACAATACTGTCATTAGTTTGTTTAAAATGCGCCTTGCGTATCAAAAATACTTAAGGCTACATTAGCTTATTCAACAAAGGAGATAACAAAATGATGAAGGCATTTATTGCATCGTTAGCAATGTTTGGATTTCTTGTAGGCCAGGATAATCCACAAATCGTCAGAACGTCGTATTTAAAGGCAAAACAGGGGCATGTAGCGAAATTAGAAAAAGGCCTAAAGGATCATACTGATAGGTTTCACCAGTCGGTTGATCATACCATAAATACATGGCAAGTTGTTGCAGGCAAGCGCACTGGGCAATATCTTAGATCAACCCGGCATCAAGGCTGGACTGATTTTGATGCATATCAGGATCTTCCCGGAGATCCAGAGCATTGGCAAAGAGCTGTGGCGCCTCATGTGGAATCCTTAGGGGGAAACGAATATTGGCGCTTCCTTCCTGATTATTCTTACAACCCGCCACAAACCACGCCAAAGATGTTTACAGTGTGGTTTGTTCAATACAAAGCGGGTCAATGGTCAAAACATCGCGATGCAGTCCTAAAGATTATTCAGGCGCGAAAAGACAACAACAGCGATCATCAGTCTGCGGCATATGCCAAAGCAGTTGGAGGAAAAGGTCGTGTGTATGCATTTCTGATTCCCATGGATGGCTGGTCCGATCTCAATCCTAAGAAGATGAGTCTTTTTGATATGCTTGAAAAAACATTTGGAGAAGGTGAAGGTTCAAATATTTTAGGTTCACGCAGCGAAGCAGTAGAAAAAGTTGAATCAGAAGTTATTTTGTTTCGTCCGGATTTGAGTACCCCTGCATCTGAATAAGCAGAAAAATAAATAAAATAGTGTTATTGGCATTTCTAGGACTATTTTCCGCCGCTTTTACTGATAATATATTTAGGTAAAAGGCTATTGAAAACACCATAATAAATACAAAGGTAGAAAATGAGCGAAGTAAAAGAAGGAACCGTAAAATGGTTCAATGATAAAAAGGGTTTTGGTTTTATTACTCCGTCAGACGGCGGAAAAGACTTATTTGTTCATATGAACAATATAGCCATGGAAGGGTTCAAGACTCTTTCTGATGGACAAGCAGTCGAATATACTGAAGGTGCCGGAGAAAAAGGTCCCTTGGCGGAAAACGTCACCCCACTGTAGCTATCGGATGGAATCGGAATTTATCCCGTACTAATTATAAGATAGTTTCCTTTGCGGCTCTCCGAATTTCGGGGGGTCGCTTTGTTTATAAGCGTAATTGGATTATCAGAAAGAGTTGGCGTTTGATTTTTAGAAAATATTAACAGTTCCTTTGCTTTATTAAATGCAGAATTTTAAAGTAATTTTAAAAAAGAATGATAACTATCCCGAAATCAGATCATGACCTCCTCAAAGATTGCCGTATAGATACCTATCGCGCTTCCGGCAAGGGAGGTCAGCACGTCAATAAAACAGAAAGTGCAGTCCGTATATTGCACATTCCAACCGGAATCGTGGTAACCTGCCAGGATGAGCGCAGCCAACATAGGAATAAAACCATTGCACTGAGACGTCTGCGGGAAAAACTGGAAGAGCTGAATAAAAAGCCAAAAAAACGGATTGCGACAAAACCTTCGCCGGCATCAAGGCTGGACTGATTTTGATGCATATCAGGATCTTCCCGGAGATCCAGAGCATTGGCAAAGAGCTGTGGCGCCTCATGTGGAATCCTTAGGGGGAAACGAATATTGGCGCTTCCTTCCTGATTATTCTTACAACCCGCCACAAACCACGCCAAAGATGTTTACAGTGTGGTTTGTTCAATACAAAGCGGGTCAATGGTCAAAACATCGCGATGCAGTCCTAAAGATTATTCAGGCGCGAAAAGACAACAACAGCGATCATCAGTCTGCGGCATATGCCAAAGCAGTTGGAGGAAAAGGTCGTGTGTATGCATTTCTGATTCCCATGGATGGCTGGTCCGATCTCAATCCTAAGAAGATGAGTCTTTTTGATATGCTTGAAAAAACATTTGGAGAAGGTGAAGGTTCAAATATTTTAGGTTCACGCAGCGAAGCAGTAGAAAAAGTTGAATCAGAAGTTATTTTGTTTCGTCCGGATTTAAGTACCTCAGAAATAGAATAATACATCAGATGGAAATACCCCGCCTTTTGGCGGGGTATTTCCATTAATTCTGTAGTTTGATCCTATTTTAATTTGAAATACTTTTATATAGTTATTGCTTCAATTCGAAATAGTTTTGCTTTGAAGTAATTTAAAAAGGGAGATTATTCCGAAAAAAGAGAGGATAAAGATGCAAATGAGATTCACTATATATCTAATCAGCATTGCTCTTAGCGGCATCGTTCAGGCTCAGTATGATCCTGAAAATCATGTCGTAACTCTTTCCAAGTACTATTTAGAACCGATTAGTGAAGTAGAGGACGGTTCTGCTGAGGAACGAAAAGAGGTTTTAGAAGAGGATGCAAAAAAGCTGAATGCTCTTGAAACAAAACTGTTAAGCTCAATGACTTTGGGACATTTTTGGTCAGGAAGAACCAATGAAGTACTTGTTGTCAATGAATGGGCTTCGGTGTCTGATGCAGATGAAACAATCCGGACCAGAGGAGAAACCAGGAAGAAAGCCTGGCGCAAAGATGATGACCGCAAAGAGCATATGTCCAAATTCAACAAATATTGGATCGGCAAACACACAGATGTAGGCCTTTATGAACTCAATATGAAAATGCTTAAGCGGCCTTCACGCAAATACAAAGATAATACTGTGTTATTGGAATTATATCCTATCTTTTATGGACATCCGCAGGAAGCTGACTGCAATCAACCGCTTGCACCCTACTGCATTTTGATGCGTAAATTCTGATATGGATGATATCAGAACATTTGACGATCCGCTCAAATTCAAACCGGATTATGAATGGCCCGAAGAAGGATCGGAACTAAACTGCCCCAAATGCGATACAGCGATGCAGCTCAATGAAGATAGGCCTGATTACT
>CAYQZV010000031.1:0-8603 GCA_964422145.1 uncultured bacterium | reverse complement strand
TCAGAAAACTGTGACTACTTGAACCATTTTACAGAACTTTTTGGACTTGACCAAATATTTTACACCTACCGGAAGGGATGTTTTCATTAAAAGTACTGCAATCAGACCGGAGACGACTAAGTGAATAATATAAACATAGTATGAGTTATCATTTAATCGCTTAAGCCATCGATTCGTTTTATTCATTTTGAAGCGGAAATAATCGACCAGTATATAAATGAAAGTTAGCATGCTTACTAATTGGAATCCGTAATACAACGTTAGATCGATCGTACCGGAAAAGAAAAAATAATTCCTGTCGGGGTAAGCCATGTTAAAAAATAAATTTAAGGCAAGGACTGTATAAACTGTCAAAGAAAATGTTAACAGTACATTCATCCATATAAATCGTTTTTTGTTTTGTGTTTCGCCTTGAAGCAATCTTTGGTTGTAACAAAGTGCTCCTAACAGAAATACCATAAAATAGATGAGTATCCTCTCGCGCTGGAAGTGAAACAGAATGGAGTCATGCCAGCCGCTTAACCCGTTAGCAGAGATAAGTAAACTCGTAATAACTCCTGCAATAAAAACAAATGCTGTCCCGGTCTTCAAATTGAAAACTGTAGGGTTTTTTCGTCCAATAATAACCGCATAGATTAATTGAAACAAAAATAGAACCGGCAAAAACCAGAGCCAGTTTTGGCTTAAATTATCAGAGAACAAATAAGGATTCCCTCCCGCTCTTTCAAACCAATGAAAATATGAAAACCATTCCTCCTGCGGTTTTCCTCTGGAAAACAAATAGATCGCCTTATACGCTGGAATCAATGTCAAAACTCCGATTGTCCAAGGAACCATAATTCTCTTCAGCTTGGATAAGACAAATTCACGGTTTGTCTTATTCTGTAATGACATAGGAGTAAAAAATCCGGCTATAAAAAATAAGGTGTACATCACAAACAGATCTAAATATAATCCAACCATTCCAAGGGAGTCACTTTTCATTAAATCGCTGACAAGCCAAATTGATTCTAGAGAATGCGTGTAGGGAAACTGAGCATGATACAACACAACAATGAAGATCAGAAATGTTCTCAAATTATCAAAGAAGTAAAATCGTTTATTCATTGTTTAATCCTAGTGGTTAAAAACGATTGTGAGCTGAAGCCCATGTTTTCCAAGGGAATTAGATTGTTCATTCGAATATAAAAACACAGGACTTCCTATTGTTTTATATCCTGCACATTGGATCGTCCATTGGTCATATGTTCTGCTCCAAGCAATAAAATGGTTAGAAACATCTTTTTCCCAAATAAAGTAATTATAATAAGATACCGAATCAAACATCCCCAGAGGATATTGAACCATCATGGAAGAAACATGACCCGATTGTTTGTCTGGATTAAAGCCATAATCTTTCATTAAAGAGAATAAATGTTCTAAGGTTAAAGACACACCATTTCCCCATGGAATTGTATAGTCCGATCCTATTGTTGAAAATGATATATAATAATTATCGAAATCAGTAGATTGGATTGCAGACTCAAACCAAAGACCGATACCGACATCCATAAATCCATCAACAGCCATACGGTTTTGGATTTTCTGGTCGTTCTCAAGTGTCCGATGGTGAGCCGTTACAGCAAATTCACCGTTCTTTATCGGGAATTGAAATCTCCCTCCAAATTCGGGTTCGTGCTTGTCTGATCCTTCAAAATCCCACCCCCTTGGGTCTTTGTTTCCGTAAAGTCCCCAAAGCCACAAATTTGCATTATTAGGAAAATAGTATTGAATCCGCAATGCTTTTACACCTTCAGTGAATTGCGTCGGATCCTTGGGGTCAATCCGATCAAACCACATAAGCGATCTTAATATCCGTGCCGGACCGAAATTTATTTTTTGCAGTCCAAGCCGGGCTTCAAAATTCGCCGCTTGGTATCTCAGCCAAAATCGATATAGTTTGCCTTCGTGCTGTTGAATGATTTGTTTAAGGTCGGCTTTTCCTGAATAACTGTATGCAATATACGAGAATTCAACATCGAAATCTGATGACATACGAACGTCAAGTCGAGGTAAATATTTCAGATAAATATTTGACTGTTTTTGTTCTTCGTTCGTTTGTAGTACGCTTGATAATGTTCCACTAAATTCTACACGATCTTGGGCTGTGATCGCTACCCCCACGATCATCCATAATCCAATCGACGCTTTTATTACATTATTCATTTGTATGCTTTCGACCAACAACTCCATAAAGAAAGAAGCGGAGTAAATCTTTGGTCATCGGTTCCAAATTTGAATACATAGAAATAAAAATAGGGTCATCAAGAAAATTCATTAAATGATTCAGCATATAAGAAAAAAATTCTGTGTTTACATTGATATGAATCTCACCTTTTGCTTTTGCTTCTTCCATTTGTTTTATCATAACGGATTGTGATTGCTGAGTTCGTATCATTATTTTATCATGTGTAGATTGATTAAAGTGTAATAAATCAAAATAAAATTCTTTACTCATCGATCGGCTGTACTTCATTTTTACCTCGAGCCACTCTTCAAGTTTTTGTTCAAAAAGAATGTCTTGAGAAAAAATGTGTGTGAATTTTTTCATTCCATCATCGAAAAGCTTATCAACGATATATTCCACAATGGCTTCTTTGTTTTTATAATATTTGTAAAACGTCATTTTACTTACCCCTGCCGTTTTACAAATTTCTTCTACGGTAACCTTTTTTATACCATATTTATAAAATAATTTTTCTGAGGTTTCGAGAAGTTGCAGGGCTTTTTGAGATTGTTTCATTATTTACTAATCTTACGTTTATAGTATATATTGCCAATTTTCGTAAGATAATTTACTCGCTTTCAACAATGTGTTACAAGAGTATATTTATTCTTAACCTTTCCATTTGTTTCCCAAATTCATTATAGCCGGGATGATAAAAATCGTTGCAAAGAAACAGGTCCCGACACCAATAAATAATGCAATACCCATCGATCCCAATCCGCGATACACCGCAAACCACAGCGACCCAAAACAAAGCATGGTTGTAAGCGATGTTAATAATATAGCTCTACCCGTAGATGAAAATACTTTCATGTGCGCTGATTTTCCTTCGATCTGATATCGATGAATCACGTGAACCCCGTCATCAATACCGATTCCGATAATCATGGGAATCGCCATAATATTCATCAGCGTCAGCTGTAACCCTGATATTTCCATCACACCCAGCATCCAAAGCACTCCAACGATCAGCGGAACGATGGCCAGCAGTGTTTTCCAAAGACTGCGAAAATCAATCAACAGTAACATCATAATAACGACTAGCGCTAACATGGTTGCTTTCGTGCCGTCTTCTCCGATCAAATCCATTAATCGTTTAAAGACAGGCGGAAGTCCGGTTGAACTTGGACTGATCTCTGCCAATTCTCTCGTGAATCGGTCCAAAAAGTTAAAGTCCCACACATTGCCTTTTGGATAGACTGTAACCAAATAACTGTCGCCGGATTTTCCTACATATTGGTTTCTGATATTCTCGGGTAATGTTTCCAACGTAATCATTTCCGGATTGGCCATTTTTACAACAGCCGGTTTGAATGCGCCCGCGAACTGACGTTGAAACTCTTCCATCTTTCCTAACAAATCAGTCGTATTCTTTCCGATCTTTTCAATGAACTTTGTTAACATCCCTGATTGTGAATTATCGATGTGTTGATCAATTTTTTTCTGAAGTTCAATGATCTCCTTATCTTCATCTTCCGGAAGATATCCGATCAACAATCCTGCCTTCATATAGACATGATCCTGCATCCCCAGTAAAGCCATATCCTGAACTTCAATCAGATTCATTTCCAGTCGGCTGACCTCTTCTATGAAACTTTGCATATCCCGTTCAGAAAACTCAAGAGAAATATCTGCGTTTTTCATCCTTTCGCGGACTTGGGCTACAATGTCAGTCCGCTTGGATTGTTCGGCTTCCGGTGGAAGAAAATCAACAATCGATTGGATCATCCCTGATGTAGACATATCCTTAGCCGCTTCGGTGAACTGATAGGCTTCTTCAATGGTAGATGCTGTGATGTAGGCATAGTCGGAACTGATATTTAGCTTTTCAATCATCTTATCTTGAAGCTCAATGGACTCCAGCCCCTCTGGCTCCATATTGAGGTAATTATAATCCATAGTGATCGTTGAGCCGCGGTATCCCAAAAAGATGATTGCAGCCGTAAAAAGAATTAAGCTGATTTTTCGATTCTGACTTATTTTACCGGCGGTCACACCTAGAAACGTGTAGGAGATATCTTTGGGCGGTTTTGTTTTCTTGGTTTTTTTCAACCGGGCGATAATCCTCTCACGAATCACCAAAAGTGTCGGCAATACCGTAATGGCTGCAATCATCGTCATGAAAATACCGCCTCCCAATACAATACCAAATTCTTTCAATCCATCGGTACGGCTTACGATCATCGTTAAAAATGCAGCTGATGTGGTAAATCCTCCGGTAATAATTCCCAATCCTGATTTTTGAAGCGTGAATCGCAGAGAAGAAGGCACGTCCTTTCCTTTTCTGCGCATTTCTGTATAAACAGAAATAATATGGATCGAAAAGTCAATTCCCAAACCGATCAAAACAACAGACATCATGGATGTCATCAGATTTAATTGTTTTACGATCGGCCAAGCAAGACCCATTCCCCAGACTACACCAAATATCAAAGTAATTATTGCCAATATCGGACTCACAAACATCCGAAACGCAACAAAGAACAAGATCATCACTCCAAGTAAGGCTAGCGTCGTGATTGTGAAGGAATCATTTTCAATCGACACCATTTCGTCCCGGGCAAGAGGAATTGATCCTGTCAACCCTGCTTTAATACCCATTTCGTCTGCGGCGGTATGTACAATGTTTTCAATGATATTGGTTGCATCAACATCTTTTTCTACATCTAAAAAGCTGAAGGTCGGCACGATCAGCATAATCAGCATTTCTCTATCCCAGCTTCGGTAGTATTCATCTCCAAAGAGAATTGCTTCTGCGGCTTTACGCCCTGCGTCGGCTGTCTTTCCGCTCAATGCTCCTTCTAGCGTTTCAATAAAAGTTTGAACACCGTCTATAAACCGAATAGCGCCTTGCTCTTGTTCCTGTCCGGTAATTTTTTCATCACTTTGGATATATTCTTTTTCAAAGCTGTTGTTGAGGTTTTTCAAGAATCCGGTCAGATTCGGATCTTCAAACAGAGTTCGGTTATTGTCCAAATCAGATGCTTTCATCAGCATCAGTGCGTGGTCTTCCAGTAAATCGCGAGGTAGTTTGTAGTCCACTTTTTTCACATATTCTTTTAAAGCGCTAATTTCCGGAACAATGCTTTCCGCAAATTTGACCAGCGCGTCTTCATCTCCTTCTGCAACAACCAGCATGGACGCTGCGCCTGCAAACTCATCCATGACTTTGTTAAATTCTTGAACCATCGGATCGTCGTCCGGCATCAGATTGGTGAATGACGTAGTAAACGTCAGCTGGCCGGCCATCCCGCCGAGAATGATCGAGAAGATTAAAATGATCAACCCTGACCACCACGGTTTTTCACTAATAAAATCTGCCAGTTTTGTTAAAAGTTTATGTCTCATGATTCCTTCACGCTTTCAAATAAGGTTACAAATAGGCTCTTAGTCTTATCCTTGCCGCTCGTTCCTGAATACCAAATTCGGTATCCTTACCGCCAAAAGATTGACTGACTATTAAACTCAGATTTACATTCTCAAAAACATTCCACTCTAATTGCGGCATCAGTATCATGCTTTTGTCATTCAAATTTCCAATAGCACTTATGGTTCCACTGACAAAATCATTCAGGGCGAATATTGACATTGCAAAGAGATAATCCTGCATCAGCGATTTGCTTTCGCCGGAAAACGCGTTCATATAATGATAAATGGACAATTCATCGTCCGTTCCGCCTAATGTGTTGTGAAAATATTCTGCCATGAAATACACACCGTTATCCAGCGTGTGGTCTGCGCCGATTACAAACTCATAATATTGTGCCGTGCTTTCTGTTGGTCCAAATATTTCACTCCATATACCAATTTCACCGACTTGACCTACAATCGAGCCGCCGAAAAATGTAGATGTGTGATGCGTGGTAAGGATGTCCACAAATCTCCAATAAGGAAACAGATGGTGGTGCTGAGCCATATTCAATGTCAGATCAAAACTGCCCATCCTGGTTTTTAATTGAAGCATTTTTGTTCCGGTTTTTATCGAATCGTGTTCGGCTGCAATGATATCCACTGTCGTTCGCCCGTCTATCGGAATTTCAATCCGAAGTGCGTTCACGCC
Organism: uncultured bacterium; assembly: GCA_964422145.1. Classification (GTDB taxonomy): domain Bacteria; phylum Fidelibacterota; class Marinisomatia; order Marinisomatales; family JACNKV01; genus JACNKV01. Next base: position 2,277 of record CAYQZV010000031.1, on the reverse strand, counting down.
CGGCTGCTCGTAGGTTGGGTCCATCAGGTCTTTTTGGTTGAATATATCCAATGGGTTCCATGCATAACCTGTTCCCAGTGATATCGGCTGCCGCCCGAGGGTAATGCCAACTGATTTGAAGTGAATCAGCGAATATAAATTATCAACATAGACTGTGTCTCGGATAGTTACGGGGAATGTCGTCAATATACCGTTGGGAGTCCAAACAGAATCATACGGAATGAAATCCAATAAATCCCATTTGGTTTCCCCAAAATATTTTTCAGCGTTTATGTTTCCGGCGATATGGATATTTTCCAGCAGACTCCAGTCAAACTCAAACCGAACCTTACCATATCCGAATGAATAGTCTTTTTTAGGTGTTTTCAGATAATCGGTTTCTACTTCAGCATACCCGAACCAATCTATTTGCGCCTGAACAGATACGACCTGAAAAAGCACAATCCCAATAATCGGTGTGAGTTTTTTTATCATTTCGACAAATCTTTTTTCATGTTTCGCTCAGTGAAAAAGCTTTTTGGCGGATTCCAGCTATTGGATGTTTCCAGTGTTTCCATCACAGTTTTTGTCCCGGTGATATTATTTTTCATTTCGATATTTTTCGCAGTGGGATATCCGTCAATAATAACGATGTCAGAAAGCGTTAAGGTTTTTTCGGGTTTTTCATTTTTCTTCATGTAGTCAATTTGAACCGGATAATAATTGTCTTTTCTTACATAGAGAATCACGGCCGGATAGTCCACATCCGCACCTTTATTGGCAGTTGCTTTCAGCGCCCAACAAGGTGTGTCGGAAATATTGGTTTCCCCGGTTGTGATCGTTGTATAATCTTGTTTCCACGTGTCTTCTGATGAAAAATCGCCAAAGGAAAAATCGCTTCCCTGCATATCCATCTTTTTGGCGTGGCTGGCCATTTTTCGAACACGGCGGGTTCTTGGAAAGTAAGTCCATATATCATCTCCGTCATTCAGCAGTAAAAATGTTTGTCCTTTTACACTTTTCGGCTTGATGTATTGCATGATTATCTTTTCGCCTTCATCCGCGGAAAACATGATCAGCTCAAAGGCTCTCTTGCTTCCATTGGCATAATAATTCATTTGTTTGACTCGCGACATATTGTTCTCCGGAGTCATCTTTGCTGTCATGCTGTCAATGATCGCTTCACCGGACGGCAGCTGACTGAATCCAAATGATAGAAGAAGGCTGACCATCAGAATTAGTTTCATAACACTATTCCCCGCATAAATGAATTGATCGCTTCGGTCTTTATTTTTTTGAATCTATCCACATCGTTTAGAATCACAAACTGCCAAGCCAAGCCGTCCATCACAGCCAAAAGAAGCGTAGCAACACCTTCTTTATTCATTTCCCGAAACTCGCCGGAATGGATCCCATCCTGCAAAACACGTTGGATTTGGTCTCGATGCCGATCATAATATTGAACAAAATCAGAATGGGTATCTCCGTATAAATGTCCGCGCCCTGCTTGCGCCCAAAGCTCAGTAATGATGAGCATCGCTTCGCCCATATCAAAAATGGAGTTAAGCCCCTGGTCCATAATTGACACCAGTTTTTCTGTCGGTGTAATCTTCTCCGCTACAAGAGCATCAAAGACTGCAGTAAATTCTTCAAAAACAGCAACTTGAATGGCTTCAAATATCTCATCTTTACTGCGGAAATATTCGTACACCGTTCCCTTGCCAATGCCGGCGTCTTTGGCAATGTCGGCTATTTTTCCTTTTTCAAGCCCTTGTTTTGCAAAGACGTGAATGGCGGATTGAATGATGATTTGTTTTTTGTTCATACGGTATATTGATGTGTATTCATGATATATTGACTGACCGGTCGGTCAGAATATATGACAATGATAGTATAATGTGAAACAAGATTCAGGTTGTTTCAGTTACTCTCTGATATAGTTATATGTGAACCCGTCATAAACATTCTCGGATAAACTCAGCGCATCATCACTTTCAAAGTGATACGCATATAACAACATATTATTGATATAAATCACCGGAATTGAATCCTGAGAGAATATCGTCATATCATGCCCAAGCAAATAATTATATTCGCTGATCAATGTGTCATTTTTATAAAAAGAATAAATACCATTACTATCAAATGAGATTAATTGTGTCTCCCCTGTTGATTCCGGTGTTTCTGTAATGTTTTCAAAACCGCCTGTGGTTTTAATCCAACTCCATTCACCGGTTATCCTTTCTTCGTTGGAGTTATATTTAGTTTGTTCGGAATCGTTACATCCTATAGTACAAA
>CAYQZV010000030.1:0-10370 GCA_964422145.1 uncultured bacterium | reverse complement strand
GGTGGGTAGTTTGACTGGGGCGGTCTCCTCCTAAAAGGTAACGGAGGAGCCCAAAGGTTCCCTCAGCACGGTCGGTAATCGTGCGTAGAGCGCAAAGGCATAAGGGAGCTTGACTGCGAGGCTGACGGGCCGAGCAGGTACGAAAGTAGGGCTTAGTGATCTGGTGGTTCCGCATGGAAGGGCCATCACTCAACGGATAAAAGGTACTCCGGGGATAACAGGCTTATCTCCCCCAAGAGTTCATATCGACGGGGAGGTTTGGCACCTCGATGTCGGCTCATCACATCCTGGGGCTGGAGAAGGTCCCAAGGGTTGGGCTGTTCGCCCATTAAAGTGGTACGTGAGCTGGGTTCAGAACGTCGTGAGACAGTTCGGTCTCTATCCGCTGTGGGCGCAGGAGATTTGAGGGAATCTGCTTCTAGTACGAGAGGACCGAAGTGGACGAACCTCTGGTGCACCAGTTGTCTCATCAGAGGCATAGCTGGGTAGCTACGTTCGGTAAGGATAAGCGCTGAAAGCATATAAGCGCGAAACCTGTCCCAAGATGAGATCTCCCTTTCTTTAAGAAAATAAGGCTCGTTGAAGACTACGACGTTGATAGGCCGCAGGTGTAAGTACAGTAATGTATTCAGCTGAGCGGTACTAATTAGCCGAATGGCTTTACTAATTTTTCGATGTTAGAAATGACTCCACGCTTGATCCATAAAAAATTATTCCGGTGATTATAGCATAGGGGAAACACCCGTTCTCATTCCGAACACGGAAGTTAAGCCCTATCGCGCCGATGGTACTGCGCGGGAGACCAGCGTGGGAGAGTAGGTCGTTGCCGGGAACTATTAAAAAAGCCTTCCTGATATATCGGGAAGGCTTTTTTCGTTGTGACCAATCTCACATTTTTCTTTATACTTTTAAAATCAGTTGTTTCCCGACGGTATCACCTGCTAAATTAACCTGGAGATTAAAGCTATGAGAAAACACATTCGCACAACGATTATTTCGTCTGTCTTTGGAATTATTTTATGTTGCATTCCTTCAAAAACAGTTGCCCAAACTGTTGACTTAATTCCCGAACCTGGATTTTCAGATTATGCCACGTATTATATCAGTGGTTTTGATATGCAGTCGGGATCTTCTGATGTCCAATTATGCCGGTATCGTCTACATCTGAATGGAGCATCATCATTCGTAAGAATAGAATTTGAAGCAACACTTCTGTCCCCTCAGATCGGGATCAACTCCCCAGTCACTTTAGTCAATTTAGAAACAGAAATCGCTGATTTACAGGCCGATCTTATTTTTGATAATCGTAATATCTCTTCTGACACACAAGTTTTGTACGATGTCAATGGGAACAGTGTTGCATTAAACGGGCAGCTTAATGATGTCATCAATCCATCTTCATTTGACCAAATATTAAGTTCTGTCATAACCAGTGGGAGGCTTCCGGACGGCGAGTATAATTTTTCTATTCGAGTGTTTTCCGGTCCGGACCCTTATCAGTTGACATTAACCGGACAGGATTTTGAGTCTAAAATCATTCAAACACCAACGTTTATCACATTAGAATCGCCCGGCGGAACAATGAGTGATTTGTCTTATACGCAAATTAACTCCACGTTACCTGTTTTTAACTGGAATGCTCAAAGTTGTATGACGTGTGAGAGCTTTATCCGAGTCGCCGAGTTCAATCAGGACTATCATTCATCACTTGAAGAAGCTATTAATGATGAGTTATCCTTACCATTTCAAAGCGGAGATTGGGAATCTGTTGGAACGTTTACCTCTTTTCAGTATCCTGCGGCAGGTGCTAGACCGCTTGAATATGGTAAAATGTATGTATGGCAGATAAAGCAAGTGATGCAAACCACAGAAGGACAGGAAGAGATATTATCCCCGATTTGGATATTTCAGATTACCGAATCGAACCGTGGTACAGAACCGATCGAAGACTATGACCTGATACTTATCGCACTCCGTAATGCAATTGGTGACGATCAGTTCGATGCATTGTTTGGTGTGAACGGCGAGTTGAACGGATACTCACCGAACGGATATTACACGAACGATGGATTAACGATCGACGAAGCGGGAGTCAGCTACATTCTTAACGAAGTCCTCTCCGGGTCCATCCAGATCACTAACATTCAAATACAGGAGTGATCATGTATAAGTGTATTACTTCCATTCTTTTACTAATCAGTTTCAGTTTTTCAGCGGATAAAATAGCCGTCGCAACAAAAGTGATCGGATCAGTAGAAATCGGACGATTTTCACCGGTTGAGTATTCAAAATTAACTCCGGGTACCATTCTTGAAGATGGGAATAGGATACGCACAGGGAATGACGGTTTCACTTCGATTATATTCATTGACGATAAATCTATATTAAAGATAAAAGAAAATACGGAATTAGAGATTACCGGGGATCATGCCAATGCACAGATTTCTAAGCAGATTAATATGGATGCGGGATCAGTGAGAGCAACCATCGAACAGCAGAATAAAACAAAGTTTATTATTCGTACACCAACATCGGTTGCTTCCGTAAAAGGAACTGATTTTTGGCTTATCTCTGATCCGTATACCGGGGATCAGCTCATCGGATTAGAAGGAATTGTCAGTTTGTTGAATATTTTAACGGGTACATCAATGGATATTGCCGCAGGTCTTACCGGAAATTCAACCATTGATGGAGCATTAAACGTATCAGAAACGAACGAGTCCAGTATCCCTGCGGACCCAAGTGAAACTGAAGTTCAAAGCGGATCAGAATTAAAAATATATCTTGATAAACCGGATGGAACACAAAAAATAATTGTGATCCAGTACGAATAATCATCTTAGTCAATTTATGCCTTAAGTTTCTATGAGTACGCCATACACCGGATTCATAGGATCTATTATCCTCCGATATATCTTTCCATTTTGTCTGATACATATCGGTCTTATTGCTGAAGATCAATTCCTCCATAAGCCGATAACGCACCATTCTTCAGGACAGGATATTCTTATCACCATTTCAAGTTTAGAGATACATCCATCTGTGAAAGCAACGATTTATTATCGATCTCAGGAAATGAATCACTATACGGAATTGGAAATGGAGTATCGGATGAGCGAATGGATAGGATACATCCCCGGAGAACAAGTGAATACGCCGCTTTTGGAATATTTGATCCTTCTTGAGAATAATGGCAAGGAAGTATATGCCTTCCCGGAAGAAGCCCCGTTTGAAAATCCATATCAAATAATGATTTCCCCCGGTGACCAGGGAAGAACATTTCCTTCGAGAAAAAATATGGATACCGGACATCAAAAATTCATCAACATCGATATGATGATATTATCTCCAGAAAATGGAGCTACGTTGGAAAAAAATCAGGTGGTGATCGCGGTATCGTTTTTTCACATTACCGATATAGATTATGAATCGATTCAGCTGTTGATAGATCAGCAAGATGTGACAGTAAATGCAGAGATTGGTGACGGATTGTTAAGTTATGTTCCAAGAAATTTAAAATCCGGTACCCACACGATTTCTGTTTTTGCAAAAAATATTCACGGGTTGGAACTCATCCCGCAACATTGGTCGTTTACTGTAGCAAAGCACGGTTTAAATATTGCTGAAAAACTTGTCTATGACGGTTCTATCTCAAGCTATCTTTCAAGTGAAAATGTTGATAATGAATTTCTGAATATCTCTGAGATCAGAGGAAAACTGAACGCAGGTTTAAACTGGATACAAACTATCACTGATCTGCGGATCACATCGAGGGATAATCCGTACTCACAATCGTTGAATCGTATGTCAACCACATTTAAAATGGGCGATTATCTTACGGTTTATACCGGGGATATTTATCCAAATCTTTCACCGTATTTAATTGCTGGGAAACGAGTTCGAGGATTAGGTGTTTCAGTCGCATTTTCCTGGATTACGTTGGATATTATTTCCGGGGATATCAATCGCGCAGTCCAATGGGGCGGAAAAACTGATCATGGGTTCAAATTACATAGCCATTTAACAACAATCAATAATGGCGGCGGGTACACCTATGATCTTGACCGGACCGGCTATACATTTTTACGTTCAGTAGATACATACCGACTATCGATGAATTATAATTCAACGTATTATTTAGGTGCGTATTTTTTGAAATCAAAAGATGATGTTCACTCTGTTTACAAGGATATATCATCGTCTGCAGATTTTACCGTTGATACACTGGCGTATGGATTAACTCCAGGAGTATATACTCTGGATGAATTTCAGTCAGCGGTTGATGAAGCAAATGGGATTATTCAATTCTCAGATTCGAAATGGGGCGGAGGAGATCCTGAAGAAAATTTAGTGATTGGATTGGATACCAAAGCGTATTTTGATCAACGTCAGTTATCGGCAGAGTTCAGCTGGAATTTTAGTCTGCATAATCGAAATATTTGGGATGGTGCTATAACTTTAGCCGAATTGGATACGACGCTTGATGACAGTTTAGACGGTTTGATTGGAACTCAATATGATGAAAACGGATTGATCACAGGTGTTCCGTTAATGATCGATACTACTAAATTGATGAATCCGACTGATTATGAATCAATATTTACCATCAATCAATATATGACGCCATTATTCTTTTATGATGCCTTGGCGTATGAGGATCATCCGATTGCTACAATAGTGAATATGCCTTCTGCAGCTTTTCACTTGAAGATTAACGGAAGATACCCAGTTAATAATTATTCGATTGAATATCGGCAAGTCGGACCCTATTATACTTCTTTTGGAAATCCTTACCTAACGACGAATATTCGCGAGTTTTCACTTTATGATCGAATTGCATTGTTAGATTATAAACTGATATTGAGTGCCGGATATACATATCAGGACAATGATATTGTGAAAACAGAGATTAATCCGTTGCGATCACATATTTTCTCGACCAACATTATGTTAATTCCGGGTCCCAATGTACCCTCATTTACGATCAATTTACAATCAATGAACCGAAAGCGGAATTATGAGGATTTTACAGAATCTCTCGATTTACGTGAGAACACACTCACTTCCAATACCGCTTTTTCTGTCAATCTTCCATTTATAATCAAAGAGAGAAGAAATATTCTTTCCCTTAATTTTAATATGGTGAGCAACAGTGACCTCCTATCAAAAGATCGCTTAGAGAATTATGTTTTTACAAAATCAAATACAAATATTATTTCTGCTAATTTGCTGAATACTATTTTGCCAAATTTACGAACCAAATTATTGGTTTATCGCGCAGAAATTACTTTACCCGGTTTTTTATCTTCAAAATTAACTCGATCATCGATGGGGCTAGATGTACACTATTCAACACTCAATAACACACTCCGAATGATAGGGCATTTATCCATAATCTCAAGTTCCGGAATGTCTGACTTAAATTTATTTAACGGCAAAATTGGGTGTGAAATGGATGTTTGGGACAATATTACAGCTCGTTTGTCAGGAAATCTCCAAGTCTATGGAAGCGATATGGTTGAAATTAATGACGGTACAACCTCAGCAGAATCAGAGGAAAATCAAAATAAATCATATGAAATTAATACAAGTGGATTACAACTAAGTATTCAATACAAATTCTAATGATGAATCTACAATCAAAAGGTATCCAATCTAATCTGATCAGTCTCGGATTAGCTGTTCTATCCATTTTGACAGTGATTATGCTTCATTGGTTTGGTCTGTTCGATCAAATTGAGCTTACAACATACGACTACCGATTCTCCAATGTTAGAGGTCCGTTATCAGGATGGAGAGCCGTAGACTCAACCTACACTAAATATGAAAGAGATGTTGTTTTAGTAGAGGTTGATGATGAAGCTTGGAGGTTAGTCCCTGAATCATGGCCATATCCTCGCGGAACGGTATGGGGAGAAGTAGTGAAAAATCTGTCACTTGCCGGAGCAAAAGTAATTGCATTTGATATTCAGTTTGATGCCCCTGAAGCGAAATCAAATTACCTACATCAGTTTTCAGAACAATTAGGTATAGATGAGCTTAAACAATTTATTCCGGAACACGGCGATGTTGTGTTTGGAAAGGCAATTGAAGAAGCTCAAAAGCGGGGAACCAAAATCGTTATCAATTCAAAAATGGTAAATGCTCCCGATCGGATTCCGACACAATATATCGCTTATCCAACGGAAGCCATTATGGCCGGGAATCCTGAAACCGGTCTCATTAATGATTTGTTAGACATGGATACTTTTTCAAGGCAATATGCCATTCTGAATTACCTTTCACATGATTCTGAGAATGGTCATTTGACCTTAGGATTAAAATGCGTAAAAACATTTGCTGATATTCCCGATACAGTCATTCCAGTCTATGATCCGGTTGAAAGAGTATGGGATTACGGACCTTATAAAATTGAATCGTACGGTGAAACGAATGCTTTTCTTGTCAATTATTATGGCCCGGCTTCAGGATATAAGTTGGCGCATGAAAACTTTCCACCTTGGGGAACATTCCCCAGATATTCATTATCGCAGGTGATTGATACAAAAGATGTCGTATTAACTGATCCGGAAGAAGACATCGACTGGATGAGCCAATTTATTCCTGGTGAAATCCCGGATTGGATTTTGGCATTAGATCCAGATCAACAAAATGAGATGATGGAAATGTTAGGAATCGGAAGCGAATTTGATGTTACATCCTCTCCGTTTTATAACAAGATCATTCTAATTGGTTCGACAGTCGAAATCACTCATGATTTTAAGTATACACCCTTTTATAACTATTTAGGAATATCTCAGTTTACTCCGGGAGTCGAAACACATGCCAATGCTGTTCAAACCATCCTTGATCAGAATTTTATTCGATGTTACGGTGGTAAAATAACGGAGATTAATTCCGATGTTTACTCCAATAGAGCTTTGGTGTATCATTTCCTTCTGATCGCTGGATTAAGTATCATTACATACTTATTTGTTATCTTGTTAAGTCCATTTTTTGCTGGAGTAATGACCTTTATTGAAGTCTGTATATTTATCGCGGTGTCTTTGGGATTATTTACAAATGACCTTATGTGGGCGGTCAAATCACTGCTATCATTTGTCTTTACAGATAATTTTGTGATGTCCCATCCTAAAATCTTTCAAAGTTCATTACCACTCCCCGGTGATTCGGTATTAATCCCGATCACCGCTCCTTTAGCAGGAATTGCCTTTACGTATCTCTCCAATATGGTATTTCAATACATCAACGAGCGTAAAGATAAGAATTACTTAAAGAATACGTTTGGAGCATATATTTCGCATGATCTGATCGATAAAATGTATGAAGAAAAACAAGAACCTAAGCTCGGAGGTGTAGCCGGATATCATACAGCATTTTTCTCTGACATCCAGAGTTTCTCCTCTTTCTCTGAAGTGATGGAACCCGAGGAACTTGTATCCCTGATGAACGAGTATTTAACGGAAATGACAGATATATTGATCAAACAGCATGGAACACTTGATAAGTATATCGGTGATGCAATCGTTGCTTTTTTCGGAGCACCGGTCCCTGTGGATAACCATGAATATCTAGCATGCATTACCGCTTTGGAAATGCAGAATAAACTAAACGATCTCCGGGAAAAATGGGAAAAGGGAGATTATCCAAAGATTGTCCATGAGATGCAGCACAGAATTGGTCTCAGCAGCGGAAAAATGGTGACAGGAAACATGGGATCTAAAATGCGTATGAATTATACAATGACCGGAGATGCAGTAAACCTGGGAGCCAGGCTTGAAACATCCTGTAAACAGTATGGTGTTTATATTCAGGTGGAAGAAACACTTTACCAAGCTGTCGAAGATCATTTTGAATGGCGTTTTCTTGATTATGTCAGAGTAAAAGGGAGAGAAAAACCGGTTAATACATATGAACTTCTTGGAAGAAAAGGTGAAGTCTCTGATTCCATCCTTAAAATGAGAGACCATTTTGAAGATGCATATTCATTTTATACTCAACAGAAATGGAGAGAAGCGATAAAAAGATTTACCGCATCTGAAGAATTGGAAGAGATGTTCCCGGGAAGGATAACAAATCCGTCTGCAGTTTATATTGAACGGTGTAAATATTTAAAACGAAATCATCCGGACAAGGATTGGGATGGTGTCTGGACGTTAAAGGAAAAATAACTCCTGAAATGAAATATATTCTACAAGCGGGTCTCATTTACAGTTTATTTATAAGTATATCATGTGATATCTTTACCGAATTTAATAATGTGTTTGATCCGAATGATTCCCGATATCTCCCCCCAATGACTGAATTTACCGAAGGACCTTCAGAAGGAGATACACTTTCAGAGAACATCACCTTATTTCAGTGGAGACACACCGATTCAATTTACTGGCCGGATTCTATCGATCAATATCGTATCCCTGCTAGTATCCTTTACTCCTATCGAATTAATTATCAGCGCTGGTCACCATGGGTATCCGGATATGATCTGTTAGAAGATTCAATTGGTTATTGGGTCTTTGATACGACTAATGGGCTTCATCTGTTTGAAATGAACATGATGGACGATCAAGACTATATGTTTGAGGTCAAAAGCAAGTATCCTACAAATATTATTGAATCAGAATGGGCGACAAGAGGATTTAGTGTTGATGCATTGCACGGCCCCGCTTTGACGATGTATCCATTAAGGGCGATTCAATCCTCAAATAGTAGTGTTACCGTATCCGTGAAAGCAGAAGATGTTTCGCAAATGATGGGAATACATGTGGTGATTGATTACGATCCGGACATGTTAGAGTTGCAATCATATCATATTCAATCTGAAGAAAATGAATTTCTGTTAGAAAGCCAAGCTGAGAATATTGATGATTTTACATTTGTAGATCATGACACAAACAACGGTTTATTTGACCTGAATATAGCACTCGCCGGAGGAGATTTTAATGGTGTCAGCGGATCGGGGACCATCATTGAATTTGTATTTTCTCCGATGGGAATTACTGGTGAAACATGGATAGAAATCCTTCCTGAAAGTACGATTCGAAACATTTATAATGAAACAACCATGAACGAAATAAGAAACGGATTGGTCATAATACAAAATGAATAACCTTCAAAAATATTTCGTTCTTTTCATCGCAGTGGTCCCGTTATTCGGGACAACACTTCATGTTTCACCAACCGGTTCGGATCCAGAGGGAGATGGGTCTCTCACCTCACCGTATGCGACCATCCAATATGGTTTAACACAGACAGAAAACGGAGATACTGTCCTCGTTCATGAAGGAGAATACATCACTTCTAGCGATATTGTTGTGAATGCAGAAATTACTTTAACGCTTCTTCCTGATGTAGTAGTACGATTTGATGATCTAAAAAAAATAGATGTTTTTGGTACATTAATCGGCGAAGGGATGAGTACAACCCCCATTATTTTTACTTCAAATCAAACCACGCCGAATCCCGGTGATTGGCAATCGATTAATTTCATTAATTCAGACTCATCAATCTTAACTCATTGTTTAATTCAATATGCATCTTTTAACGAAGATGGATATATGTATTATGGAGCGATCTCTTGCGATAATTCAAGTCCGCAGATAGAATATTGTATTATCGAACAGAATGAAAGGTGGGGTGTCGTTTGCCATAATAATTCTAATCCGACCATTCAGTTTTGTGATATTCGGTATAATGGATGGGACGGCATTAAAATACACAATCAATCCAGCCCGCATGTTATCAATAACAAGATTTATAGTAACGGGACATTCGAAACAAGTACGTATTGTGGAATCATCTTCAATTCCGCTGGAAACCCGGTTATCCGGAAAAACTTAATTTACTATCATTATGGTGCAGGGATTTCCGCCATTGCCGGAACAACTTCAAATAAAATAATTGGGAATACCATCGTTCATAACGGGATTGGTATTCATCTGAATGAAGCAGAAGTCCATGTTAAAAACGGTGTTATTTGGATGAATCAATCATCTATTGTATCCGAAGGTTCTGATAGTATTGAGGTGATGTATTCGTCAATTCAAGACGGATGGGAAGGTGTAGGCAATATCGATGAATATCCGCACTTCATTGACCCGGATAATCAAAATTATCAGCTTCACGCATACTCTCCGTGTGTAGATGCCGGCGATCCGGACTTGGATAATGATGGAGAGAGTTGGGAAATCGATATTGACGATCAAGACCCGGATGGAACACGATTGGATATGGGGACGTTCTTTACCGAATATCAGGACTCAACCGGCTCGATCTCAGGAACGATCGAAGTCCCGACTGGATATTCAGGATATTTATGGTATGGAATTTGGTTTCCGGGAATGGATTTGAACAATGATGAACCGCATATC
>CAYQZV010000029.1:0-10902 GCA_964422145.1 uncultured bacterium | reverse complement strand
ATGCTTTCGCAGATCTTTGGTGATCTTGCGGTCAACGTTGGCCAGGATGATTGTAATGTCAGACTTCTGCTCAACTTCTGCCAAGTAACGCTTCCCGGATGAAAAAACATCGTCCACTCCAAGGCCTTCCACATGAGCCGGCAGATGATCGGAAAGCCCCATAATTCCTATCTTCATCCCTTGCCGCTCCACAATAACATAGGGGTCAAAGACGGGCTGTGCTGTTTCGGTATCAACAATATTTGCCGATATAAAGGGAATCTTTGAAGTGTTTTGCAGCCCAAACAGAAATTCCTTTCCGTTGGCAAAATCAAATCCACCTACATTGATACAGTCGTATCCGATGCGTTCGTAGCCGCTCAGAATGGTCTCAGCTTTGAGAATATCCGCTTCCCGTGTATTGTTGGGAAGAATATCCGCTTTAAAGAAAGCATCGCCGGAGTCCAACACAAGCAGATGCTTCCCTTCAGCTTTAAGGTTATTAACGATCGTTGCGCGTCTGGGCAGACCGCCCAGAGGATTCTTTTTTCAGCCGCAGGGATCAAGCTGGCCATGGACATTTGCCGAAACCAGCATAACAATATCAGCCTGAGGCGACTTTGAGCAAGACCATATTCCGACTAAACTCAGTATCAATATGGATCTGAATACGAATTTCATAAGCAATTAAATTAAACGTGTAACGTCATATAATAAAACAGGATTAACCGCCGGAAGGCTTTGCAGAATGGCCGAGTTCCCGCAGATATTCCACCACCTTATCTCTGTGATCTCCCTGAATCAAAATTTCATTCTGCTTTACCGAACCGCCGGCACTGCAAAAAGATCTCAGCTTTTTCCCAAGTGATTTCAAATCACCTTCCCTTCCGCGAAATCCGGAAACAAGCGTAACCATTTTACCTCCTCCAATCTTCCGCCTCATTACACGAAAGTCCTGCTTGGAAATTATTTCATCCTGACTGGAAGACGGTTCTTTGAAATCGGGATCAGTGGAATAAATAATATCGGAATGTTTCGGCATTATTTTAGGTACACCAATTTTATGATTTCACGTTGGTTTCCAATCGAGAGTTCCGCGAAATAAAGACCGCTGGGATTCCCGGATGCATTCCATGTGATCTCATTTTTTCCGGATTCGCTGGATCCAAAAACCAATGTCTGCACTAGCCGCCCTTGTATGTCAAAAATTGTTAATGTTATATCCTTCTGGTATTCTGTGCGAAAATCAAATCGAATCGTAACAGAAGCATTAAATGGGTTCGGAAACGGCGGATGCAATTTGAACGATGCCGGAAGCGGCGCATCACTTTCCGCAGTCAATTCCCGGATACCGGAAATATCCAGCACACGCGGAAGATGGTCTGATGCGCTGAAGGTGTCACCAGATTCCAGATTGTTTGCCAATAATGCTTCTTCGGACATGCTGAGTGTATTCAGAATAAAGTGTTTTCCGGTGTCAATTACGCTATCCGTATATAGGATGTAGTCCAGCTTTCCGGGGCTGTACGAACTGTAATCACGCCGCCATGTATATCCCATGCGTTCGGAAGTGGAAACCGAAAATACATCCGAAAGTGCTGTCGTGTCCCAATCCGGAAGAAAGTCGGATCCAAACGTGGATTCATCTTCAATGTCGCCGTCCGTAAGTGTGGTCAGCTGCTGCCGGTAACCGACTAAATTAAAATCCCCGACATGAAGAAACGGCGTTCCCTCCGGAAGCGTAAACGGTCCGTCGCCTGATTGAATCCAGTCCCGCAGATATGCTGTAATTTGGTCCGCATCGTACTGGCGCCCATCATTATTGCTGCAGCAGGCAAGATGGGAATTCAGAATCATGAGATTTTTTCCAAGCTCTTCTTCTGTATCAAGCAAGGTAACCATGGTTCGCGTGGATTCTGTGACATACGATTCGCCGATAACAGGATATTTTGATACAATAATGTTGTCGCGGAAAAGCCCGCTCATATACCATTGGTCATCCGGAAGCCATGCGGAAATCAGGGACTTTAATTCTGTCGTATCAGCTGTGTTATAAAATTCCTGAAGCGCTATGATGTCAGGATCGAGTGCTTTCAAAATCCTTTCGAAATACACTTCATAATCATCCTCCACAATGTTGGACGACCATACATTATAGGAAACGATACGAATATCGCTTTCGGATTTTTTTGAAAGAGATAATTCCTGCAGACCTGCAACCGTTGTATTACCAATCACGTACTCAACCGTACTTCCGTCTTCCGGCATTTGATCATCTGAACCAGTTGCATCGCTGTAAAAAACAATCTGGATGGTATCAGGCGTAAAGGAATTCCACAATGTCATTGCGTTGGATTCCAATCCTATCGCTATCTCAAACTGAGTATCGGTTATGGTAGGCATCATTCTCAATTGAAGATCATTCTGCCAAATCGTTTCCTGCCCGCCAGCGTGTATGTAGAATCCTTCCCTGCAGCCAAAACACCATTCTATATCAGCGCCCATACCGTTAATGCTGGCGCCGCTGGTAGTGTCGTTATCCAAATCAATGAACAGCCTGATGTCATTCCAATCCTGCATTAGGTGCTCATCATCGGAAAAGAAGAAATACATATACAAATAAGTGTCATCGTGTGCCACTTTTAAGGCTTCCATATCCCAGTCGTGGACATCGTCAGTGTAATCTTCAGCATATACCGCAACAGAATACCAATCGGCAAAAAGGCCGTCGATGGCAATCGGATCGTTCTGTGAAGAAAGACTGGCGGAAAGCAGGACAGCTGCAGCTGCTGCTTTAAGGCTGTTAATAAGGTATGCGCCCTTTGGGCTGCCAGGATTTGAGATCTTCGGAAACATAGCTGTACCCGTCTTCCGTAATGGCAATATAAAAATTCTTTTGCCCTTCCCCGCCGGATAGAAATGAAAGGGACACAAAATTTGAATGATCACCTATGTGCGCAAGGTGTTCAAACGTATCTCCAATCGTTACAGGATTTTTATTCTTAAGCTGGTAAAGATTGCCGTGACTCGTCAGCACGGCAAATCCCATAATTGGCGGCGCAATACCGAACGAAAAATGAACTGAAGCAACTATTTCTTCCTGATTTCCATTAGTGGATGAAGGAATGTTTTTTACAGCAGATTCAAGTCTTTTCAGCAGTGCAGGATCTATTTGCGCTGCTTCTCCCGGAACACCTTGCGGTCCGGGAGGACCGGCTTCACCCGGCTGTCCCTGCGGCCCGGGTGGCCCCGTTTTGCCCTGAGGCCCGGGAGTGCCTTGGGGCTGGCATGCTGCCAGAATAAGTGCAGCCAGAATGCATGATGTGATTTTCATTAACCTGGAAAAAGAAATGTGAGAGCCCGGCTCCAGGCCATCGACATGATAATCAGCAGCTCAGAAACAATGGCGATCGCAAAATACAGGATAGCTCGTTTCAATGCTGCATTTTTATACTTGTTGATCTTGCCCAGCGCAAACACCTGATTGGAAAACATATTGTACATTTTTTCGTCATCCTCGGCCACTTCTTTAAGGTACGCTGCGTACTCTTGAGAAGATTTGAATGCGCTGATGCCCCCGAAAAAGGTGGCATTGATCGCCGGATTCTCATCATGGGAAGAATCCTTTCTGATTCGCGGGACGATCACCAGCACCAGATTGATAATTGCTACCAAAGCTGCAACAAAATAAATCATTACCATTGATACATTGAACCAGTTCATCTGAATTTTTAAAAAATGAATAATGAAAAACACCATAAATACACCCAGAATAGACATCAGCGTGAATGCCTTTTGGTCCGTGCGCATGATAATCTGCTGTTCACTGCTCAATACATGAAACAATGCATCAAAATTCTTTCCCTGCATGAAATACTACCTCGTTTTTTGTTTTATTCTAAACTAAGTAAATCTAATAGGATCGGAGTCGTTACGAAACAATGATTTGTGGAGCCGATCAGGATCGAACTGACGACCTCCTGAATGCCATTCAGGCGCTCTCCCAACTGAGCTACGGCCCCTATTATTCTCGATAAAGCCCGCGAATTTAATCAAAGAGAATATTACTGGGTAGCATATATGTAGCACGGGAAGACATAAAATGGAAAGAAAACACTTATCTGGGGAAACAAAAAACCCCACGAATGCGGGGCTTTTGCTTAATGGTTTGGGAAAGATTAATTATCTTTTGAACATATTACCTGCGTATTTGAGCCAGAGGGGTTTCATTTAGTTACACTCTTTATCATTACCATCTTCATCCCAACATTTTTCAGAAATTAATTTTCCTTCTTCGTATGTACCCTCGTATGCTTTTCTATTACTGGGGTAACCAAAGTAGTGCTCTTGAGTTATTCTAGTTGATAGTTTCGATAAGTATCCGTCAAAAACATATCCTGAAACAATATTAGCACTTGTGCTTTTTCCTTGATATACGCTTTCTATTTTAACCCATTGACCAGATATTATTTTTGTTATATCATTATCATCTATAGTGAATTCTATTCCTGTTTTTGAAACTATGTTCACTAAAGAATTGAAATTTAGAACACCAATCCTATTGCCACTAGTAGATGGTTTCTCTCTAACATTTAAACCATTTTTTGATGACACGGAATATAAATCTAGCATTTTTACGCTCAGCATTACATCTGCTGGTGCCAAAACAAAATCCATACTGCCTTCACCTGCATATTGTTGAATATTTTTATTAACCCATTTGATTTCAAACCATCTTCCAAGAAGTTCATTATTGTCATTAATAAAATCATACCCAGGATGATTATTAACACCCATCATTTCTGAAGCATCAAAGTCAGGACAGTAAGCGTCTGCATCTGCACAAGAAAAAGCAATAGTTAGATAATCATTCATTTCGGCCCCTTCATAACGTACAATGGCAATCTGCTCATTTAATTCTTCTAATTCTTGAGCAAAAAGAGGAAGCACAAATAATATGACCCAGGGGCGCTTCATACAGAAAATTACAAAAAATTATACTACAATGTGGGGAAACAAAAAAACCCCGCTGGTGTGGGGCTTGATGTTTATAAAAAAAAATATTATTTGAATACCACTTTAGCATCTGGCACTTCCTTATAGTGAATTTTGTGCCCATCTACCCAACTACCATTCATAAAATACTTTGATGAATTAATTAGTTCTCCATCAGGTAATAATGAAATAATTGCTTTTACTTGAGTAATCCCATTTTCATTACCAGTGACATCTTCTATACTAATTAACTTTTCATCTTCAAAGTGCAATGTTGCCTGAGTATAGAACCCTGCTGTAGTGAAATACCATGAGACTAGACTTTCTTTCTTAGTATCCCACATCACGATTGATTCGCCACCATATTCTCCATTATTGACTGAATGCATAATACGAATCGCATTGCCATTCAATGCTCTCTCCCAACGTGATATATCATAAACAGGTTTTTCTGGAGTCGAATTGGCAAATTCACCTTTAAATGTTTTGCCTATAAAGGCTTGAAAAGGCTTAAGATTTTCGGATAACAAATTTTGTGTACTTTCTGGTTCGTTTTGGCAAAATAAAAACGAAGTGAGAAAAATAATTGAGTTTATATGTTTCATAGCGTCCTCCTTAAGATAGCTATAATTACGAAGTAGAGTAAATTTATTTACCGCCAGCCTAAATATCCAAAAACCGGTATCCTATAATTTGAATTCTGTCCAAACTCTGCAAGGTTTTATTAGTAAATCTGTATCGGTTCTGTATCCACATTTCTTATAAAACTCCACAGCATTCTCATTTGATAAAACAATAACTGTAATATCATCCTCCCCACCTGCTTTTATTTGCAAAAGGTTTACTAATTTTTTTCCAATACCTAGATTTTCATAATTTCTATCTACACCCAAATCTGATATAAATAGAAAGTAAGAAAAATCTGTAAGCCCAAAGCATATCCCAACCAGTATATTATCTTTATTCCTTGCAGTTACAGATAATGTACGATTTGATAATAATTTTTTTATTCTCTCTTTAAAATTTTCTTCTGGATACTGACTCCCTAAATCTGTGCGTTTGAGAAAATCTTTATAATCTCTGAACTCTATAGTTTCATTGAAATGATATGTAATATCATTCATTTTGCTCTCCTTTATATGAACAAGAGGCGTTTCATTTTTTCACCAATTTACCCCTCACAAATGTTTCATCATATTCAACTTCATCTTTCTTATTATAGCGAATGAATCGACCATGTTTTAGGTTATGTTCAAAATTTCCAACTTGCCATAGTTGGCCGGATTCACGATAAAATATCCATTCGCCCTCCATGCATGTATTCTTGAATTTCCCTGTAGCTTTCAGGGTACCGTTTTTATAAAAATACGTTAATGTGTCTTCTGTCAATTCATAAACTTTTTGACCATTCGTGTAGTGCTTTTTGCCGAGCAATGATTAGTCCTTTATTTGACCCAGAGGCATTTCATTTGTGTTCATCCTCATCAACATATGAATCATCTTCATATAATTCGACATCATCCTCATCCAACGAATCAAGATAGTATCCTGAATAGACAAGAATATTAAAGCTTATATAATTAATCCAAAATTTTGTTTTTGAAGAATGATTTAGATTTATAAGCCCTGTATTATAAATAGATTTTGAAAGGAAACCTAAGCCAAGCAAATAATAACCATTTCGTTGTATATCTAGTTGTTTATTTGAAGCATTTTTGATTCCTGCTAAACTCATAAATAGGTCAAAACCTGATACTAGAACATGACCATATAGCTTTTTCTTGCTAGATAATATACTTGTTCCTATAAAAACGGTTTGCATAGCTAATATATATCCAGCTTCCTGTATTAAAGTAACCTCTTTATTCTGCTGAATTACTTTTGATGGACTACTACTATTTTGAGCAAGTAATGGTAGAAGATATAAAATGAGCCAGAGGCGTTTCATACATCAAATTACATATTATTATACTACAATGTGTGGAAACAAAAAACCCCGCATGTGCGGGGTTTTTTGTTTCATATTATCTGCAGAATTTATCCGGATACTTTATCCTTGCAGCAAGGTTTGCTGCAGTCGGATTTGCACTGCTTTTTAGCTTTATCACACTGCGCCTTTTCAGCTGAACATCCCTTACTTTTTGTCTCGCAGTAAGCGTATGATCCTGATTTGTCACAGCGGGATTTGCCGCAGTCTTTATAGCAGGTAAAACTGACAACACCATACGTAAATACCGCCAAAAACAGAAATTTCCATACCAAATTCAGTTTATCTTTTAAATTCATTATTCTTTTCCTTTATACTTAATGGGTGAATACTACTCTAATTTACTATGATAACAATAACTGATAGCATACGAAAATAACTTTAATTCCATGTATGAGCCAAGGGCGTTTCATACTAATAATTACAATAAATTACCCTACAATAATGTGGGAAAATAAATAACCCAGCTAGTGCGGGTTTTGGCGCCTTGCGGCTATAGGTTATTGTTGTATTCTTCAGCAATAATCTTTGCAGATTCAAATGGTATAATTGGATACACACCATTTGAATAACTCTCATAAAATAACCATTGACTAATAATCACAAATACCAACCCTATGTATGCACCTGATTTACCTGTTTGTGGAGCAATGGCAATGGTTGCGCCCCCTGTGTACGCCATAGCACCCAAAACAAATTGCTGTCTTGAAAGCTTAATCGACTCATTGAGTTTAATCTGTTCTTCGGTGGATTCGGTCATTCTAAAAAATTTTTCAGCCTCTATCGCTTGACCATTACCTCCGAGGACTTTCCAGCTTTCTACTGTTTTCAAGATTCTCCAGTTGAATTTAGTTTCTTTAATTACGGATAATTTTTGTTGATTATATCGTATTTCATCATGTTCCAGGGCAGTGGATTCAACGCCCTCATTCTGCTGTGCAACTAATAAGCTAATTAGAAATAATATCAACAAGAGGCGTTTCATTTAATTATCCCAAACACTCCACATACTCCAAATAACCAAAAATAAAAGAAATAAGCCTATTAGTTTTCCTTGATACTTTGATGGAATTGTATCCCATAGTTTTTTCATAAAAAATCCTTTATTTGAGTCAGAAGCGTTTCATTTAGATTTTGAAAAAATATTCTTAATAGCTTTTACAATTGAAAGAATAAAATCATTTCTTGCTAAAAAGCGGCTACCACAATTTGGGCAGGACGCTAACAAAGATACATATTCTGTAAGTTTACTTCTTTTCCAACTATGTGAACATGATAAACACTTCATAGTTCACCCTGTTATTTGAGCCAGAGAAGTTTTTTTATTTTGAATAAATCCAAGGCACATCACCTTCTTTAAATACCGGTGGTGTTGAAATTAAGGGCATAAAGCTTTTCATTATTCCTTGAATATGTTCGGCTGCCGCTTCTAAATGCGCTTTACTTTCATAAATAGCAAACCCAAGAAATTCTTTGTCAGAGATTTTAACATAGGTTACACTATGCAGGCCTTCAACCGCATCGTATTTATCTTTTTGGTCTCGCAAATTATTAATGATCTCATCGGTGTCACCATTGTGAATTAAAGTAGCAGTTCTGCAATACATTTGAATTCCTTTCAATTATTATTTTTTAAAGTAGTCTATAGCAAAATTAATAAACTTTCGTTCAAAGATTCTCTTTAAAATACACGAACATGTTCTGATAAACATGTGCTCGTGCATTGCCTCGGCTGATGCCGTGGCGACGCCCGGGATAATAAAAGGTGTCTACCTGTTTGCCGGCTTGGATAAATGCTTCTACCATTTGGGTGGTATTTTGGGAGTGAACGTTGTCGTCTCCGGTACCGTGCATGACCAGCATTTTACCTTCGAACCGATCTACATACGATAACACAGATGTGGAATCGTAACCATCCTTATTTTGTTTGGGGTGGCCCATTGAGCGTTCGGTGTAAATGGTGTCGTACAGCCGAAAATCCATTACCGGCGCAACCGAAACACCTACATCAAAGATATCGGCATTCTTGGTCAGCATCAGCCCTGTAAAATAGCCTCCGCCGCTCCAGCCCCAGGCACCGATGCGGTCTGGGTCGACAATTCCCTGATTGATCAAATATTGAACGCCTGTTTTGGTGTCTTTGGCCAAATATTTTGCCATATCGAGATACGCAAGATTCTTGAACGCTTCTCCCCGGCCGCTCATTCCGCGAGCATCCATAGAAAAAACGGCGTATCCTTCCTGCGCCAAAAACTGGTTCCACAGCCCGCCCCAGCGGTTCCGTACGATCTGGGTTCCGGGCATGCCGTATCCGTACACAATTACAGGCACCTTGTCTCCCTTTTTATAATCCGGCGGAAGCGTCAGAATACCATCCAGCGTTTCTGATCCGTCTTGTGTTTTGAACTGAAGAAACTGCGGTAAGGACCAGCCGTATTCCTCATATTGGGTTTTATCCGTTTCGGCTAGAACCCTTACCGCGGAGCCGTCCATATTTTTCAGGATGATCTTCCTCGGATGAGATACGCTTGAAAATGCGTCGATAAAATACTCTCCGCTCGGGGTAACGCTGACAGAATGCGTTCCCGGTTCCGGCGTCAGCAATGACAGATTTTTTCCGTCAAAATCCACAGAATACAGCCGGCTTCCGGTTACCGAGTCTTTATTCGCCATGAAGTAGGTGATTCCGCTTTCCTCATCTATATGGACGATCCGCGTCACTTCCCAATTGCCTGAAGTTAGCCGGCGAATCTGCTTTCCATCCGGATTGTTGATATACAAATGATTCCATCCGGAACGCTCGGACATCCAAAGGATATTTCCGTTTTCCAGAAAATGATACTGCCTGTGCAGGCTCACCCAGCCGTTCGGGTCCGTTTCTTTTAGTCCATATGCTGTTTTTCCGCGCTTTACCGGAATGGTTAATAAAGTCCATTCATTCTGTTTTCGGTTCATCTGCATGACGATCAATTCATTGTAGTCCGTCCATTTAAGCCATGGATAATAGGTGTCATAATTGTCGCCGATATCGAGCCATTTTGTGCGTCCGCCGTTGACCGAAACAATGCCGATCCGCATCGTGGGGTTTGTTTCGCCTGCTTTGGGGTAGCGTATCTCTTCCAGCGTGGGGTAAAGATCAAGTTCATGGATCAGCTTGAAGATAGGAACTGCGGACTGATCCTCCTCCCAGTACGCTATCGATTTAGAATCGGGTGACCAGCGGTAGCCGTCGAAAGAACCGAACTCTTCTTCGTAAACCCATCCCCAGTGCCCGTTTAGAATTACTTCCGATCCCGTTCTGGTTAGTTTTTTCTCACGCTTCGATTTGAGGTTAAACACATAGATATTATTGTCTTTCCTTACGTAGGCGACTTTTGAACCGTCTGGTGAAAATTTCACATTCCTGAGATCGCTGTTATCCTTTGAAACGGATTGAATCTCACCTGAAGCCGCATCCATAACCCAAAATGTTCCGAAATAAGACCGCCGCCAAATCTGTTTTCGTTCCGACAGAAAGAGGATTTTGCTTCCGTCTTCGCTGAACGAAAATGTGCTCGGCACAAAATCCGGACGCCAAGGTGCCTGCGTAAATTCAGGATCGGAAAGCATAAAAGAAGTGCTGTCCATGAAGATTGTTGTATCGCCTGAAACCACATCTACTTTTTTCAGAGCACCATCGTGGCGGACAATAAAAGCATCTTCATCCGGAATCCATGTGATTCTTCCCAGCGATGCAGTTTCAAACGGTGATTTGCCGGTTACATCTGCGAGAGTCAGTTTTTTATTTCCGCAAATTCCAATTGCCAGCAAACATAAGAGGACACACCGTTTCATCGAATTTCCTTTTTCACTTTTTCCAGCAGTGCTGTCATCATGTCAGCATTCATTCTGCCTGTATTCACATTTCGCGGGCTCGGATGGTAGCAGCCCCAGAGCAAAAT
>CAYQZV010000028.1:0-11644 GCA_964422145.1 uncultured bacterium | reverse complement strand
ATTGACTGTCAGCCCAATCCTTGAAATAATCCGATAACTCTTTTTTGGTTTTAACGGTAGCGTAACGTTTCTTTACTTCCGGCTGTTTCGGTGTTTTTGTCTCGGCAAACGTGGGCAGACTTCGTTGTAATCCGGTAAACTCGTATTCAGTAAACAGTGCGCTGAGAGCTTCAATATCCATCGATTCACGCTTTAATTCCCCAATGGACACGTCCAGTTCGACAGCGGTGTCAATCGTGACCAATTCTTTGCTTAACAACGCATCATCTTTATGATTGAGCAACCCGGTTCTGACTCGTTTGTTTCCCACAGTTTCGGCATAGTCCAAGGATGCTTCCAGCGTTCCAAATTCTTTGATGAGTTTCACAGCAGATTTTTCACCCACCCCGCGAACACCCGGGATATTGTCCGATGAATCTCCCATTAACCCCAGTAGATCAATGATCTTCTCCGGCGGAACACCCCATTTTTCTTCGACTTTATCTCGATCATACACAATGGTTTCTTTATTTCGGGTTTGCGGAGCAAATAAAAAGATTTGTTCATTGACCAGCTGCATAAAATCTTTGTCCCCGCTGACGATAAATACGTCTAAATCTTCATCAGCGCCTTGTTTCGCGATGGTTCCAATGATATCGTCTGCTTCAAATCCTGGCTTTGACAGCGAAATGATCTGCATCGCATTGATCAGTTTCCAAAGATGCGGAAGCTGCTCTTTCAATTCGTCGGGCATTTTTTCCCGAGTCGCTTTATACTCAGGATATCGTTCATGCCGAAATGTCTTTTCTTTTGAATCAAAAATTGTGGCAATATAATCAGGCTTTTCAGTCTGGATGAGTTTCAACAACTGATTCATAAACCCAAATAATGCACTGGTATGGAGTCCGTAACTGGTGATCAGCGGATTTCGGATCAGAGCAAAATGCGATCGATACAGCATCGCATATCCGTCAATAAGGAATAATCGTTTACGTTTAGACGTCATTCGAACTAATCGTTCTCAATTTGTAACACAGCAAGGAGAGCTTCTTGCGGAACTTCGATCTTTCCGATCATTTTCATTCGGCGTTTTCCGGCTTTTTGTTTTTCCCAGAGTTTCCGCTTCCTGGTGATGTCTCCGCCGTAACATTTTGCGGTGACATTCTTTTTCAAAGCGCGTACCGTCGTTCTCGCAATAATACGCGATCCGAGCGAAGCTTGAATCGCGACATCAAACATCTGCCTTGGGATCAATTCCTTTAACTTGCTGCACAACGCTACACCCCGATGATAAGCATCATCTGCGTGGCAGATGGTAGACAGCGCATCGACCGATTCTCCATGAATCATGATATCCAGTTTTTTCAACGATCCCGGACGAAATTCTGAAATCGAATAATCTAAAGAGGCATATCCTCGTGTCGTGGATTTTAACTTGTCATAAAAATCAAAAATAACTTCAGCAAGGGGTAGTTCGTAATGAAGCTGGGCTTTATCCGAGGATAAATAATGTGTGGTTTTATACTGTCCGCGCTTTTTTTGACACAGCGTCATAATATTACCGATATACTCGCTCGGTGTAATGATCTCTGCTGTTACGATCGGTTCGAGAATTTCTTTTATCTCTCCCGGGTTCGGCATCTTTGCGGGCGTGTCCACCTCAATGGTATCACCGTCCTGTGTGATCACTTTATATCGAACATTTGGTGTCGTTGTCACTAAATCCAGATTGAATTCTCTCTCCAACCGTTCCTGAATGATCTCCATGTGCAGTAGCCCTAAGAATCCTGCACGAAAACCAAACCCAAGCGCTTCAGACGTTTCCGGTTCGTAGATCAATGATGCATCATTCAATTTCAGCTTGTCCAACGCTAAACGAAGCTGCTCATAATCATCTGCATCCGCCGGATACAACCCTGAAAACACCATCGGTTTGATTTTTTCATATCCGAGGAGACGCTCATCCGCTTTAAACTGTTTTACGGTCAGTGTATCACCCGGCTCAACATGCTCCATATCTCGGATATTCGCAATAATATAACCGACGTCTCCGGCTTTTAGCTGCTTTGCCGGGACTTGCTTTAACACAAAATGCCCGACCTCGGTAATGTCGTATGTATGTCCATGCGCAAAGAATTGAGCTGTCATTTTCGGCTCCAAAACACCGTCAAAAACTCGGACGTATGGTATAACTCCGCGATAATTATCATACATGGAGTCAAAGATCAAAGCACGTGTATTCTCCTGATGGCTGTCTTCCGGTGGAGAAATATGATCGACGATCGCATTAAAAATGTCTTGAATTCCTTCACCGGATTTTGCGCTGACATGGATAATCTCTTCTTTGTCACATCCGATCAATTCCATGATCTGCGTAGAAACTTCATCCACTCGGGATGATGGTAAATCAATTTTATTAATGACAGGGATCAATGTCAAATCATTTTCAACCGCTAAATACGTATTACTAACGGTTTGAGCTTCGACACCTTGTGCGGCATCAACCAGAAGCAAAGCTCCTTCACAAGCAGCCAAAGATCGAGAAACTTCATACGAAAAATCCACGTGTCCGGGTGTATCAATTAAATTAAACGTATATTGATGCCCGTCGTGGTGATTATACTTCATCTGAATCGGATGACTTTTAATTGTAATCCCTCGCTCCCGTTCAAGATCCATGCTGTCCAAAACCTGTGCTTTCATATCTTTTGTCGAAAGTGTGTGCGTTTCTTCCAACAGCCGGTCCGCCAGCGTGGACTTGCCGTGATCGATATGAGCTATGATACAAAAATTGCGTATATACTTCGTTGACATGGATTCAAAAAAGGATGCTTTTTATCTTAATTAAATGTGTGAAATCTGCAGACAATAATTCCAGATCACTTCCTCGTTATCAGAATATCTAATATACCGGATAGATTTTGACCTTGAACTCTGATAAATTCCGGACTATTGTCATCACTGATCAGAATTTCATCTGTAATATGAACATTTTCGTTAACAGGATAATTTTGCAGTTCAGTGGTGTCGGCAGAGAACAACGTAACAAAGGTTGTATCTTCCCCTAAATCTACCCACTCACTCATCGTGATATTCGTAACTAATGTGTCATCGTTATGCAGTACAAATCCCAAACGATAGAAACGATCAAAGCTGAAGAGGTTCGCGTCCAGAGAAAATGAAAAAACTGAATTCGTATTGATGACACTTGGGACATTCTCTTCTAGTTCTTCGGAAATGGATTGTGTTTTAAGCACAAACTCCAGAACACCGCTGAAATGATTTCCGGAAATCATCACTTTTGTTGGAAAGAAATATACCGAATCGACCTGTCGATTTTCAACTTGGATTTGATTTCGATTAATGAGCCATGATTGTTGTACAATATCCTGATCATTCAACAACCATATTCGGGAAGTATCAGACGAACTTCCTGAATAATCTGCGACGATCAAAACGGTTGAGACAATCATATTTTCGTTTAGATCGAAACTCAAAATGTAATCATCTTCAAAGGAATAATCGTCTCCTCTTAACGTATAAGTAAAGACAGAATCTGCACTGACAACAACGGGGAAATTCTCAACGAATCCGTGCTGCGGGTCAGGAGGTCCGACGCATGAAAAAAGGGCAATCACACTGATGATAATTAATAAATGGTTTAATTTCATATTCACCTCACGTTACAGATTATTCTAATTCGTCCTCGATCGTTTTGATTCCTTCGGGCTGATTCAGCTGCATTTCAAGAATTTTAGAAACGGGTTTCTCTAGCTGTCGAACCCGCGTAGTGGATAAATCCTCATAATGCTTTTGAACCGTATTAAGTGACTTCCCCATACTTTCCATTTTCTCAGCGAATTTAGACCATTGGTTGGTAAATGCGCGGATCAGCACCTGCATTTCACCGGCTTTTTTCTCCATGGCAAAATTTTCTACCGATTGCCGAATAAGAGATAAGACGGCGTACAAGGTGATCGGTGAACAAAGGATGATCTTTTTCGAGAGAGAAAAGTCGATCAGTTCGCTGTCTTCCTGATTGAGGAATGTATAGATTCCTTCATTCGGGATAAACATCAATACGTAATCGACGGTTCCGCCGGCAGGATCAATATAACTGCGTTTGGCGATGGCTTTTATGTGCTGTCTTACATCCTTAATGAAATTTTGTTTCTCAGATTCAGATTCGGTCGATAAATACTTTTCATAATGATCAAGCGGGAACTTGACATCCATATTGATGCGCATGTTCCGAGGTAACAAAAACGTGTAATCAGGGCGATCTGTACCTTCATGAGTCTGTTTTAGATAATTGATCCCTTCGGATAACCCGATAAAGTTCAGGATGTCTTCAACCATCCGTTCGCCCCATTGACCGCGCGCTTGTGAGCTGGATAATATCTGACGAAGCTGAGTCGTTGTATCATTCAGGTTCTTTATCCCCTCTTGGGATTGTTCCACCTGCCCCTTTAATTCACCGGTCCGCTTACTCAGGTTTTCCATCTGCATTTTCATGTCTTTCAGACTGGCGTCGATCAGTTTTTTCTTTTCCCCCAACTGATTATCAGAGGACTCCAACAGATCAGCGAACTGGCTTTTCGATAGTTTCAAAAATGTATCGATGTTCGCCTGCAATGCTTCTTTTGACAGATTGCCGAAAACATCTTCCATTTCCTTTTTGCGTTTTTCGTCTGATGCGAATTCGTTGCTTTTCACATACCAAATGATCGAAGCACCAAAGATGACTCCGAAGACGAAAATGACGATTCCGATGAAAATACTCAAATGACGTTCCTATCTATTCAATGTTGGAATTACACTTTCATTAGGTCTAACACCAAACGAACAACATTTCCGGTTGCACCACTTTTTGGGCCGTAAGGTGTTTCTTTTTCTCCCCAAGCTGTCCCTGCAATGTCAAAATGAACCCACGGAATATCTTCACCGACAAACGCATTCAAAAACGCTGCTCCGGCGATCGTCCCTGCTTGCCTTGGTGCGCCCATATTTTTGACATCAGCAATCTTGGATTTAACCTGCTCAAGATATTCATCCCAAAGCGGAAGTTCCCACACTTTTTCATCGGTCGTTTTCGAAGATGTTTTCACTTTTTCCATCAACGACTCATCAGTTCCCATCACACCGGTCGCAATATGACCTAAGGCAACAAGAACGGCTCCGGTTAACGTGGCAAAATCTAAAATGTATTCGGGGGAATAATGTTTGCTCACATACGCCAGCGCATCGGCAAGGATTAACCGGCCTTCTGCATCGGTATTCAATACTTCGATCGTTTTTCCGTTATATGCAGTTAAAATATCTCCCGGCTTCACCGCTTTACCGCCCGGCATATTTTCGGTGGACGGAATCGCTGCTATGATATTCATTTTTGGCTTCAATCCTGCAACCGCTTTCATGACGCCTAAAACAACACCCGACCCGCACATATCGAATTTCATTTCATCCATGGATGCAGCCCCTTTTATCGAAATTCCGCCGCTGTCAAAGGTTAAACCTTTTCCAACGAGGACAATCGGTTTCTCATCTTTCTCTGCACCGAAATATTCCATTAAGATGAATTTTGGCGGTTCATCCGTCCCCTGGGCAACACCTGCAAAGGATCCCATGCCCATATCGGTAAATTCTTCACGTTCAAAGATCGCTAGATTCATGTCGCCTTCGTTGGCGATTTTTGCCGCTTCACCGGACAAACGCGTCGGCGTCATGACATTTCCCGGATGGTTTCCAAGATCCCTGGCGAAACAAACACCGGCACCGATAATGGTCCCTTTCTGGATCTGATCTTTGTTCCCGCCGAAAATCGTGAATGAAGACAGTTCAAATTGATCGTCGTCTTTTTCAGAAGCCTGATACTCTAAGAATTGATAACTCCCCATTACAAGTCCTTCGGCAAGCGGTTGACAGGTATCCTCTTTCGAGTAACTGCAAAAACACTCCACGGCAGGATTATCAATTTTTAAAGCTATAGCCACTTTGGCAAGCGCGCCGCCGGCTTTTCGGATCTCTTCGGAATTACATTTGTCTTTCTTTCCAAGACCAATTACAAAAATACGTTTCCCATCCAAATAAAAGCGGCTGATCTTTCCGGATTTCCCTTTGATATCGCCCATGTCGATCGCGGATGTAATTTGACCGCCTAATGCCTGATCAACTTCTTTTGCTGTATCCGTTAAAATACCGTCTTCAAATACACCAACTGCGATGAACCCGGCGTCAATATCTTTCCATGATTCATTTGTGTGCTTTATATGATTCAAATAACCCATCATTTTCCTTTTGTTTCAGTTTAAAATTAATCTTTTGGTACAACCAGTACCGGACAAGAAACCCGATTGATGATCCCTTCATCAACCGAATCAAAAAAGTTTTCTCTGAAGGCATTGACTTTTTGGTGCCCTAATATCAGCAAGTCAACGTCTTCCGCTGCTTTCACAATCTCTTTGTGCACAAATTCACCGGTGATAATTTCAACGATGAGCCGATTCGCGACTTCCTCATGTCCAGCTGACCGGAATAAGTTGAGGATATCCTCTTCGGAATACCGGTGTCCACGGGAATCCATCATCATCGACATTTCCCCGGCATGCGGATCATTTACATGTACAACGATCATTTTCGCATTAAATGAATTTTTAATCCTGACGGATTCATCGATTAGTTTTATTTCGTCGCCTTTTCCTGAGAGGGCAACCATGATTGTTTTGTAACTCATTATTTCGTCCAAAAATTATAGGAATTAATTTACCAGTTCACGTCTATCAAACGGAATAAGTTTCTTATAAATGTTTAGCCCTTCTTATCATATTTTCTGGTAATTCACTTGGAGCAAATCATTAGTAATATAAATTCAAGATAAATTAATATATTTTAAGTCTAATCTCTTACATTAGGTTTTATATGCAGAAGAGGACGGATTTCCGCCCTCTTCTGTGCTTAAATAAGACAATTATTAAGAAACTCTATTTCAACAACACCAATTTCTTCGTTTCAACAAAATTCTCAGACTTCAACTGATACAGATACATCCCCGAAGCGATGGGGTTGTTTTGTGCATCAGTTCCATTCCAGATAATGCTATGTGTACCAGCCAGAGTATTAGTATTAACTAACTCTTTAACCTGTCTCCCCATAATATCATATATGGTTAAAATGACATGACTTTCTTCTGGCACATCGTAAACAATGGTTGTGTTTGGGTTAAATGGATTCGGATAGTTCTGACGCAGGGCATACTCGGTTGGAATAATCTTATCCTCATGTCTAAAACCATAGATTCCATATAATAATCCAACAAGTTCAGCAGCTTCTGTTTCATAATAGTCATCAGCAATCTGATAAAGGTTGCTTTCAAAATCAGATGAGTATTGACTAGAAGTTCTATTATTACCACTGATTTCTTCTGCCATGGTTTCGTAAATCAAACTCTGCTCTAAAAGAGTGAAGGCAGCGTTTTCATTTGATCCAATTTCAAAATAATATTCTATTAATTCATCACAACGCAGGATTGCTTCTTCAAAATTACCTAATCCCGCTAATGCGGTCACTGAATAATCATAGGACGTCATACCTATCAGCTCTGATCCAGGCTCTGTATGAAGAGAATCAAGAAATGTCAGCAGTCCTGTTTGATTATCAAGGATATAATGAATCTCAACAATGCGATTTAGTGCAACTAACGAAACGGAATCTTGAGGGAACATATTTAATACTTCTTGATAAATCTCCATTGCGTCAACATATAAACTATCCAGCATTAAAAAATCCCCTTCCATAATATCTGACAAAGCAGGATGGAGTTCATCGTCAGTTGTGGTTCTACCTAATGTGGGTATAAAGTCTCCAGCCATCGGGTCTACCAGCACTTCACTCGGTCCTGCAAGAATTGGTTCTCCATCCCAGTAATTATATTGAGCATTTAATGGGGGTTCAGCTACATATGCATTAATATCGTATGTTGTATTATTGAATGTATTATAGCCACCCCAAATGGCATTGGGGAAAAAAGGACGATAACACCCAATCGTTGGATAAGAAGAATAAATATAAAATCCATAATTATTATTCTCTATTCTATTATTAACTGTAGAGCCAGCTTCCCCGACCATGATCATGTTTGCACTGCTGTTATCTCTCATAGAAATACCGTATATGTTATTAGAGATGGTATTTTGTCTGATAGTGCCGTTATACTTTAGTAGGTACAAACCTTGATAACAGTTTGTAATCTCATTCCCATATACTGGAATGCTAGTTGATTGATAAGAACAATATAATCCATATGTTGAGTTAATAAACTGATTGTTATCAAAACGACTCGGTTTCTCAGCTTGATATGAATAGATACCAATATTGTTCTCCTCAAACACTGAGTTACTAATATCCATATAATTATAACTACCTCTAATACCATAAGCTGCACCCGATATATTCGCATAGCTTATTTGGATATTTGAACCCCGATCTGCTTTAATACCAGCCCAATAGTCCAGATCGTTATTCTCAGAATCTTCACGAGTAAATATCACAGGGTTTTCTTCTGTCCCTTGTACAGTAATGTCTCCAATTACTATTATAGAAGAATTATTAGACATTAACAGTTCACTCCCTTCTTCGATAGTAAGTCCATTATTAAATATTGTAGAACTTAAAATGCTAGCTTGCCCATCTATAATATTAATAGATGTTTCTTCAGATAGTTGTGGATAGAAATGGGCACCAATATCAACTGAAGTACTGTCAAAATCAACAAAATAAACAGGATCACCACCTGAATAACCTATGTCTATCATTGGACTTGAATGTGATAATGCAAAATTACTGTTAACTGTGTTAATAAATTGTGGATTTATATTAAAATTATCCCCCCACCAAATCTCATTAGAACCTACTGATATTACTTCATCTGGACCTCCCTGAATGTTAGAATATCCAATAATAATATTATTACCTTGAAATTCTTCAGAACAATATATCTGTTGTGGCAGATTATCCCATAAAATAGAGTTCAATAAAGTCAGTTTTGTGTTAAAAGCACAATATATAGCACCCCCATGGGTTGATTCATTGTTTGATATTGTTGTGTTTTTTAACTCAATATCAGAGAAAAATGAATATATTGCCCCACCCCTATCAGATGTACAATTGTGAATAATACTGTTTTCAATTTCTACTTTAGATTTACTTACCTTGAACCCTCCACCATCTAATGCATCCCCATTTTCTAATGCCAGTCCAATTATTTTAATATCAGCCATTGAGATGGTAAAAACTGGTCCCAATGAATTCCCATTTATCGTGGTTCTATCAACAAGTGTTTGGTCGTTAATCCGTAACAGTGTAGAAGCCAATACTATTTCTTTTAATCCTATAACTAAATTTTCATGGTACGTGCCAGGGTGTATAAGGATTGTGTCTTTTCCAACTGAAGCATTAATCGCTTCTTGAACAGTGGCGAATGGGTATTCAATCGTTCCATCTGCTACAGAGTCATCTCCAAATGGTGAAACATTATGAACGGAATATACACATGAGTTGTCATCAATCGTTGAGTATGGATTATAATTTGATGCGTATTGATCCATGCATCCAAATACGTCGTCAGGATGATATGAAATATAGAAACTAAAGTTATCATGCCGATTAAATTCTATATCACTATTCGGATAGAACCCAGATACATTGCATGTTAATTGATAGCTTCCCATTAACTCTGTGTTAAGGAAAATACCAGAATAAACACCATCACCAGCTAATTCGTCACCATCTGTTCCATAATCATTTAGCTCTATTTCCTCGGTTATCTCATTAGGTGTTTCTATCGTAATTACAACATTAGCATCTATTATAGGTTCATCAAGATCCTGTAATAATACTTTCATTTCTACAGGATCACCTCTATAAAATGAGTTATTTTCCATTTCTATATCAAAAGTACTGTTATCTTTTACTCCAATAGATAATGAATAAGTAATAGAATTAGTAGCAAATGAGATTATATTGACCTCCCAATCGCCCGGGAGAGGATTGACGGCTTTTATTTTTACAATTCCAGGACCATAGGTATATGAAAATCCACCATATTGTTTTTCATTGTTTTCATTTACAAACATAATATTGTTCGCATTATTGGGGTTAATCACAATTCCGGAACTAGGTGAGTTAAGTGTCGATATAATTGTTTCATCTTCATTGGGCCATAAAACAGTTGCTTCAAATTTCTGTGTTTGCTCCGCGATTGAAAAATGATGCGTATTCGTTGTGTTTGGTGATATTACCATTTTAGTTGACAATGAAATATCTACTTCAGCTGTTGTATTAAGTATTGAATTGAACACTGATAATAACTTACCGGGGTCTAAATAGTTTTTAATATAATAATACCTCCCACCACTTACACCAGCAATTGCGGACATTGTATATTGATCCGCATCTTGTCCAAATGCAATTGAATAAACTATATCTTCTGTATTTAATATATCTAATACGTCTGCAATCCTTGGCTCCCTATTTTCTCTACCATCTGATAAAATGATATAATTTTTAATCGGTCTTAAGGATGATTGCATCAAACTATGTCCCCCTAACAATCCAGCTCCTATCGATGTTGTAGTCTTTGCTGTGATCAAATCAATATCGTTATTTATTGTTTGCTTATCTTCTGGTTGTAATAATCTAATCCTATTTTGATACACATTGGCGATGGAACTAAATGTTACTATTCCCATATCTATGCCATAATCCTGCAGAGACACATTTTGTTTAATTGCTAACTTTGCATTTTTTAATTTATTATACTCTCGCATAGACCCTGACACATCTAATATATAGCAAAATGCAGGTGAATTATGACGGTAGTAGTTAATAATCGGATCCTGACCAGCAGGGTTATATGGGTGGTTATCAATTGGATGTTTAAGTAAAAACCCAGGTCCCCATTTAGAAATCACTATGTTAGGCTCATTCGTCATGATTGCTGAGTGATCACAGTCATCGGACAAATCCCCATTATTATCAATACTGGGGCATTCGCCATAATTGATTTTTGTTGCTTCAAAATATAGCTCTTCACTGGTTATAGGAATATAACTCTCATCATTCCAGTATATATTTTCAGCATTTGGTATAGAGTTTGAATCTAATGGATAAAATCCTATCCAAACCAAATCTCCACCTTCCGAAACGTGCCAAGCATAAGCGTGGCAGTTGTATTTAGCGGTAGTGGATGCCAAAATAATATGAGTTGAGCCTATATCATAACCTGAAGAGATTAATTGGTTATAAATGATTAGCTCATAAATATCATTTTCACAAGGATCGAGCGTATCACTTAAGAAGCCAACATTTTCAACGGTTGTACCATTTGGAGTAATTATCCTATTTGTTAGAGTATGAACGCTTTGCTGAAAAAGGAATTGAAATGGAATAAAAACCAGAATTAAAAATAATTTCCTTTTCATATGTCTTCCTTTCATTAGTTTTTATTGATGTTTAAGAAATTATGTGCATCAATAATTATTGTTTGAGCATTCTGATGTGAAAATTGTAAATATCTTAATTCATGGCGAAATTGGTCATCTTCCATTTTGGTGATTATGGGATTAAAATCTCTTCCTTCCATCATTCTTACTAAAAGTCCGAGACTGGA
>CAYQZV010000027.1:0-18333 GCA_964422145.1 uncultured bacterium | reverse complement strand
ACAGAATCTTTGCCAGCTTCTTTCGCTTTTGACGCCAGAAGCCAATATCCGATTCCTAAGATGGACGCTAACGAATACATGAGCATCGATAGATAAGGGCCAAGATATACGCCAATGACAATTCCAAGCATAATATCGCCGCCTCCGAGATTGTCCCTTTTATTCATGAGTTTTACAGACTGGCTCACAAGCCAGATAAATCCGGGACAAAATATCATGCCTGCAACATGATATTGCCAAATAAAGTCGGGCCGCAGGACTGTCGGAAGCAGACAAATGAATGCAGCCGCCAGCAGCGAATGATGAATAATAAAATGTCGCAAATCAATCACCGCAATCGCCAGCAAAAAACTGAAAGAAAGACATAATCCGGCTGTAATGAAGGGTCGTGAAACATCAAAAATCAAAATAAAAATTCCCGCGCAGGCGAGTTCGATCAACGGATACTGAAGAGAAATTTTATGCGAACAAAATGAACATTTACCTCTTAATATTATGAAAGATAAAACTGGTATATTTAACCACCACTTTAATTTATTTTGGCAGACCAAACAATGCGATGCAGGGCGAACAATACTAGCATTGCTGGGAAGCCTAGAAATGAGGACATTAACAAATGATCCAATGATAAGTCCAAAGACGACGGGGATGATATTAATCACGGATTTAGTTTGATTTTAAAGTGAATTCACGTACCAGGTTATCATGCGTTCCGCGAGCGAGTTTGGTTTCATTGTCCGGATTGCTGATTTCCACTGTGCCTCCGTTATAGATATATGTTACGTCAGTGCTGGAACGAGGATCATTCATAGAAATAGACAGTGCGCTGTATGAATTCCAATATGCCCGCTTCCCTTTATTGATTTCGTTAACGTGAGCAATCTTTGACGAAGATATTCTAAAGAAAGCTGCAATAGAAAGAGACATAATCAAAATTAAAAAAGCAACGGTAATGCTCAAAACTGCACCTTTATTAAACGATTTCAGATTTATTTTCATTAGTTTGCGACTACTGTAAGATTAAATGTTCCATTTACACTATTGCGATATGTTGCAGCAACAATAAAATAGGTACCCGCATCAAGTGTACGGGTTATCCTTGAATTCAAACCTCCATGATCATCATTATGTGTAATCTTTGTTCCATTCTCACGAAGTAAAAACAAGTACGTGTCAGGATTCCCATTGCAGTTCTGTCCTGGAGTGCACTTTAGATTAATCACTACCTGAGTCTGCTCATTAATAGTAAACGTATATTCGGGATTATTGGGTCTACCAAAATTCCCATTGCGGCGGTTTCCGGATGGGGCCCATTCTCCATTAATATCCATCGGCAACGATGATGATCCAGCCGGCACAAATCCTTTCATCATATAACCAGTAGGCGTCAGCATCCCGCGGAATGCAACCCTTCCGCCACCTGCATGCTCAGTAAACCCTCCAACGAGCTCTACGTAATTGATTTCTGTAGTTGCATCTGCACTTGTCAAAACATTATAGTTGTAATCCCGGAACACAAAATAGGAAAGAGTACAGTCAACTGCAGCTGATACGATACTCGTTTCTGATTCCCGTTCGTGAATGAGCTGGTGCTGATCATTGATCGAAATAGTAAAATCAACGCCATCCTCACCGGTTACCGTGAATTCTTTACCGAAATTGCTTTGATTAAATGCAATGGAGCTTCCGCCTCCCGCTTCGTCCATTAATCTTTTTAGCGAAACTTTTATCTGCTCCATGCGGTCAACCCTTTGCAGCATTTGTGACGTATTATCATTCAGTCGCATCAGGTTAATGGTAGCCGTTGAAATTGCAGTAAGAACAAGCCCTAAGAACAGGGTTACAATAATCAATTCGACCAAGGTATATCCGCAGTATTTCTTCATTCTTGTTCAGCAAACATAATTGTTGGGAATTCAGGTAGTTTCTTCCATTCCGCACCTTGGTAGCTGACTGCAGCACCGCGGAAAACAAATTCATTGAATGAATTCACATTCTGAGATCCTGATATAGCGTCACCGTTATCTGCATCATTATTGAGCTCAAATGAAGCAATCATAAAAGGAGGGTCAAAATTGGATACATAGCGAATATTATCATTATCTTCCTCTATTTTATATGAATTGCCTACTTTTCTATAACTTGAATTATTCTGCTTGACAAAATATTTGTTTACCACTCTTTCGGTTTCATTCTTAAATACAACGTTATCAATAAAATTACCTACACTTCCAACATCCATTGCTTCAAACCCTATGTATATACGAGCGACACCATTGGGCACAATATATTCACCTGAGTAAACCTCCCATGCTGTCTGCGCAGTGGAAGCCATCTGCTGCGTGACCATATTATCTAACGATGGTCCAATTTTAATATGCATAACATCAACGTTCCATCGCCCACGATGAGCCACTTGCCATGTACCGGTATTCCCTGGGAATACGTCAATACTTTGGTAAAGCATAGCGGCCCGGTGTGCATTAATTTCCATAAAATAGTCACCTGAAAAAGAAGGAGTGCCTTGAAAACCATTGGACCATATTTCAATCGTATTGTCAGGTGAAGTAGTTTCCCATCCAGTCAAAGCATTCTCATTTGCAAATGTCATGGAATTTGTTGGATTCAAATTAAATGTACCTTCTTCGAAATCAGAATTGAGCAGCAAATTTTCCTGACCCTCAATAAAAATCTCATCAACATAATCTGGTATTCCGCTTGACCATCCGCTTGTGTCAATCGTTGCTGGAGTAACTTCCATCATTGTTCCACCAGAATTTTTGATTACAAAAGCTTTTTGAATGGCTGTATCAGAAACTTCAAAAGTCCATGTACTATCACTCGTCCAATTTTTATCCACTTTTTCCGTACCATAGGAGTAAGCGATCAATACATCATCCAACAAATCACCATCAGCATCTAATACAAAGGGAGGCATGATTTTTTCATCAAAATGGTTGATATAATAATCAGCTGTGTCTCCGTTATCTTGAACATATTTTGCAGTATAATCTTCAGGGAATAAACTATCTATATCTGATTGATTTCCGCGAATATATGATTGAACTTGAACATCTGGGCCGGATGGAGTAACCCTGATTTCAAAATTCATGTCCACTCCACCTTCCATTTCAATGAACTCGCATCCATTTCCTTCATCCTTGCAGTAGGTTGCATTCCCTCCATTATAAACAGCATTTGTGTCAACGTACATTCGATGGCATTCCGATATAAAAAACATATATTCTGTGCCAAAAGTAAGCATCGGACTATCTGGGAATGTAAATGTGGCAAGAGCAAACTGATCTGGGGATGATGGTATGTCAACACCGATCGCAGATGTTGAAATAATTTCACTTACATTTCCATCATTCCATTCATACAAATTAAGAAATGGAGACCCACTGGCATCAGACCACATCGCAACTTTTATCCTTGTAAGGTTTGCATTCGATCCTGCCGTAAATGTTTGCCCTCCATATACCCTTCTGACCCCTTCAATGGTTTCATCATATGGAAAAGAATAATTGGTTGTAACAAGATGTGAAGGAATTGCAAAATCTACATTCTGTGAATTATCACTGGTCCAAAAGGATATTTTCATTTCGTTGAAATATTCATTTTTACGGTTTGGTACAGAGATGATATCAGGATAATTATCAGAGTTAATATTCAATAAATCAAGTTCATAATCTTCGTTATCTAGATTGCCTACAAAACAATTAACACAGTCTGTAATAAAATCAGATTCAAAACTGGCCTCCAAAGTTAAACTATCCACTGCAAAACCTGGGTTTATTGCCCAATGCATTGATGGTCTAGCGCCAATCGACTGAACATATAAAATGTCTTGCTTTCCATCTTGGTTAGCATCGGCAATAATAAAATCCGTGATATACGGATTCTGCAAAATCACTATATCCGTATTTAAGGGTTGTGCTGATTGACGGATAAAATCATTCCCAGAATCCTCAATATCTACTACAATTCCTTGCGCTGTGAGAAAAATTATATCAGGATCCGTTCCACTTAGATCAGCAATTTTAACCACTCCTTTGAATCTATGGCTTGTTTGTTCAAATACTGCTTGCTGCATATTGGTTAAATAATTCTCAGGATCAGGTGTTGTGGTCCAATAATATTTAACATATTTACCCTGTCCTCCTTGCGAGTCGGTTAGCCCGAACAACATTACATATTTTTCATAATCTGTTGATGTTGTATCTATAATTTTGAGTACACGAGCTTGAACACCTTTGTTAATTAATGGGTTATTGAATGTGCCCAATAGAGAGCTATTACCTTCACCACTTTGGATAGATATAGAATAATTAAAATCATTTTGATCAATTTTGATAGCTTCGGGAATGGGTGTGGTATCAATTTTTGATACCGTTAATACCTTCCCCGTTCCTCCCATCACCAAATTTTTCTCATTTCTGGGTTCATATATATTCTGGTAATAACCTGGTTTTGCAGAGTGCTTTTGCGGATTGAATACAAGCTGCTCCGGAGTAAAACGTTCGCTTTCATCAAAATGATTTGATTTAACCATCTCACTCTTCAGATTCTTTGATGAATCGCTTGGGGGAAACCAATATACAGGGTAGCGAAAAAATGTGAAATCCTTCATATAACCCTCAACCGATTTTCCGGCAAAATTGGGGCTGCCGCCCAAATATAGTTTATCATCATTGATGATAGTATCGGTCATCGTCAGATTAAGCTCACTCTGGTGGTATTCTCCCATATCACCGCACGTACCGAATATATTGCTTCCCACATCCGTAACCGTTTTGTACAGTTCCAGTTTGTTCCAGCGATTGTATTGGATTTGATTGCTTATCTGATGTTTTACATTTGACTGGCTATTTGTATTCCTCGTTTTTAACCAAAATCTGTTGTTTTGCAATGTAATATGGTATAACCCAGGATTATCAATCAGAATCCGCTCCTGAGAAGTATCCGCAGGCTCCTCCAGCCAAACTGAT
The DNA here is from genome assembly GCA_964422145.1 of uncultured bacterium. Classification (GTDB taxonomy): domain Bacteria; phylum Fidelibacterota; class Marinisomatia; order Marinisomatales; family JACNKV01; genus JACNKV01. The sequence continues at coordinate 13,342 of CAYQZV010000027.1, read as the reverse complement.
AAAAGTATCTGGAATTCATCATTGCCAGATGAAAATTGGCTTGATGCTGTAAGCTCCGCGTAATCATTATTGCCGTCAAAATAAAGAGCCTCGGTAATGACTTCATCCTCATCTATGCTCTCCCCGAAGGCTCGTATTGCTCTCAAATTGTAGAGCTGACCAGCTGTGCTTAAGGTATCAGCATCGTAAATACAAACATTCACTTCCTTGAATTCTGTGCAGGTATTATTGACTGCAGTGGATATTGTATCAGAAGTGGATGGTACATTTGCATACGCTACAAATACCGAACACTTTAGGCCAAAATATTCGCCTATGTTTATTTCGAGAGAATCGTAATCATCTACATCATCCAATGAACGCCAATCCGTACCGGCTTCACCTTCATCCATTCCCAGAGCAGTCGAAGCACTGAATCGCTCCTTAAAACCCTTAGATACAACAGTCTGCATAACCTCATCTGCAAAACTTGAAATATTGTATAACTTCTCCTCTTTTTGAATCACTGTTTTATAGTTTCCGATAAGAGTCGAAAGAGGTATGATAGCAATCGACATGATTGCAGTTGCTACCACTACATCAGCGTAGGATATTCCGCGGCTAAATACTCTATTCAACATAGACTCTGCTCGTTGTACCATCAATTCTTATTAAAATATCGTCGAAAGCAATCTGATAATTATCTGCCGGCTTTCCATGCTTTGAAAATTCGAGTGTTTGTGTGCCAGAATTGGATGGATTGATATTTAATCCGAAGTATTCACCGCTGAAGGTGAGCGGTAGAGGTGTATTTGATTCCGGAATCGGCTGACGTGATCCGATATCAGTGCCATAATAAAATATAAGAGAGTCTGCATCATTCAGAACATCTATGAAACACTTGCTGTTACGGTTCATAGAATACGTACGGGCATAATAGATCTTTGTTTTTACCTCTTCACCCGTGAATACCACCGTCTTGTACTGCATTAACTGGCCCAAATAAGGAAATGAGAGCACTGCAAGAATCATTATGATTCCTACCACAAGCAATAATTCAACCAATGTAAATGCACGGCTAGTGCGACGATGATTCATTGTTACAGTTTGCTTCATATCTGATTAAAAAAAGCCGGCGCAGGCCGGCTTTTTTTGTACAATTAGATTTTCTGCTGCCGGTCTATACCGAGATCACAATACTGAGGACCACCAAGAAAATATATTGCAGCATTGTGCGCATTTATTGCTTGCGGGTAGCTGCATCTCTTAATTCCATCACAAGCAGATAACTATCGTTTTTGCTTCTATTGGCAAAATCATTGACCGTTTTATTGCTTGATTGGTATGCCACATAATAGAATGCTCCATCGTATCCGTCAGGGTCGTATATGATTTCAACAGCAGAAACATTGGATAATTCACCTGCGGCTATTGTAACTCCAGCGATGGTTGTATCCGAAAAATCGTAATTACAATCAGAAGAGGTCCATTTTGAATCATCATAAGCTTTCAAAAGAAAACTGAGAATATCCTGATCCCCCGTTCCGCCATGATCCGCTGTTTTGGTAGCGTGAGGATAACTTCCAGTTCCGCCTTTAGCAAGCTTATCGCTGAAATACATTTCCACTCCTGATCTGATAGCGCCACCAACAGCATCCACGTTGGCCTGATGCGCTTGATCAGTAGTGCCGATCATATTGGGTATCACTACAGCCGCTAAAATGCCAATAATAGCGATCACAATAATCAGTTCAATTAAACTGAACCCGTTTGAATATTTTTTTATTTTCATTTGCTTGCCTTCCTTAAAGTAATAATAATGCCTTATGTGATATTACGCTAGATACCGAATTTATCCAACTGCACTATAGGTTGAAAATATTGGTAAAAATACACTTGCTACAAAAAATGCAACAAAAACACCAATGACCACAGTAATCAGTGGCTCTATCGCTGCAGAAAGTCCCTCCACACGCTCGTCAAGCTCAACATCGTAAAAAAGTGCAACACTATCCAGCATTTTTGATAATTCGCCTGTATCCTCACCAATAGCCACCATTCCCTGCATATCCTTAGGAAAAAGATTTCCGCCCTGTAGCGCCACATTCAGTGGAATCCCGTCACGAAGTTGATTTTCAACATCGTCTACTTTATCAGTAAAAATCTTATTATCCATCACATCGCGTGAAATGATTAACGCATCATTCAGTGTAACTCCTGCATTCAAAAGTACAGAAAGCGTTCTAGTGAAACGCGCCAAAGCACTTGTACGCACCAGTTTTTTGAAAACCGGAAAACTTATTTTTATCCTGTCTCTAACGTAAGAACCCTTCTCAGTTCGGAAATAATAGACAACGCTACCAACCAAAGAACCTATAACCAAGAGAATGTAAAGTCCATAAATGCGAAGTGCAGAAGATAAACCGATCATTATTTTTGTCGGTACCGGCAATTCTCCACCCATTTTGGCAAGATTGTTGACCATATTGGGAACCACAAAAACAATCACATTTACCATCGCAATAATCAGTACTATCATCACAAATGTCGGATAGCGCATAGCTTTTTTTACAGCTTTTCGTGTTTCAAAATCTTTATTAATTATTGTTTCTAACTCGCCCAATACATGCGGCAATATTCCCGCAGCTTCACCGGCCTTGAGCATGCTCAAATAGAGGCCATTAAAAACCTTCGGATGCTTACCAAAAGCGGTATACAGGTCAACACCTTCTCGAATATCAGCCATCAATTCGGTCATAACTTTTTTGAGCCCTCTCGATTCGGAAGTTCTCGACATAGCTTCCAACGCCTGCAGAATAGGAATTCCACTTTCAATCATAATCCGCATCTGCTTGGTAAAGAAGATCAATTCCTTGGGTGTTACTTTGGCTCCCATACCAAACAATTCGCCCACATCCATATTCAATCCGGACTGTTTTTTTGCTGAAATCAGAACTTCCCCGGATCCCATCAGCTGATCTACGCAATCCGCTACAGAATCTGCCTGCAATTCTTTATCATAGATAAGATCATCCTTGTTGGAAACTTTGCAAATGTAGGTAGCCATTGCTTAGATCACTCTCCGGACTTCTTCGACTGATGTCTTTCCGCTAAGAACAGCATTTTTTCCCTCTTCAAATAAAGTTACCATTCCTTCTTTTACGGCCTGCTGCTGAATCTCCTCCGAAAGTGCACTGTTACGTACCATTTCATTGATTTCTTCTGAAGGAAGCAGTATCTCGTATAATCCTGCACGACCCTTATAACCTGTCCCTTTACAGTTATTGCAGTCTTTTTTACCGGTAGCCCATACTTTTTGCCCTTTATCAACATTCAAAAAATTAGCAGCTGATTCGCTTATTGTTTCTTCCTGTTTGCATTTATTGCAAAGTCTGCGAATCAAGCGCTGAGCCAAAATACCACGAACAGTTGAACTGATTAAGAAAGGTTCAATTCCCATATCCATCATTCTAGTATAGCTTGAGGCTGCATCATTAGTATGCAGGGTCGAAAATACAAGGTGCCCTGTAAGCGCAGCACGAACAGCCAGCTGAATTGTTTCCAGATCACGCATTTCACCAACCATAATAATATCAGGGTCCTGCCTAAGCATCGATCGCAATGCAGCAGCAAAACTCATTCCTGCTCTATCGTTCACCTGACCCTGTGTAATTCCGTCCAGTTTGTATTCGATCGGATCCTCAATCGTTACGATATTTACATCAACTGTATTCTTTATGGTCAGTGTGGCGTAAAGCGTGGTTGATTTTCCGCTTCCCGTTGGACCCGTCACTAGAATGATGCCGTTTGTGCCAGCATAGATATTTTCCCATTTAGTCATGGTATTTTTACTGAATCCTAATTTGTTCAGCGCAATGCCGCCTTTTGTTTCATCCAGTAGTCTCATAACAACTTTTTCACCGTATGCGCTGGGATAAGTTGAAACACGCAAATCAATACCTCTTCCGTATCGTGTCTCATGACGTATTCGTCCATCCTGCGGCTTGCGAGATTCTGCAATATCCAGTCCGGCCAGAACCTTAAATCTTGATGTCACAGCAGGGCCCCGCTCTGTGGAAAGTTCTTTAACAATTTTTAAAAGGCCATCAACCCTATAGCGGATGGCTACCTTATTCTGACCAGGCTCAATATGTACATCCGAAGCTTCGGCAGACATCGCATCATCCAGAATGGAATTTGTAAGTTCAATGGTTTTTGCATCAGTGATAAGTTCTTTCTTTTCTACCGATGCGGCCCGCTCTATCGTGTAATAACTTTCGATTGCCTTGGTAATTGATTCCGATCGCGCTACTGCACGCTGGATCCTCATATTAGTAACACTGGCAAGATCATCCATTTTCATAATGTCAACAGGATCATCTGTTGCAACCGTAAGCATACCATCCAGTGTAAATAATGGAATTACGTTAAGTTTCCACGCAGTTTCCTTCGGTATCTTTGATAATGCTTCTTCCTCTATTCGAAAAGAAGAAAGATCGAGGTAGGGTAGTGATAATTGTTCGGCCAACATCTGGGGAAGAGTATTCTCATCGATGAAACCAAGCTTAACAGCGGCTTCTCCAAAGCGTGACCGATTGCTAGCTTTGTATTCCAGAATCTCATCGATCTGGTGCGGGCTTAAAATGCCCTTTTGAATTAACATTTCTCCCAGTAGTACAGGCATCAGGATTCAGTAGTTTGTAAGACCTTTATCAGCTCAGAAACAAGATCTTGCGGTGCAATTGGTTTTTCTATCGCGGCATCTAATTGATTTTCTGATTCAAAATGCAGGTCATCCTTTCCGGATGAGGTCAAGAGTAAAAATTTTGTTTCAGCTAGCTCTTCATCCAGTTTGATGAATTTGCATAAACTTAAACCATCTAAATTTGGCAACTCCCTGTCTGCAATAACCACAGCAGGCTTATTATTGCGCACAATATTCAATGCGTTTAATCCATCTGTTTCAAATACATGAGGGATTCCATTCTGTTCGAAATATTTCATTACATTTTGAGCAAAATGAATATCATTATCCACAAACAAAATTTTTTCCATAATTAACCTACCACAGACGGTGTAATGAAAATCAGTAATTCTCGTTGTTCTACATCATCCACTTTCGATTTGAATAGCAGATTCAACAGAGGAATCTTACCTAGAATAGGAACCTGACTGTTACTGCGCGAATCATTTTCAAAAATGAGGCCCCCTATCAACAGTGTTTCTCCATCCTTTACCATTACATTTGTATTTGCTGTTCGGTTTGAAGTTATTGGCCTATCTCCTTCTGGGCCAACATAACCAACTATCGCAGAAACCGATGTATTCAACTGAATCGAAATAAATCCTTCTTCATTTACCCTGGGTGTTACACTTAATTGAATATCAATATCTTGATCTTCATACGTATACGGATTCGTTCCGAAAACAGATCCTTCCCCCTGTGGGACAAGTACAGGGATAGTGGTTCCAATCGATACGGAAGCTTCAACATTGTTGAATGTAGTTACCTGCGGTTCCTGCAGAATTTTAGCATCCGCATCCGTTTCCAGAGCCTCAAGAACGGCGCTAACTATCGGAACCTGCAGCTGCGTAACATTGTAGCTTTCTGTCAATTTTCCAACGCCTATCATACCACCTGAACTATCTGCAGAAGATGGAAATGCCATGCTAGTACGCATCTGCCAATTGATTCCTAACCTTTCTGTATTTTTTAGAGATGTCTCAATAAATTTAACAGCAATGTTGATTTGCTTTTCTTTCCTGTCAAGTTCTCTAATGACCTGCGAGACACGCCTTAAAGATTGACCGGTATCAATAACTAATAACCTATCAGCTACAGAACCAGCCCTGTTAGGTGCGCTTGAAGATACAATTGGAATTACCTGTCCGTTTGTACTCAACGAAGGCTGGATATATTTTACCAGTTGAGTACCATCAGAATAATTTAACGTAAAAAGCTCACTTTTCAGCAGCCCCTGAACAGATTCAGCATCGGTTATAACGAGAATATCATCTGTAAAGAACCATTTGATTTTGCTTGGTCCAATAATATAATCAAGAGCATCACTAATTTTAACGTCTTTAATATCAAGGGTTGTTCTAGCATCGCTTGTTGCTGTGATGACCAAATTCAATTTCGCCTTTGTACCAATTAAACGAACAACATCCAATACTGCTGCATCGGTAAATTTGATGGATATTTTTTCATCAAGTTTGCTGTATTCATCCTCATAAGCTATTTCATCTATAGCTTCGTTCCTCCATGATATACTTAATACCGAATCTTCCTGATTAACAGTATATAAAACTTCTTTTTTGAAAAATAATTGAACGTCAGAAAAATATGGATCATTTTTATTTACATTTTCATTTACCTTGAACCTGTATAGAGGATTTGCATCTAGATTTTTAACATAGCGTCCTTTTGCCCATCCGGCTTCTTTAATGTGTATCGAAAGCGTGAATGGATCAAGATATTCATCAATATCATATTCAATTATATCTTCTGAAATAATATTCATAATGAAAATATCATTATTATCAACTACATCAACAGATTGAACCCAATTTTCTACCTTTTTTTTCTTTTCAGTAGATTTCTGAAGAGCTCCTGGAATTGCCGATGGCACCATCTGTGCAATAGTAAGTGAAGTTGAAATAATCAACCAAATTATTCTGTTTGTCATAACATTTCTCCCCTTTATCAGTTTATTCTGAAACTGATAATATTTTTTCCGAATCTGGTCCCCGCAAAGTAACCGTCTGACTTGTTTCATCAATCGCAATGATTTCATGGTCATATATCATTTCGCCAACTGAATATATATTATCGTTAATTAGGGCACCATCACCCATAATTAGCTGAACAGTAAATACTACTTCAGGTGTAGTTTTATCAACAAAATCTTGTTTAGCACCATAGTTCCATGCATTTGTTTCATTCAGAGATTTGCGGTAATTGAAGGGTGTTAATATTTCTGTTCTATATTCAACTTTAACTATGGAAAGTTCGTTGTTTTTGTCTTGGAATGTTACTCTATTCAATGATCCTGAAGCCATACCAGAGCAACTCAGGAATTCCGATCCAAAAACCCCAATAAGTATTACCGCCAGAATGCCTCCAAGAATCATTTCTCTATTCATTACTTCTCCAATTCGATGTTAATGTTAGAAATGTATTACCTCGTGTATTATCATCTGGGTGGTCAATACTAATATTTTCAACATAAAAATGTACAGGCATATTGATTATTGAATTAATGGATTTGACAATTTTTGACTCTTCTCCATTAATAACAACTCTCATCACAAATTCTTTAACACTTAAAAATGCATCATCTTTGATAATATCAAAATTTGTAGCAACATCTTTTGTCATCAATTTAGGATTTACTTCAAGCACCCTCACATCATTTCTTGAAAAAATAGATGCAATTTCTTGTACGGATTCAAGGTATTTATCTTCGTTAGTAGGGTTCACAATTTCGATTATTGAATTTTTCTTTTCTATAATTATGTTATTTAAATCACTCATTGATCGCGTTCTGTTCTTATACAACAACGCAGTATCAGTATAGTTTTGTGCAGCAGCATCAGCAGACCTTGAATCCATATAAAGCTTAATGTTGAAAATCAGCAATATCAGTATGATGCAACTGGAAGCGCCTAAAAGTATGTAAAATATCCTCTTTTGATCCTGCATAACGATTATTGTAATTCACAAATCATAGTAAAATATTGTTTAGGGAGATTAAGGGACTCATCCTTATAAAAATCATTATTTTCAAAGGATACTAAATTTATATCCTCAGATTCTTCAAGCTTTGTCTTCATACCTTCGAGTATAATTAGGGCATTAGACAAATCGCTGGTTACAAAACCTTTAATTTCATACCTATATGGATACACGGATTGTCTGGAATCTTTATTCTCACCAATAGGAGATGATTTTAATGTATTTAACTTTACACCGCTTGGTAATTCATTACCCAGATAAGAGAGAAATCGATTTAAATTTTCTGATGCTAGTCGTTTATTTTTTATATCATTTTCAATAAATTCAAGCATGATTGCGGTTTTTTGAACGTTAATACTATTTGAATATAATCTTTTATTTGTATCAAAATTGTTAGAAGTAGAATTCAAATCAGCATTTGAATTGCTTAACGTAACTAAGTTAAATATTAGCAATCCAGATAAAATACTAGCACAAATGGCACCTGAAACTGCAAGTACTTTTGTTCGTCCATAGTAAATTGCTTTCTCTCGTATATTTTTTGGCAGCAAATTTTGATCTTTTCTATCAGCAACTGATAACCCAACCAACATGGCAAAATAATCTCGAATATGAGAATGATCATTTTGGTGAAAAAATTTCTCTATTTCTATTTCTCGTAATTCAAAATTTAAATCTTCGGCTAACAAAGAAATAATAGCATCATTTTTATCAATATATGATACAACAAATCCTTCGTTGATGTTTGTCGATTGAATCTTTTGAAATTGCCTTATTGATAAAATCATATCATTTCGAATAGTTTTTATAAAGTCATCGATTAACTGTTTTACTGTTGAAAAAGGTAAATTCAAACGTCTAATAATAGAATTATTCTCATTCATAAGATCATCAGATTCAATTAGCGAAATAATATCTTGCTCATTCATTATAATATTAGAGTCACCACCATACATAGAACCCTTCATTTTTTTTATTAAATCACTTATAGAAGCGCCGATCCTGGTACTCATGACAATAGAACCATTTTGTATAACCATAAGGTTGCTCCGGGAATACCCTAAATACAATATCAATTTTGGTTCAGATGATGTGCCATAAGTTTTTTGTAATAATTGATTGCATATAGTAGCTAAACTAGATATATATGAAATATTTATACCCTTAGAATCAAAATATTGAATATACTGATCAATGGAATTAGCGTCGGCTATTTGAGCACTGACATTGGTAACATCACCAGATTTTTTAATATTAAAATTAAAATACGATTTGTTAGGATCTAATTGTAATTCTCGTTGGATTTTTACTTTAATTAATTCTTCTATTTCCTTTTTATTCACGTCAGGTGTTTCAAATTCCAACTTCTGAGTAAAAATTTGATCTGACTCAATAGACGCCTTAATTCGTGATTCTTTAATGTTAAAGTTGTCAATTATGTAATCTATTTTTGTACCTAAAATCTGCATTTGCTCGTGTAATGGTGCGTTTAATTTTTCATTAAATATTAATTTTAATTTATCACCTAAATTTTGTGTTAATAAAACGTTAAAGGATTTACCTGCTTGCTGCACAGCTAGTTCGTAAGATTTAAAAGATAATTTATTCGCAAATGAACGAAGAGGATTGGTCGAATGTTTAACGTCAGATCTATCTGATTCTTCTATAACTTTAACGTTGGATTCATATCTTTTTTCTGTATCCTCTACATTATCATCTTCAACTTGCATGATATCATTAATCTCTTCATCGTCCAATTTTTGCTGACCAAAAGAATAATTTGATTTTAAATATTCAAAAACTTTTGTTTGCGTTTGCAAATCGATAATTTTATTACCCTTTGATCGAGTATTATTTACCATTTCATCAAGAGTTTCACAATCTTTGGGAATGAGAAATGGTATATCATTTATCAAAACTTCATCAAATTCTTCATTATCATTACCTACATTTCCGCCAACAGAAGTATCTTCAACTTTACCTTTATCAAGATCAGTAAATTCAGGCTCTACTGTCACTGAATTATCACCAATTTCATCATCTGTAGTAGATTGCGCTGATTTTCCCATTAGAATATCTCTTAGCGAAGATATATCATTTTCCACTACTCCTTCATTAGTATCAATGTTTTGAACTGTAGATTGTTGATTATCCGGATTATCCTCATCAACTATATCATCATCCATCTCTATTGTAGATTCAGTTAATTGTTCATCGGTGTTTATATCTGAATTTTCAATTTCTACTGTATCTTCTCTAATTTCGCTGGATTTTGGCTTTACTTTATCCTCTGGAATATTTTCAACGGTAGGAATATCATTCTCACTGATTATAACTGCATCATTAGCGTCTAGGTCAGTTGAGGATGATGGATAATAATATTTTTCATTTATTCCATTCTGTGTTTGATGTATGGAAACAGAAACTTCTTTGGCGTTCATTAAATATTTCAAATGATAGTACAAATTTGACTGACGAACATCCAATTGAACAGCAAGTTCTTTTGCTGTAATACCAGGAGTACCTTCTATCGCCCCAATAATTCTAGCTCTAAATTTTTTTGTTTCTTCTTTTTTCATTTTTACGTCAAAGAATCATAATTCTTTATTTATGATTAATTCGCGATTTTTTAATGTTAATTACACATTGCCTAAGAATGCAAGAAAAATTTTAATATAATATATTTCAATAATTTATCGTCAAAGATCTTCATATTATTATACATAATATTAATCTCCATATGTCAGAACTTTTTGTTTGTGTTTTAATAATCGAAAACTGGTAAGTAATAAATCACATAATTCCTATAACATTAAAAATGCGGAGGCGAGAGGATTCGAACCTCTGGTCCACCGAAGTGGACGCTGGTTTTCAAGACCAGTGCATTCAGCCAGACTCTGCCACACCTCCAATATATATTTTCATATTAAAAAATTGCGGAGAGGGTGGGATTCGAACCCACGGTACGCGCAAACGCACACACGCTTTCCAAGCGTGCTCCTTAAGCCACTCGGACACCTCTCCAATAAGAATTATTCCTCCTTATTTCTCTCAACTTCTTCTTCGGATGGTTTATTTTCGCCATCGTCAGCTTTTCCCTCCGATTCAGTTTCTTCTGCAACCTCATATTCTATTCCACTCTCATCATCCTGATTCTCATTTTCTGAGTGTTCCTCATGTTGCCTCTCTTCAGCTGATGAAAGATCCTCTGCATTATCATTGTCTTTAGTGTCTCCATCTTCCTCTGGTTCTGAATTCGGCACTTCCTCCTCGGTTCCATCGGATGAAAAACTTTCTTCAGCATCATTTTGAGTTGAATCTTCCTTTTCACTTTCTTTGGTAGACTCATTCTCTACAGGCTTATTGTCCTCTTCCTGGGTTTCATTTTGTTTTTCTTCCTCAGGAGGATCCTGTGATAGTGCATCATCTGTTTCAGGCACTTCGGTGGCTGCTTCCTCAACATCAGGCTTTTCTTCTTCAGATTCAGTCCCTGGAAGGACTATATCCGTAAGATGAGCCTCCTCATCCATGCGTTTTAATGCATTATCCAAATTTTCGCCTTTTTCCATCTGCACCATCTGTTCATTGAATCTCCAGTGGCCGGTTTTTTCCGATAGTATACTCTTCACAAACTTAACGAATGTGGTGTCTTTTACCTTCTTTCCCTTCGCTTTGTCTGCAAATGATTTTTGTTTCTTAGCCATGATATTTCTTTCTCGTGAATTTGGTTAAAAAAATGTCGGCGAATTTAGTGGCTTCCCCGTGTTATATCAAAAACCAATTCCTATTATGGTTTATACTCGTACTCCATAATTTCTCCGTCCGACCAGGAAGACGGCTTTCTCTTTTCCTTTGTTAAAACTTTGATTCTATTTGGACCCATAAATTCAATAAGGCTAAATCTTTTTTCACCAGTTTCAGGCTTTTCGGTTTCAAGAATCCACGGTGTCGAAGAATAATCAATGGAAAATGTTCCGATTGTTTGATTGCTGATTTTAGTTCCAATCGCCGCACCCTCTGCAAATTCTCCCGATAATCCAAATGGACCGGCTTCCGGTGTAAACGTCCAGACGACCTGCATAATTGGTCCTTGCCAATACCAATTTCCTTCGAGACTTCTTGCATATGTAATCCCCGTCACAGTTGCAGGGTTGCTTTCGTTACCGGCCATGTCAGTTCCGCTAATCGTCAATGTATATTCGGTGCCCGGACTTAATTCGGGCATGTTTGCAAGGTTAATATTCAGATAATCTCCTGCTGCAAGCTCTGCATTTGTAAACGTTATAGTGTGAGGTGAATGTACGTCAGCATTTCCGCCATCTCGTGAAAAGGTAGCTGTTGCAGATGTCAAATTTTCTGTAACAGCATATGATACATTCGGCCCAACCATCACCTTGTTGGGTTCCGGTTTTGAAAGGGATAATTCTGGTTTCGTTATATCGTATAGAACATTGCCGATGGATGGTGCACTGCTCTCATTCATTGCTAAATCCTTGCCATAGAATTCAACTTGGTATATTGAACCATCGTTAAGTGTGGCCGAATTAGACAATTGTGCCGGCGAAAGCTGCACCACTTCTAGTTCAAGATCTCTTAGTTTAACGCTATGAGGTGACATTGGATCTGAATTCCCGCCCGTTTGTGTATATACGATTGTTCCTTCTGTCAGCCCTTCGGATATTTTATAGGCCAGCATAGTATTATTGACTATCATATCCTTTTCTGGATACAGCAATTCCAAGGCTGGAGGTATATCATCGTACACAATATTCATAATCAGCTTTTTTCCGACATTTCCAGCCAGATCCATACCCTCAAAAGTAATTCTATACATTGTCCCGGTTACAAGAGAAGGAACTTCAGTAGATTCGGATGTATGCGCGCCGGATATCAGCATACCTTCATCGAATGCGATTTCATGCGGAGCATTCGGATCATCCTCTCCGCCCATATGCTTCCATGTGAAGGAACCGGATTGAAGTTGTTCGTTCACGGTGTATTTCACTAGCGGAGAATTTATCCGGCTTGTCATTGTCGGAAACAAGCCGCTGAATTTTGGCTTGCTCACATCGTAGGTCAATCCGGAAGCCAATTCTGTTGTAATTGTATTCCCGGCTCTGTCAGTTCCATCGGCAGTAATAGAATACACAGTTCCGTCATTCAATTCCGTTTGGGATGCCAGTGTGCCGAGATCGAGCAAACCTCCTTCTTTTTCAGATTCGGATAGCGGGATTTTTCTGGTACTTTGAGGGTCCTGTGATCCGCCTTCTGCTAACCAGGTGATTGATCCAGAAATCAGCTGTTCATCGATCTCGAATTGCAGGTTTGCTGTATTAATGAAATCCCCGTTTTGTGGTGCAAAATGGGTGAACACAGGAGCTGCATCATCAAAATAAAATTCCGTCAAATTTGCTGTAGATGCATTACCCGCAAGATCGGTTCCAGATAAAGCCATGGAATAGGTTGCACCGCTTACCAAATCCGGCTTTGTATTTAGAAGAATGTTATCAAATTTTCCTGCAATCAAATATTGTCCGGTCAATGCAATTTCATGCGGTGAGCTTGGATCGGGAGTTCCTGCTGTGTGTATCCATGAGATTGCTGCTTTCGTTAAATTTTCTGAAG
>CAYQZV010000026.1:0-23723 GCA_964422145.1 uncultured bacterium | reverse complement strand
ATATACTACATAAAATTATCAAAGCTCCTACTATACTCGCAATTGAGGCTTCTAAAATCTCTCCATTTACCCAATTAGTTGTATGCTTTATAAATTCCATATTATATCATTTTATATTCACTTGTTCTTTTGAAATCTTCCAAACTCGTTCAACAATGCTATCATCCAATGCTTCAGGGTTAGGATTACGAACGACATCTTCATACACGAATTTTCCGCTTATATTTTCATATTCGTCCGAAAGAGCAACCCGTAATATTCTGTTGGCTCCTACTTCAGGTTTCGATGCAAAAAAGAACATATATGGAACTCCAATAAGTGCAGTCCATCCTTTGAGGTCACGCAAGAGGTTAGATTTAATAAATCCAGGATTGAGTGCATTGACAGTAACTCCTGAACCTTCAAGTTCTCTTGCCATTTTTCGGGTACATATATTCATCGCTAGCTTAGCCTGAGGATAAGCTTTGAAAACACTCCAGTTTTCAGCGAGTTGTAAATCCTCAAAATGTATATGTCCACTTTTTTCAGTGGCTGATGATAGGTTTACTATTCGAGCTGGAGCGGACTCTTCAATTCTTTCCAATAATAAGTTGGTTAGTAAAAAAGGACCAAGATGATTGATTGCCCAATTCGTTTCATAGCCATCATTTGTAACCTTTCTTTCAGCTCCAGTTTGTGCTCCTGCACAATTGATAAGCAAATCAATTCTTGGGCATTTTTCCAAGATTGTTTCAGCAGCATTTCTAATGCTTTTTTGTGAGGCTAAATCACAAGGGACATAGTGTGTATTTTCTTTATTGGCTATCTTATTTAACTCCGAAACTACCCTTAATGTTTTTTCTTTGCTTCTTCCTAATAGCATAATGGTAGCCCCCATTTTTGCTAGTTTCTGTACGGCAACTTTTCCCATTCCGTCTGTTCCACCAGTAAAAACAATGGTTTTGTTTGTTAAGTCTTTTTTTAGAAAATCCTTCTTCATTTCGTCCTTTGTTTAATTGTGCCTAACGGTTAGTATAAGAAACGTAAGTGATTTCGAAGCACTTTCCTATCAAGTTGCACTGAGCCAAATATGCGTTTTGACACAAATTTAAAATATTAAACAAATCCGTCAAATCGCAGATTTGGCGGAGCTGATTAAATGCTCTAAAGCTTCGTAAACCACTGAACCACTTATGTTTTTTATACATTGTTATAGGGCGTTTTTATTCATTTTCCAATATTGAAGCTTCCCAACCAATTATTGCTTTCTTTCTTGTCGGATTCCAATGATAGCCTCCAAATTTTCCTGATTTTTGAATTACTCTATGGCATGGAATCAGGTATGCTATCGGATTGTTTCCTATTGCAGTTCCCACTGCTCTCGATGCTTTTGGATGCTGAATCGCTTCTGCTATTTCTCCATAAGTAGAGAGATTTCCATAAGGAATGGATAACAATGCTTCCCAAACTTTCAATTGAAATTTTGTTCCTTTCAAATGTAATTTTATTTCATTTAGATTAGTCCAGTCGTTACGGAAAATAAACAAAGCGTCTTGTTGAAATTTATCTACTTTTTGATTGAATATTGCATTCGGGAAAATAGCTTGTAACTCCTCGAATGCTAATACATTATTCTCGTTAAATGCCATATGGCAGATTCCTTTATTGGTGGCTGCTACTATGATTTCGCCAAAAGGAGTTTCTGCAAAACTATAATTGATTATCAGGCTTGAACCACCGTTTTTATATTCTCCAGGAGTCATGCCCTCTATTGTTACAAACATGTCGTGAAGCCTTCCTGTTCCAGATAAACCCATTTCAAAAGCAGTGTCAAATAAATTGCTTTCTTTTTTCCTTAGCAAACTCTTTGCATAATTTGAGCTGATAAATTTCAAGTATTTTTTTGGACTAATTCCTACCCATTCCTTGAATAGACGCTGAAAATGAAAAGGACTTAAGTTAACATGCTCAGCTATTGCGTCTAAAGATGGCTGTCCTTTATGGTTATCATCTATAAAAGCAATAGCCTCTGCAATTTTATTATATTGGTATGTTTTATTGTCCAACATAGGATGTTACTTCATCATTTAGTTCATCAACCAATTCATCGATTTCCTTTTCAGTAGTGTTATAGTTTGTAATACAAGCCCTAAAAGTAGGTATTCCATTTATAGGATAAACAGATAACCATGATTTACCTTTTGCCAAAATCTTATCCAATATTTCTTTCGGGAAATTTGAATCTGTTTCAAATTCAGATTTTGCAAAGCATACAACTGGCAAATCTGTATTATTTTTGATAAGCCAACCATTTTCTATCAGCTGATTTTTTAAATATCGTCCCATCTTTGCCTGATGATTTATGGTTTGTTCATATCCCTGCCAACCATAGAATAGTAGTGAAAGATATACTTTTAAACCAATGAATCTTCTCGACCATTGAATAGAATGTGTAAAGGGTTCAGTAATCGTGAGTTTATCAGCTTCCTTTGGCATGTATTCCGTTGTAATTCTGAACGTTTTTCCGAGAATATCATTTCTCGATGTCAAAAATATACTTGTTCCCATTGGTACCGACATCCATTTATGAGCATCAAAAGTAATAGAATCAGACTTTTCGATACCTGTTAATTGGTGCTTCAAATCCTGACTTAAAATTGCTCCTCCTCCATAAGCTGCATCGACATGAAACCAAATGTTTTTCTTTTTGCAAATGGAACTTAGCTGATTCAATTCGTCAATTGTACCTGTCCCAGTAGTTCCAGCAGTTCCAATAATCATTAATGGCGCATAAATTGATGAGTCAAGTTCATTTAGTTTTTGCTGTAAAATCTCCGTGTCCAGTTTTAATTCATCTGTAATTGGAATTGATTTTACAAGATTATATCCAATCCCAACAACTTTTGCGGCTTTTTGAATAGAGTGATGAGCCTCTGCTGAACAAAATACAACAGGTTTTTTGTCTAAACCAAATACTCCATCCTTAGCAAAATTTTGGTATTTATGGTTCAAAGCACAGAGCATTGCTGTAAGATTGGCTTCAGCTCCTCCTGTTGTGAAAACACCATCTGCATTTTTATCGTATCCAAATTTATTTGCAAATTCCCTAATTATTAACTCCTCTACTTCAACGGCAAAAGGGGCATGGCTCCAAGCAGCTAATTGAGGGTTATAGGTAGCTGTGATTAGGTCAGCGATAATTCCTGCATAATTAGAACGTGGATTGAACAATCCAAAATATTTAGGATGTGGTGTATGAACACTAAAGGTTTCAAGTCCATTTGTTACGTGTTGGATAGCTTTATCTGGTTTGATTCCATTAACTAACTCTGTGGAAAGAAGCGATTCTCTAATTTTATTAATATTTAAATCAGGATTGGTCTTAAAATCTTGTGTTGAGCTATAATAGTTCTCCAGCTTTTCAAATACTATTTCGAGTATTTCTTTTCTCTGTTTATTGTCAAAATCAAATTGCATATTAATTCCTTTTAAATGTTTTGACAAAATTCTCAATTCTCAAAACGTAATGAAACCCGATTCTTGCGGTTTTTCAAATGCCCTATAACGGTTTGGCTATGAAATGTAGGGCATTTGGAACTCATCATTGTCAGCCGAGAAGAATGTTTGTTGAGAGCAGTAAACTCTCTGAAACCCTTGTCTGCCCTATATTTTATAGCCTTTGTTGGGCACAGTTATTTTTATTTTTTTCTCATTATTACAAACAGCGCCTTTGGTGTAGGTTTCCTTGTCCCTTGATATTCTGTGTCATAAATGCTTTCAATGTCAAAGTAACCAGCAAATGTTTCTTCTATCATTTCCTTTGAGAAGCCCCTTTGTCCACCGCCAGTTTCAAGTTCTTTGTCGCTGAAACATTTTAGAAATAATAACCCGTCCGTTTTTAGTATTTGTTTCACATTGTTTACGTACTTGGGTCGTTTGCCCTCACTCATAACGTGAAAGCACCCTCTGTCGAAAATGTTGTCAAACTCTCGTGTCAGTTTGGAATTGAGAATGTCGTCTTGGACGAACTTTACATTGTTGGATAGCTTTGAGGCTCTCTCAATGGCATCTTTGGATATGTCTGTACCTGTAACGGTAAATCCTTTTTTATCAAGTTCAAGAGCTTGAGTTCCTGGTCCCGTGCCCAAATCCAGGAAAGTCCCTGAATTTATGTTTAGTTTATCTAATGCTTTTTCAAGGTCAGGGTCAAGGTCAGGATAATACCAAGGCATTTCCTCTACAGGGTTTTCCGCATAAGCTGTTGTCCAGTCACGCCTTCTTTGGTCTGTCATTTTCTGTATGTATATTTTGGAATGAATAATACTGCAACCAAACCTGCTATAAGGTGCATTGGAACGGTTAATCCCGCAAATCCTTCAGGTGTTGGGGTTCCATCAGCAAGTTCATTGCCAAATGCTCCTGCGCAGCTAATTATGGCGAGAATACTACCTGCAATGATGAAGACAAGGGTTGCTTTTGTTGTGAACCTACTCAATCCGAAGTACAATAGCGCACCAACAATAGTTGGGAAAATTGATGCACCTGTTATTGACCCAATATTTATTATTTCAGATACACTATGACCAGTTATTAAAGTGTACACAACGCTATAGAGGTTATTCAATATTGCGCTTATTATACCTGCAATTAGTCCACCAATGAGGAAGCGTGTGAATTTTGGTTTTTCATTCATTGTTTGATTTGTTGTTTCCATTTTACTTGTCCTTTTTTAATTGTGCCCAACGGTTCGTATATGAAACGTTGGGGATTTCGGAGTAGTTACCTATCAAAAAACAATTAACTTTGATGCGAGAACAAAAGTTCAAATAACCACTTAAATCCCAATGTTTTATATACATTGTTAGGGGCTGGGCTTCCTTATATTTTCTTACATAGTTCAATATATTCTTTTTCAATTTCAGTCAATATTTTATCTGAAACTCCATTTATAGTAGCTTCTCGTGATAGCTCAACAATTCTTTTATGATTCTTATTCTTTGAATCGTACAATGGCATTTTAATATTAAAATTAATACTGTAAGACCTTGTGCTAAATGTGAATTTGAAATATTGAGTTACTATTGGAGCATTTAAGATTCCGCATAAATAATAAGCTTCATCTTCTGTTATATCACGACCTTTTAGGTCTTTGCTTATATAAGGACAGTGTTTTGCACATACAGGCATGACTTCGTCCCCCCAAGGTGTCTTTTCTTTTCTAACAACCGATGCACTTAATTTTGTATTATCCCTAAACGTAACCTTGTATGGTGAATATGTATATGCTCCAACTTTAGAAAGTGAATAAAAAGCAGTCCCTCTTGAAATTGTAAGACTTCTTTTGGATTGTTTTCCAATAATTGATTTATTCTGAGTAAAGTATTTAAACAACTCTTGGCTTTTATCAAGAATTACAGAAGGTTCTGACGAAATTGAAACCCCTTCTTCGTATGGGAAAATACAATAATTGTTGTTTTCCTTGAATCCGAACGGTACAATTTCAGGAGCTTTTATAACTGGTCTTATATACTCTGTTTCAAGTTGTACAGGTAGTTTATTAACAGACTTGTATGTTGAATTATTAAATTGTTTAGTCTTGAATAAATATGAATCCTTAGAAGAAACAGCCTTAACAGGTTCTATAAAATATACCTCTGCTGGTGTAAACTCTACACCACTTCTTGCTTTATATTCACATTTTCCAATAATCAAATCAAATAATTCTTTTTTAGGAATAAACTCTTCATCAAAAGTTGTATATCCAGTTCTTTCCAAGTCCATTTGAAAAGCTTTTGGATATGAGTTCTCAAAGTATTGTTCTACTTCATTAAATGACTGTTTTGAGTTGATTTTATTAATATTAACTCCTCGTTTTTTAGCAAAAGTGGTAATCGGAATACCTGAGTTGAAATAGTCAACAGTTTGTTTCCTATAATAATAAGTCATAAACTTCTCTTGCGTGTCAATAAATGGGTTTCCAGACTTAGTCCAGTCATCAAGTTTCTGTAAATACATACGTTCATCATTAGCTACATCTGTGTAGAAATTTCTAAACCCAGCATATGAATCTTGTGTCATTAATGTTTGAGGCATTAAAAAAGAAAGGACTCCATCTTCTTTTAACCAAGCCGAAGCTGTAACATTTGCAATTAACGCACATATATTTAAACTAATAGCACCCATGTAAGTTTGACCAGAGAAAAGATGTCTGTCAACACAAAGTGTTTTTATCTTTTCTGCATATGCTTGTGGTAAAAATTCCCATTTAATCCACGGTGGATTTCCTACAATTATATCAATATCTTTAATCCTTGCAACAAGCATGAAATTTGAAACAATTCTAATCCAAATACCATCCCAGTTATTGGTATGTAAACGAACTAATTGTTCTGATAGAACTTGTATGTTTTGAGATATTTCTTCGTTAATATCTTCACCTATTGCTTGCGTAAATTTCTCATAAACGAGTTGAACATCTTCAGCTTTGATTATTGCTTGAATTTGGCTCATTTGATAGAAAAATTTACTGCTTTCAACAAAAGAGCTTGGTAAGATTACATCAATGTTTTCTTGTTTTGTATTTACAATGTATTGATAACAATCAATTCCATCGACATTCAATTTAGTAGGAATATTTGCTGAGTCACCTAAATAAATTGGAATCTCAATATCATCTCCATTTATTAACGGTTTGATTGATAGATAAAAACTAACTTTTGCTGTTAATACAGACAATGGGTTAATATCAACACCTTTTACACGATTTAAAATAGAGAATAGTAAATCTCTTTTTTCGTCCTCGTTTAAGCTAATTACATCTATGTCTCCAATTATATTTTTGATTAAAGACATTACAAAAACCCCACTTCCACAACATGGGTCTATTGATGAATAGTTTGAGTTAGAAACAATGCTTTCACTTTGCTTTACTACATAATCAGCTAACCAAGCTGGTGTAAAATATTCACCTAAACTATGCCTTACTTCTGATGGCATTATTTCCATATAAAGGTCAACAAAAATATCAACTGTTGTATAACCGTGTTTATAATATGAAATTGAGTAACCTTCCAATATATCAACGATAGAAAGAATGATTTTTGCTAAATCATCATCCCATGAACTCTCACTACAATACCATGAGAAGAAATCACCTTCTAATAGGTTTCTTACACCACCAGTTTGAAATACATAACCATCCTCAATATATTCAATAAATTGTCTAAGTGTTGAAGAATCAATATTTGATAAGTCAGAGAAATATTCAATATCTCTATTAAACTCAATCTTTGTGACAACTTTACAAGCAATTAATTTTACAATTATTGCGTATGTTGTTTGAAGTGCAAAAAGAGCTTTGTAATCAGTTTCACTATCTTCTATTTTTATTTTGAAAAGTTTGCTTAGTGCTAAGCGTCTTTTCTTTATATCCTCATTTTGCCCTTTATCTGATTCCGATAAATGAAATAAAACCTCCCATTCTTGAAATAACATTGATGTTTTTTCTGATGGGTTTTCTAAAATCGTTTTAAAAAGGTTTCTTGCTAAATCTACAGTGATATGTTTTTCTGATTCAAGTTTGAAATCATTAACAATATTGAGTGGAACAAATTTCTTATTTTTAAAATCTACCAATGAACGAACTAACTTATCCAAGTCGCTCTCGTCAATGTTTTTATAAGCTGTAGAGTGTAATTTGCCTGATTGAAAGTAAATGTATTTAATCTTTATTCCATCTGTTAAAACTCCATGGTATTCATTACCATCACCAGATAATAACTGCGTTAGATAATTTGATAATTGTTGTTCGGCTTTATCTTTATCCTTTTTCGTATCAAGTTTATCTTTTCTTTTATATTCTATAACAAGGTTATTACAAAAAGCATCAATTCTTCCTTGAAAAGTATGTCTTAATGTAGATTGGCTTGTCTCTTTTCTAAAATCTAAGTCAATTCCAAATAAATTTCTTACGAAAATGTATATTTCAGATTCAAAAGCAAAAGCTGTATCTGCTTCTGAATCTGACGCTTTAGTTCTTTTAAGCAAAGTCGTTAAATGTTCACTTAACTTACATTCATATTCTTTGCTATTTAATATACTCTCTATACTCATATTCTATTCCTAATCGAAACAATTCTATGTTTCTTGTAAAATCTCCAAAGATATTTAAAGAATGCTGTCTTTGGTTTAAAATGTCATTTTATTCTTGATACGATGCTCATCTTGCCTTGCCCCTAACGTCTGTGTATGTGTATTACATTTACATTCATTATAGCAGGTGAAAAAAAGTGAATATACATAACCAAATATGCTTTGTATGTTCACTGAATTATTTGATCTAAAGTATTTCATCAATCGGATTTTGTATTTTCTTGAAATCGTTATTTGTTACACGTGTATATATTTCTGTTGTTTTACTGCTGCCGTGTCCAAGTAATTCCTGTATATATCGTAAATCAGTACCCCCTTCAAGCAGATGGGTTGCAAAAGAATGTCTTAACATATGGGGAGTTACCGACTGTCTAATTTTTGCTTTTATTCCCGCTCGTTTCACAACTTTTGCAACGCTTCCGGCACTATATCTTTTACCATGCAAACCTTCAAACAGATATACTTTTGGTTTATATTCACTGTAATATTTTCGCAATTGAATAAGTAAGGGTTTTGATAAAATCGTAAAGCGATCTTTTTTACCTTTCGCTCCTCGAATGAGGATTAAGTTTCTCTCCGATTGTATATCGCTGATTTTTAACTCTATCACCTCCGATCTTCTCAATCCTCCCGAATATAGAAGCGATATTATCATTCTGTGTTTCAGATTATTCGTATTCGCTAAAATCACAGATATCTCCGATTTTGACAATACTTTTGGTAATTTCTTTTCGTTCTTGGGTCTATCAATCGTGTACACTTGTTTTGGTCTGCCCAATACCTTCTCATAGTAAAATTTAATGGCATTAATCCGTTGATTTTGCTGGCTGATGGAAATATTTTTTACTTTGATCAGTTCCAATATGTATTGGTTGATCATATCTGAACTAATGTTTTCCAGGTCTTTTCCTGAAAAACTCTCTTGAAAAGCTTTAAAATAAGTGCAATAGGATTTTATTGTGCTGTTACTGTAACGCTTCCTTTGCATGGTTTCCAAATATCCACCAGGCATAATTACAGATAATTTATTCGTTTTATTCAGTAGAGACATTACATTCATGGCAAAGTTACCAATAAATAGAATTCAATGTCAAAGTTTTTAAGGAGTAAGCCGTTCACGACCGGTAATGGTTATTGCAGGTAACATAACCAACCCGTTATTACCACACGTATTTTTGGCTGATAAATATTAACGGAGGTAATTCACACCATTCTTCATCACGGATAAAATCGGTACATCCGAACTGTAATATGGAATATCAATCAGCCGTTCCAAATCCCAAATAACAAGATCAGCTTTCTTTCCTTCTTCTAAACTCCCGACTTCATCATTGACGTCCAGAGTAAGAGCCGACTGCCATGTCGCCGCTTGAAATGCATCTTCTACGCTCATACCCATATATAAACAAGCGAGTGACATAATAAAGGGCATCGATTGAATATGACTGCTCCCGGGATTGAAGTCCGTTGCCAATGCCATTTTAACCCCGGCTTCTTTAAACGTGTTTGCGGGCGCATAGGACTGTTTTCCTAAAAAGAATGTGGTACCGGGTAGTAATGTTGCCGTCACTTTCCCCTTTTTCAATGCGGTGATACCTTCATTCCCGACGGCCATGAGATGGTCTGCAGAGACAGCTCCGATCTCCCCGGCAAGTTTGGCTGCACCGGAATCTTCAAATTCATCTGCATGAAGTCTCGGGATTAACCCATAGGCTTTTCCGGTTTCAAGGATTCTTCGAGATTGTTCAACGGTAAAATATCCGTTTTCACAAAACACATCACAATATTTGGCAATCCCCTGTTCCGCTGCAGCAGGGATCATCTCGTTACAGATCAGATCGACATACCCATCATGATCGTCCGCAAATTCATGGGGAAAAGCATGTGCACCCATAAAGGTTGGGATGATATCGATAGGATGCTCTTGATTCACTCGTTCAAGCACACGAAGAGATTTCAGTTCAGATTCTGTATCAAGGCCGTATCCGCTTTTGGCTTCAATTGTGGTTGTTCCTAACCGTAAAAAGCGATCCATGCGTTTTGTTACACGTTCAATCAGTTCATCTTCTGATGCGTTTCTTACTCCATCAATACTGGATCGAATTCCGCCGCCTTTTTCTGCGATCTCTTCATAGGTCGCTCCCGCCAGACGCATCGCATATTCTTCTTCTCTGCCGTTATAAAACACCGGATGCGTATGCGGATCAACAAAACCGGGGGTAACCATTTTATTTTGGCAATCGATGGTTTCATCAGCCTTTCCTACAGAGGGTGCAATTTGAATAATTCGATCGTTTTCGATAAGAATTTCAACATTAGAAATTTGATTGACCGTATCCGTCTTCGAATTATATGTGACGAGTTGACCGATGTTTGTCAATTTTATCATGATACGTTATTTTTCCATCATCGGGATATTCACATCCCAGTTCTTGGCATTTTCGATCGCATCTTCATATCCGGCATCTGCGTGACGTAAAATACCCATTCCAGGATCGTTGGTTAAGACGCGTTGAAGCCGAACTTCCATTTCCGGCGTTCCGTCGGCAACAATGACCTGCCCGGCATGGATGGCTAATCCCATCCCAACTCCGCCGCCATGATGTAATGATACCCATGTTGAACCGCTGGCCGTGCTGACAAGCGCATTTAATAACGGCCAATCTGCAACAGCATCGGAGCCGTCTTTCATCGCTTCGGTTTCCCGATAAGGTGAAGCTACAGAACCACAATCCAAATGATCACGTCCGATCACGATCGGTGCTTTCAATTCTCCGCTGGCAACCATTTGATTCAATGCCACGCCGAGTTTAGCACGATCGCCATATCCCAACCAGCAAATTCGTGAGGGTAATCCTTGGAACTGAATTTTTTCCTGAGCCATTTTGATCCAGCGAACCAATGCCTTATCCTCTGGGAAAAGTTCTAACACTTTTTGATCTGTTTTGTAGATATCTTCAGGATCTCCTGATAAAGCAACCCACCGAAATGGACCTTTTCCTTCACAGAATAATGGACGAACATATGCAGGAACAAATCCCGGGAAATCAAACGCATTTTCAACACCGGCTTTTTTTGCCTGCCCTCGAAGATTATTCCCGTAATCAAAAGCGATCGCACCCATTTCTTTCAGTTTTAGGATGCCCTCTACATGCTCACCCATGGCGCGATAACTTTCTTTCACATATTTGTCCGGGTCTGATTTCCGTAAATCTAATGCAGCTTGATACGTCATCCCATTTGGAACATATCCGTCCAACTCATCATGTGCAGATGTCTGATCTGTGACCATATCCGGAACGATCCCCATTTCAGCCAATTTTGGTACGATATCCGCCGCATTTCCGAGTAATCCGATAGAAAGCGGTTCACCGTTGATCGCAGCGTTTCTGGCCATCGTGAGGGCATCATCCAGGGATTCTGAGGCAATATCGAGGTATTTTGTTTCTAATCGGCGCTGAATACGATGCGGATCAATTTCCACCGCAATACACACGCCGTTATTCATTGTTACAGAAAGAGGTTGAGCTCCACCCATTCCACCCAATCCGGCGGTGAGAATAAATTTGCCGGTCAGATCGCTGTTATAATGCTGTTTTGCTGCAGCGGCGAATGTTTCATAGGTTCCCTGCAAAATTCCCTGCGTTCCAATATAAATCCAAGAACCGGCTGTCATTTGTCCGTACATCATGAGCCCCTGTCTGTCGAGTTCATTAAAGTACTCCCAATTCGCCCAATTTGGAACTAAGTTTGAATTGGCGATTAATGTACGAGGTGCGGTGGTATGCGTCTTTAAAACACCGACCGGCTTCCCGGATTGAACAAGCAGGGTTTCATCCGGTTCTAATTGTTTCAGAGTAGATAAAATTGATTCATAACTCTCCCAATTTCTGGCGGCTTTCCCTTTTCCGCCATAGACCACAAGTTCATCAGGATTTTCAGCCACATCCGGATCGAGATTGTTTTGGATCATCCGGTACACGGCTTCAATCTGCCAGTTCTTACAGGATAGTTTTGTCCCCGTCGGGGCATGGATAATTCTTTTTGTCATAGTGGTATTCCTTTAAAAAAATGCCGTCAAAATTACTGACATTAACGGGTACCGGGAAATGGTTTCAGTATTGAAAATATACTAAACGAGATTACCAAACAACTCAAACTCGTTAGCATCGGTGATCTTCGCTTGAACAAAATCTCCCGGCTGCAAATCATCCTTTATCAAGACTTGATGATCGACTTCAGGGGAATCAAACTCGGTTCTTCCAATGGCATACTCTCCTTTGATTTCATCAATCAGAACATCCATCGTTTCTCCGATCAAAGCCGTATTTTTATCCAGACCGATCTCCATTTGGATCTCTTGCAATATGGCTTTTCTTTCATCTTTCACTTCTCTCGGAACATTATCCTCAAGGTCGGCAGCCGATGTATCTTCTTCTTCTGAATACGTGAAGATACCGATCCGATCGAACTGAATTTCACGCGTGAAGTCACATAGCTTTTTGAAGTCATCTTCTGTTTCACCGGGATAGCCTACGATCATGGTGGTCCGAAGTCTCAATTTAGGAATAGCTTCGCGAAGTTTGGTAATACGGTTTCGGATTCCCTTTTCACCCAGCCCCCGTTTCATGGATTGCAGAATCGGATCAGAAATATGCTGAATCGGGATATCAAAATACCGGCATACTTTTTTTGATTCAGCCATCGCCTCGATGATCTCTTGCGAAAGATGTGATGGGTGTGCATAATGCAGTCTAATCCATTTAAGGGGGTCACCAATTTCATCCAAAGTTCGGATAACATCACCGAGACTTTGCTTCGGATTCAGATCCCACCCGTACGATGTTGTATCCTGTGCGATCACGAGTAATTCTTTTGTACCGTTTTTCACCAGTCTATCTGCTTCAGAACGAATCGCTTCGACCGAACGGCTTATTTGTTTTCCGCGCATGATCGGGATACTGCAGAAAGAGCAAACATTATCACAACCTTCTGCAATCTTTAAATACGCATAATGGTTTGGAGTTAACAGAGACCGTCTGAAAAGCGGGTCATCTTTTGCGAAATCTTTTCCGGTAAGAAAGGAAACGATCTGCTGGTGATCATTGGTCCCGAAAAAACGATCTACTTCCGGGATTTCCTTTTTCAACTCCGATGGATACCGTTCAGACAGGCAGCCCATGACAACCAGCTGTTTGAGTTGACCGGTTTTCTTCAGTTCAGCCGCTTGAAGGATCGTATCAACCGATTCCTCACGTGCAATGTCCAAAAAACCACATGTATTGATAATGATCGTATCTGCCGAGTCACTGTCATCAATGATCTGAACTCTGGTTTTCTTCAGTCCTCCGAGCAAAATCTCTGAGTCAACCAAGTTTTTGGCACAACCCAGACTAACGATATGTACGTTTTGTTTCTTCTCTTCCACGCAGGGATTAATCACTCGACTGGAGCTGAATGATTCCATCTGCTGATGCGCGAATCCAATATCCCTTCCCGGGATGAACCGTCGTATCGGCAATATAACCTTCAAAGAATCCAAAAAGGGTTCCATCGATGATAATATTAGATGGATCGATAATATCATCATAATGAACGGGAGTTGAAATCCCTGTGATGAGATTCCAACCTTCCTGTAATTGCAGATCAAGTGAAGAAATCGGGAAACCTGTTATAGACACTGTTTCTGTTGAAGATAATCTCAAAACGTAACCCTCACCTTCATACAGATTTTCTTCGGAATAATAACTTTCGTCAAATCCGTATAACGTTCCGGTTACGGCATTCGGGAATAAATTCTGATAGTAAGAATCGGATACCGTGAGCGGTAATCCGACCAAATTCCATCCGGCATAATAATCAATATTCAGTGTGATCTCTGACCCACCGCCAGATCCGGTCATTACTCCGGATCGTTTCAAATTACCGCGATGCATACTCCACATATTTTCGTTATTCCCCGGCGTTTTCACATCAATTGCAAAGATATCACCAATCGTGCCGCTAAAGATCTCAAGATCACCATCTTGGTCGAGATCTTCAATTGTTGGTGATCCTTTTATTGTAAGTAAGTTTGTAACGGGGAAATAGTTCAACATTGTGCCATCCATGTGTATCGCATAGAAATCTCCGGCAATTGTTCCTGCAACAACTTCCGGAGTTCCATCACTATCAAGGTCAGCAAAGACGGGTGATGATTCTACGTCATCTTCCAAAAACACCGGCCAACCGGATAACGCAATACCATTGATATCTACACCATAGAGGTATCCGTCATCTGAACCAAAGAATATAGCCATTGCATCATTGTAGGATACAAATCCCGGTGATGAAGCAACATCACCTCCTGTTTGGATCGAAAACCGAAGCGATCCGTCAGCGTTAACAGCATATAATTTATCATCTCTTGATCCGCAAAAGATAATTTTCTCTCCGGAGATATCTAATACTGAAGGTGCGCAACGAAAATCATTATCTGCTTGAAACGGGAACCCGTCCGCAATAGTCAAATCATCCATTACCACAACGATTGCTTCACTATCCGTTCCGCAAACGATATCATCTTTTCCATTCCCGTTAAAATCGGCTAACGCAACACCGCGCTGAATCTTTTGTCCTAATTCGTAAGGAAAACCGGTAACTGGTGTCCCATCAGGATTGATGGCAAAGAGTTTTCCGGGAGATGAATATCCGCCAAACACAACTTCAAGATCAGCATCATCATCGATATTACCAACGGCTGGAGTTCCCATAATGTATTGTAAAGCGTCGTAGTCAGCTTGTACTGATCCGTCAGCATTTAAAATGAGTAAATGCTTATTTTTTGATCCGATTATAATTTCAAGGTCTCCGTCACCCTCCAAATCGGCTACAGCAGGTGATCCCCAAATATCGTCTCCTAAATTAAATGGAAATCCAGAGAGTGAATTTCCCTGCGGATCAACAACATGAAGTAACCCGCCATATTCTCCATAGATGGCTTCTTTAATTCCGTCTTGGTTTATATCAACAACAGCCGGTGATGAATCAATTTGAAACTCAGTATCAAGCGGCCATCCTGTTTGGAAAAGATTAACACTGATAACAAGTGGATACGTGTAGGAAAACTCTCCGGGATTTCCATACATATCGGTGTAACTTGTTGAAACAGTAAAATCAATTATGACATCGCCTAAAGGAATATCATCTTGAAGATGTATAACTAAATCTTGTGACACAGCATCACCATTTTGAATGGCACCAAAGCTCAACGACGTCTGTTCCAATGTCAGATATGGATTGTCACATGCTAATTCACCGGTTACGTCATCCGCCTCAATATTCAAAGATGAGTTTTCGACCATCAACTGTAATGTTACATCTTCACCCGGATTGATGACACCGTCTTGATCATCATCTGATAAGATATCGGTGAACTGTGCATTCATCGTGAACATATTCTCTGTTGAAATCTCTGCAATACTCCCCTGTAAAATTTCAGTATTCCCCCAGGACTGGACGATGACGACCGTTTTTAAGTCATCTAGATTCCAACTCGGATCGATAGGTACAGAATGCTCATATGTCTGAGATTCCCCGGTAGAGGATAAGTTAAATGAATAGTCATCGTAGGAAACAACAGAACTAAAATAATCCGAATCTTGATATCGTGTAATGATAAATAAGATTTTGTTATTGGAGGTAGTCACGTTGTTAGTTAAGGTCACATTTGCATTGATAACAAGATTTTCACCGATAGTAACCGTGCTTTGACTTATCTCTATCGGACTGTTCCGACCAACAACCTGATTATATTTTGATAAATATCTCGTATATATATTACTTCCGCCACCTACATCTTGTAGATTACCGCCGAATTGACATGTTGGTAAAGCAGGAACATTATATAATGAATATCGGAGAGCATAGCTCGGACTCATATATGGTGAATTTCCCTGCCAAATTAAAGGAACAACATAGTCTTCGTTATTATATAATTGTTGAAGCGCGGCCCGCGCGTCAGGACAATACGGTCACCATGTTTCAGTAAAAACTTCTGCAACGACCCACATCTGAGTCGCAACAGTTACCGTACTAAACAAACCGACAATAAATATTGATTTTATTTTGTTCTTCATGGTGTGTACCCTTTATTTTAACAAGATCATCTTTTGAGTTTTTTCAAATTCTTTGGTTTGCATGCGTACAAAATAAATCCCGCTGGACATATTTGATGCATTCCATTGAATACGATGATCTCCTGATTCAATTGTTCCTTGAATTAACGTTTTAATGAGCCGTCCTGAAATATCATAGATGCAGAGAGAAACATCATCCGTAATATGATGCGGGACAGAAAAAGAAATTGTAGTAACCGGATTAAACGGGTTCGGGAAAACAGGATTCAACGAATAATGAACCGGGATGTTTGTAGGGTTATCCGTTGCCATTTGGACTGAACCAGCAATAAATAATCCGGTTCGTAATAAACTTCCACGATAGTCACTCCAGTAATCGAATGTGGAACCAACCGTTTTAATATCAACTCCGAACAAATCCGTTGTTTGACCGCAAATGATTTCCAAATCATTATCCAGATCAATATCGGCTAAAACCGGAATCCCGATGAATTGTGTTTCAATAACCGGGAACGGATTCACTATTGTTCCATCTAAATGAAACACGTGTATCTTTCCATCATACGTAGATACGATCACTTCAGCCTGGCCGTCATCATTGATATCTCCGACGATTGGAGCGTAAGATTGAATGGTGTTTAAATCAACCGGCCAACCGGGAAGAGCGTTCCCGAGTTGATCGATCCCATAAATGTACCCGTCTTTCGACGTGAAAAATATCGCTACGCTGTTTTCCAATTGAACAAATGCCGGCGAGGATGTAATTTCATCTTCCGTCTCAACTTGGAAGGATAAATATCCCTGTGAATTAAGTGCATAAAACCAATGATCTCTTGATCCGGCAAAGATATATTTTTCTCCATCCACATCCATAACTGCCGGTGCGGTTCTGAAACCGTTTCCTGCTGTGAACGGAAACCCGTCCGCAAGCGAACCATCATCATAAAATAAGTATAGATGATCTTCATTTGTTGCAACAACGATATCATCTTTCCCATTCCCATTAAAGTCAGCTAAAGCAACACCTGAATACACTTTTTCACCTAAGTAAACCGGGAAGCCATCTACAAAAGATCCATCCATATTGATGGCAAAAAGGTTCGAATCCGATGATGTCGAGATTGAACCAAATACAATTTCAAGATCGCTGTCGTCATCTACATTACCGATGGCTGGGGTTCCAACGAGAAATTGACCTATGTTAACATCGGTAATTACCTCTCCCATTGGCGAAAAAATGAACATATGGCGGCTTTTAGATACGATAATGATCTCTAGTGTCCCATCATTGTTTAAATCGGCAACTGCCGGTGAAGCCCAAACCTGATTCCCAGTATCAAACGGCCAATTTCCGCCAAAAGGACTGCCATCATGATTGATCACATGGATTAAACCATCATATGATCCAAAAATGATTTCCTGACTCCCGTCCTGATTGATGTCTACTACGGCCGGTGCTGTTTTAATCTGAGAATCGGTAAAATACGGGAAGCCGACTTGGTTAATGGTAATCTCTAAATCCACAGTTAATGTTTGCTCAAAGAAAACTTCTCCCATTAATCCTGTAATGTATAATTCGATAGCATACATGCCCAAAGGTGCATTATCACTATATGTCAGAGATAATTCTGATCCGCTGTTCGTTGTAGTTCCAAACGGTTCAACATCCGTAAATGTAAATGATTCAGTAATTATTTCAATATTCATAGCATCGAAATCTGTTACAACCGCAGACAGGTTTGTAATATTATCGTTTGATGGGTTAAATAGTGTAATGTTTACATTAACCGTCTCCCCAGGGTTTGGAATATGATCACCATCACCATTAAGTTCAGAATAATCCAACTCATTAAGAGCTAACGTAGGGATATTGCGGAAAGTCAAGGTAACCAAGTCTTCATTTTCTTCAATATTATGGACGTGTACTCCTGAAGCTTCTCCAGAATAAAATTTGGAATCCGGATTTGTTATGAATGAGAACTCCGTTTTTCCAAGTGTCCCGGGATAGACATCAGCTGCGTCTCCGCTGTTTGTACCATAATTCAAGTGATACAATCCGTCTGCCTGCTCCAAATCCACCCTTCTGTGCCACTCATCGGAATTACAACCGTTCCCGGCACAGGATACATTGTCATCAATATGCCAAATTAATAAACCTGTGTTTTTAATCACTTGGTCAAAACCAACAGCTTGACGGTTTTCAAAAAGAAAGTATTGCTCATCATCAGAAGTCCCACTCATTTTATACACTACGGGATTCAGTTCCACGTTCGGAAGTGTAATATTTGCAATGGGTTCATCGGTGGTGATCGGGGTCAGCCATGCTCCCACTGAAACATTCATCTTTGACCATGCACACATATGAGACGGATACCATGCAGAGTGACCGTCTCCGCCCCAGGAACCTCCGGACATTAATCCCCATGTACCGATTCCTGATGAAGAATAATCAATGTCGTATAAGTCGGGTAATCCTAATGCATGACCAAATTCGTGACAAATAACCCCAATATTGACTAAGGTTGGATTTGTCCCGCCTTGTTTTTCCGGATTGATCGTATAGCTGTTAATCCAAACTCCGTCATAGTATCGGGCCCAGTCACCCAAACTCCATTTATGAGACCAAATATAATTTCCATTTCCTTCTTCTGCACCGGGACCGGCATGTACAACATTTAATGCATCAACATGTCCATCTCCGTCATTATCAAATACGGACCAATCCATACCTGCTTCTTCAGCATCATCAACCGCATTTGCGATCAGTTCCCGGACCATTCCGTATCCGTTGGCATGACCATAAACCTGGTAGTTCGAGTCAGCCATATACCAACCCGATACAGTGGTTTCAGGATCAAATGCATCATAAGAATTCTCAAGGTAATACTCACGAAAACTTCCTGTCGGGCCATGTGGTCCCACATACCCTATCTGATTCATTAAACTGTCAAACTCTGCGATAGAGTGTTGAGCATTCATGTTGGGATACTCAATTAAAATCAATGGAATTTGAAACCGATCACGGCTTTCAGGATATGGATTGATTGCATATCTTTCATAATTAATATCAATCTCCGGCCTATGCGGCAAAATGTGTTTTTTGGGTGCGATACGTCCGTTTAACGCATGATGGGCAGAAATATCAGAAAGTATAAATTCCCCGGTTTCATCAATGTCAATTACGTAAACCCATTCGGAATGTTGATTCTGTTTAATGGTATATCCATCCTTCTGTTCATACCAATTGCACCATTCATCTCCACGAATAAATCCGGTGAATGTTGTACCGTCAGGTTGAGAAAACTGAATAGCAGAAGGACTTGCAGGGATGCTCCAAAGCAAATTGAGTGCCATGCTTATAAAAATAATTTTTTGTTTTATCATAATTCTTTGATTCACCTTTATCTATGTACCCGTATTATTTTAAGGTTGCGTGAAATACAGCATTAAATATACTGATGTTTTTCCTCTATTTCAAAAGTAACATCTTACTGATTTGTCTTTCCTGCCCATGCTGTAACACCGAAAAATATACACCGCTTGAAAAACCTGATGCATTCCATTGTATAGAATGATGTCCCGGGTCGATTATTTCATTAAAGACATCCTGAACTAACCTGCCAGTTAAGTCATATATTTTTAATGATGTAACAGGAAAATTCTCTGACTGTGGAATTGAGAATGAAATGGTTGTCACCGGATTAAAGGGGTTGGGGTATGCATGATGCAATAAAAACACACTCGGGAGGTCAGATGCTGTCTTCTTTCTTACGATAACTTGAGTTACATCAGAATGAATCTGAACGTGATCTACATGGGTTAGCTCTATAACATTCCCCCACTCAGCTTGATTTCCATACCAAGGAACTAACTCCCAATGATCTCCGTCATTGATTTGAATGTCTAATGATAGCATCTGGTTTTCAGACATAGATACCTCCACTGTACAGTCCTCTGAATCACAGAGTCTACTGTTTCCTTCAAAACGAATATCAGTTGCTGGGATGGGAGGTTTTGGCGGTAAACTAAATTGGAGTTTTTCATCATCGTGTATAGTCGAACTTCCAAATAGTAATTGAAGCCCGTCCGTAGTGATCGTGTTCCACTCAACTCCTGTGAATTTCTCGTTGGATCTTCCATCAACTGTAAAGGAGGGATTTCCAAACAACTCGGGCCAAAAATCTAATGAGTATGTACCGGGTTCAAACGGACCGAATGTTGCTGACAAATCAAATGCGCAGTTACAATCACAAGGAGGGCCAACATCATTCATTTCGACATGAAAAAGATTGTCTTCAAGCCATCCGTTCCATTCTGCAATTAGGCAGCAGTTTAGATCAGAATGCGAAACAAACAGTGTCACCATATTCCCGTTGACCTCAAGGTTAAGTGATGCATCCCGATCCAATTCTAAACAGTCAGATGTAACGTGATCGATTAAGGTTATCCCTGATGAGATGATGACCTCACCATCTTCATACGCACGGATCCAATTGGCTTTTCCGGGCACAAATGAGTGAGTTGAATAATATCCGGAGCTCCCAAATCCATAATTTGTATTAGGAACTAAAATACTGTCCGGATCAATTACCAACGAGTCAGCAACTTCCAACGAAACACCGCTAATCAAGTTCCAACCCTCAGACAAACTGACCGATAAACTGTTAACCGTGTTCCCGGAAATCATTTGATCAACACCTTCATCAAAACGCAGCCAGTAACCTACACCGAGATCAAGAGAATCTTTTTGTAAGTATCCGTCATCAAACCCAAATAAGGTTCCTGAAACAGCAGTTGGATATACTGAAAATACATCCGTGTCGTCTAATCCCGCCGGTAAACCAACTAAGTTCCATCCGCCTTCAATGGCAACATTCACATCGACCATATCAGCATTGATTGTTAATGTGACATTCAAATAAACAGAGGGTTCATCGGGGTCATTTGATAGAATATGAACAAAACCGGAATACGAACCCGTGATCATTCCGAGAGTATTCACGGTAAGTGTTAATTCATCAGTTTCATCAGGTGAAAGTTGTCCTGAAACTGCATTTATATTCATCCATGATTCAGAAACTGATAATTGATATTCAATAATCTCTCCACCAATATTTGATAAAAAGATAGACTGTTCAGTTACTTGATCTGTTAATGACTCAATTTCAATAGATGACGGATCAATCACCAGGTTTGGCGGAAAATCAGATAATGGAAGTTCGATATAATCCAACCAGACACAATCCTGACCATCACTGACGTACGTATCTTTGACGTAACTCCATCTGTAAACATGATTTCCGGCATTAATAGGATACGATACTTGTTCCCAGTCCAGTTCTCCCGCCCATTGATCGATTTGAACATCATCGATATAAAAAGTTAAGAAATCATACCCGGATTCTGTGGATATTTTTTGATAAAAAGAAATAAATCCATCACTGGAGTTGGATGCTTCAAAGATTAACTCTGAGAATTGATTATCGGATATATTCCCTGATCTAGCAGAATAGATTCCGTCAAATGCTTCCGTATTAACAATCATCCAATTCGCATGACCAGAAAAACTCCAATCACTGGTGAATTCACCGGTTTCAAAACTTTCAGCTGTACTCGGTGATAAATAAAAACTGAAATCATGATCCGTAACGGTGACAAATATTTCTTCAATAATGGATGAATATCCTTCCCTTTGGATATTGATGGAGTATATGTTTTCATACACCTGTTCAAACGAAAAATACCCATCTACATCTGTCGCTACCGGGTCATGTACAGTATTCAGCAACTCCACTATTGCATCATCAATCGGAAGGTTTGTTACGGCATCGAAAATCTGACCGGTTAATGTTACCAGTTGAGCTGGTTCCATTTGAGTATCAATAACCGTTTGGCCAAATGGGCTCACAGGGACAGCATTCATCACTACGGGTAAATACCCCGGAGATGTAAATGTGACTTCAAAATTACCGCCCGGTAAAAAACGATAATATCGACCGAATGTACTGTCGCTTTGGTATGGATGTCGAAACACTCCTGTATTATCAATTCCATCGACAAATATATTTGCAACGATGGGTGCCCCGGAACTAGCATCCGTGATTTGTCCCGTCAATGTCTGTGTATCAACACGACTCATTAAAATGTTTGCAGCTTCGAGATTCGCATTACAGATGGGGTCTACCTGATATGAAGGAGGAATGAATTCTGTCGCTAACTCTACCGTAAATGAAAATGTCCCGTGTTCACCGTAGGAATAGTCATCAGTCGTTCCCATGCATGGATAGAGATCGTAACCTGCTTCCGGAGTGTAATACCCTCCGTATAAACCCGGAATGGCTCCTGCAATATCTTCCGCCAAAGCTGCTAATTCAATTTGATCGGGAGCGATCATATTATTTTGATATCCGAATGGATATAACACAAGCTCACCGTAACTATGATAGGTAATTCCGGCCACAAAATGATTAGACTCAAGTAACCCACGAACGGCACTCACTTCCGGCTCTGACCATGCTTCAGGTCCATGGTAAGTCGGGTCGTCAAAATCATCTGAAGCACCTACGTTACCCCACATAAAGCCGTAATTACGGTTTGGATCTACTCCATCCGTTCCATATCCCCATGAATTATACGTATCAAACGATCCGTTCAAATTGTTATCACGGATATTTTTCCGCCACCATACATCAATCTGTTCTGTTACAACCCGGTGACCATTCGGGTTCACGATCGGAACAAACCAGATCTGGGTATTGTTGATCCGATCAGTGATGTCGGTATCGGTACCATAATTATTGACCAGATTATTTAAGATTGCCATAACCACTTCATTGCTGATTGGTTCTCTGGCATGATGAACACCTAAAAAATAGACATTTGGCTCGTCTTCTGTCTCATCTACATTATCCGATAATTTTAATGCCCAAATTTCGTGATTATAATCTACATAATTTGGGTTCCAACCCTCGTCATATTCTTTTCCCCATGTATCACCGATATCGTATAATTTGCAAATACCCGGAAATGATTCTTCTAAGGATTGCAGTTCATTCAATGTCTCCTCGTATGTACGATAACCCGCTAAGTCCCGTATGTCACCTAGGTTTTCCTTTAATTGCGTTTCCGTTTGGGTGGTTCTAAAATCATATCCTTCTGAGGACAAATCACTGGCTTGTTCATCTGTGACAACAATATCTAAATACTCACCCGGTTTATAGGCAGCGATATCGTAATCATCCTTCACGAATCTTGTAACTGTTGAAGGCGACGGATCCGATATGCGAATCACCATTTTTTCCGCAGCAAATAAAAATTGATTAAATAAAATAACTACGAAAAATAAGTGTCGCATTATTTCTCCTTATTGAAAAGTGGTTTTTTACTTCAGCAGGACGAGTTTTTTAGTTTGGATGGAGTGGTCGGTTTTCAGCTGATAAAGGTACATCCCGGATGCAACTGGATTACTTCGTGAGT
>CAYQZV010000025.1:0-27198 GCA_964422145.1 uncultured bacterium | reverse complement strand
TACAATTAACTCTTAATCACTTGGTCGAGGGTTCGAATCCTTCCCGGCGTACCGATATATAGGTTTACATATTTCAAATCCTACTATTCATTATTTTTTGACATGAATATTTAAATTATTATTATATTCAAACACGGGTTTTGATTTCATCCTATTTAAAAAGGAACATGTATAAATAGATATGATAATTCACGGGAGTATATTATTGTGAAATATTTCAGGATGTTTATTATTTTATTTTCAGTCCTCTATGCTGACAAAAGTGACGTGTACATTAAATCTCAAGTTTATACCGTCGATATCAATAAAATTGAATATAACACAGTCTTTACTGACTTGGACACTACCATTGCCCTTCGCGTCATAGATTCAATTAAAACTAACGATAAACATGTCATAGAGTGGTTAATCAATCAAGAAGTGTCAAATATGGATGTAAAGGAACACTTAAATGTGTATACAATAAATTTAACTCAAGCAAAAATTCCACCGAGGGCAGGAACAGAATCAGGCTCACAAGAAGTTTTTTCTTTGGAAACATTTTTATCAAATGGGTATGATTTTACGTTAAGGGATTTACCCCATATTTTCACGAGAATAAATGCACCGAAAAAAAGACCAAAAGCTGAATCCATAGCTGACAGTACACACCAAAATCAAACCTCAAGCGATATTTATATAAACTCTCGGATATATTCAGCAAATATCAGTAAAATTGAGCATAACACTCTCTTCACGGATACTGACTCCACCGTCTCTCTTCGTGTTATCGATTCAATCAGAACCCATGATAAACAGATCGTTGAATGGTTAGCGAACCAACACATAATAAACATCACGGTCGATGAAAGAGCAGGTGATTATTACATCAATCTAACTCAAGCAGATATTCCACTCCGAATTGTCCCGGAATCAACATTAAGAAAAACATATTCTTTACAAACATATTATTCCAACTATGATTATTTCGGCATAACAATCCACTCCACTTTTTACCATTATGGACACCGGTCTATTAAAAATGAAATTGGGTTAGAATTAAAAGGATGCACAAAGACCCAACGACATTTTTTATCGGAATTCCCATTTAACTTTCTTGCGGGGATGTATGTTGGTTATGGTGCTGAACACACGTTTAAAGATGGAGGACGATTATCCGGATCTCTGAAATATACAGGAGAAATTTCTGCTATGTTTGAGAATAAACAATTGGAGTTTTCAGAGGT
The DNA here is from genome assembly GCA_964422145.1 of uncultured bacterium. Taxonomy (GTDB): domain Bacteria; phylum Fidelibacterota; class Marinisomatia; order Marinisomatales; family JACNKV01; genus JACNKV01. The sequence continues at coordinate 25,972 of CAYQZV010000025.1, read as the reverse complement.
AAATGATTATTTATATTTGGAGGTCAATTTTGTTCGTCCAATCAGTAAAGCCCTTTCCTTATTATTAGAAACTGAAATGCTCCTGCAAAACTATAAAGTCAATCCGATCAATAAAAAAGTCTTTATAATGGGAATCGAATATTCATTATAGAATAAATTGAATCTGGCAAATCAGAGCTATCCAAGAGCACGTGTGGTTTCACGATGAGAAAGAATCCTTCTTTTTGATGTGAAACCTTTTTATTAATACACTATCAACTATAATGAAATAAAACGGGATACCGGAAAAATATGATCGTATTCACAAAATGTATTACTAAGTCTATAGAACCTACTTAATCTGCAGGTAATTACCACTCATCTCAAGTCTGATTATCACCGGGTTTTTCTCCCTATTACGCCAGAACCAGCCATGATAACCATCAAACTCAGCCAGTATCTCACCTTCGTCTGCGGATACCATCCTGCCCTTTTTGTAGGTTGTTTTTTGATTGGTGCCTTTATATCCATCTCCATGGAAATTAAAATTCAATCGACCGTTAGTTGTTTCCCAGGAATACTTTGCTATAGCCCCCGCTGACATTTCAAGCTTAATCTCGATTGCCTCTCCGGGCGCAAGCGTCCGCACAATAACATCATTTTTATTTTCGACAGCTAAATCATCTGATTTACTGTTCGTCTCGGTTGCTACAATTTCTGCATTGTCCAAATCCTCTGATTCCTCAGCCTCGGCTTCAGCTTCCAAGCTTGTCTTAATATCGCCCATTGCCTTTAGGCCAAGCATTTCACCTAAACCGGTGTGGTCAATTCCATATTCAGATGGCAGCACCACTATGAATAGGATTGCTATGGCTGCTGTCAAAGCGATAATTGTGGATTTGACTAACTGTTTTGATGTTGGGAGATCATCTACAGACGGTTGTTGTGAATTAAACATATTTACTCCAATTAACTTATTATATATCCGGCGATTTGATAGCCGGTCAGAAGGAATCCAGCCCCCATCAGGATAACGTTTGCAGTATAGGCGTGGCGAATGAAGTCCCCCCCTTTACGCCAGTAACTAATCAGGATCAGAATTGATGACAAGGCTAAGAGCTGCCCTACCTCAACGCCCAAATTGAATGCAATCAAGTTGGTAAATAATCCATCCGGAGCGATTTCAAATTCAAGTATCTTCGCGGCCAACCCAAAACCGTGAAACAGTCCGAAAACAAGCGTTGCCCCTTTAGTATTCGGCTGATACCCAAACCAACGTTGGAAAGCACCCAGGTTATCCAGCGCTTTATACGCAACTGAAAGTCCTATGATCGCATCAATTATATAAGCATTGATGTTGATGTTAGCAAAAACACCAAACAGCAGGGTTGATGAGTGACCAATAGCAAAAAGACTGACATAGATGCCAATGTCCTTCAAGCGGTATAGGAAAAATATGACACCCACCAGGAACAGCAGGTGATCATATCCTGTAACCATATGCTTTGCCCCTAAATACATGAACGGTACAAATTTGGCTCCGGAAATCTCTTGGATATAACCCTGGTCACCAGTGGTGACGCCATGGGCCAGCAAGAGAATCGGAGTAAACAGCAATATGCCAAAGATAATTTTCCGCATGTCCAGCATGTCCATCCTTTCATTATATGAACCGTGAAGATAGCAACAGAATCAGTTGTGAATCAAACTGTCATTTTCAGATCTGTAAATCTTGAACGATTGAACTCTCTATACAGAAAATTGTTTAAAAGGATAATGATGCATTCCTGATTTTGGACAGGGTTTTTTATTTTATAAGGTGGTTGGAATAACGTACATTAGACTCAATCATCAGAAATAATCCATGCACATACGAATCGCAAACCCAAACGACATAGATTTTATCATTCAGTCTAATCAAGCAATGGCTTTGGAGACCGAAAACAAAACATTGAATGAATCCATTGTGCATACCGGTGTTGAAGCTGTTTTTCAACGGATTTCCGAAGAATTGTATCTGATTGCAGAAGATAATGGGATCCTCACTGGGCAGCTGATGATCACCAAAGAATGGTCGGATTGGCGTAACGGATATTTTTGGTGGATCCAATCGGTATACGTTCTACCGGAATATCGAGAAAAGGGAGTTTATAAACAACTGCATAAGCATGTTACCGTGCTCGCCAAAAAACATAATGCCTGCGGAATCCGGCTTTATGTTGATGGTAAAAATATAAACGCACAAAAAACCTACGCTGCGCTCGGCATGAAACAATCTAACTATATCTTATTCGAAGATGATTGGAGTGAATGACAATGACTAAGACTAAGACTAAAATTTTTAAGTTTACCGTTAGCATTTTTATCCTCTTTGTAACTACTCTCTTTGCAAATAATCCCCAATTGGATTCACTCCGGGATATGATCCAACTGGGGGACTCCCTAAAAATTCATGCCCAATTTGATTCAGCCATCACGGTTTTTAATCACGTCTTCATCGAAGCTGAAAAACATAACGATGAAGCCAGTATGATCTATGCCCACCTTCATCTTTCTGAAACCTATGGAAATCTAGCAGATTTTACGACCGCTGAGACGCATGCAAACCAAGCGCTCCATTTTTCTTCCCTGTTTGAAAACGATTCACTATGGATTGAATCCAAAAAGTCTATCTTAACACTTTATTATCAACAGGGGGAGTACCAAAAGGCCCTTGATATAGCTGAAGACGTTCTCAATAAGAGAATTATCCTATGGGGTGCGAATCATTTTGATGTTGCCATGGATTATAACGACATCGGTGTGCTGTCTTTTATGCTCGGTGATTATTCCAAGGCAACGGACGCATATTCTCGCGCGTTCGAGATCATTCGAAATGAAGAATCCCATTTGGATTTGCGCGCACAGCTGCTGAATAACATGGGCGTGGCTTATGCGCGCCAGGGAAATTATTTAGATGCACTGGATCACTATTCGCGATCCCTGGAATTAAAAAAACAATATATGGATTCTGACCATCCGAGTCTTGGAACTAATCTGCGTAATATTGGCATGATCTACAGCAGAATCGGTGAATATCACCATGGATTAGAATACTACCAACAGGCATTAGACAACTGGAAGCATTATTACGGAGAAGCGCATCCGAAAGTCGGGGAGCTTTATCAGGACATCAGTGTCGCCAAAATGTATTTGGGAGACTATCAATCTGCGCTCCAACTTCAACTAGAAGGATTGGATATTCTGAAAACAAAATTAGATGCATCCCATCCAAAAATCTCTGCCGGGAATTCCAATTTAAGTATGATCTATATGGGACTTGAAATGTACGATGAAGCAGAAGAACATAATCGAAAATCTGTCCTGCAGCAGATAGAGCGATACGGAGATGAGTATCCTCACTTGGCGATCAATTACAGCAACCTCGGGACCGTTTTTTCTGAAACGGGGAGATTTGATTCCGCCAAAGTCTATTTTGACAAAGCTTTACATCTGCGCATCAGTCAGTATGGTGAAGATCATTATCGTACGGCGATCATCTATGGGAAGATCGGCTCGATGTATTTCCACTCAAAAGATTATCCGAGTGCAGAAATTAATATGAAAAAAGCATTGTCGATCGCGAAGGAGTTTTGGGAAGAGTACCATCACCGAACCGGTGAGTTTTACGTCCGACTCGGACGGCTCTATTCTAAATTGAACGACCATGAAACAGCCCTTCAATATTATCAAAAAAATGTTATTTGCCAATCAGTAGATTTTACGGATACTTCTTTTTACGCAAATCCGGAATTAACTCCGAATCCGAAAAACTACCAACTGTTGAACGCTTTGGCGGACAAAGCAAATGAGATGACACTGTTGGCTCAGACAGACCAATTTTCATATGAAGAACAAACAATTCTCAATGAAAAGACGTTGTCTACATTTGAATATACCGTTGAATTGCTGAATACGATCCGAAAAGGGTTTTATCTCGATGCTTCTAAGTTAAAATTGAGTGAACTGCACGCGAGTATTTTTTCTTCTGCTATTCATTTAGCTCATTCATTGTATGAAAAAACCAATGACTCAAATTATCTGGAGCGGGCATTTCTACTATCCGAGCAGGAACGGGCGATGGTGTTTTGGGAAAATCTTCAAACGATTAATGCCCGTCAGTTCAGCGGCATCTCTGACAGTCTGATTCAGCTTGAAAAAAACCTGAGGACTGAAATCGCTTTTCATCAAAACACACTCTCAAAACTGAAATCTACTGCAGGTGACACAATCCGACGTTCATTGAAAGCCCGCCTTTTCAACAGTACAGAGAACTATAAGACTTTGTTGAGTTCGTTAGACGAAAATTATCCTGACTATTATGCATTGAAATTCAATGCGCCGTTAACGGACATCCAAAATATTCAGTCTTCGTTAGACCGAAAAACTGCTTTACTTGAGTATTCTATCTCTGATACTGTGTTATACATTTTTGGGTTGACTCAAAAAGATTTTTACTGCGAAACGGTTCCTATCGATTCTTCCTTTTCAGATTTGATCCGCAGGTATCGTAGATCCATCATCAAACTGAACACATCTGACTATGCAGAGACCGGATTTCAGCTCTATAAATTGTTGATCGACCCAATCAAACCTCACATTCGGTTTAAGAAAAAATTGGTGATTATTCCGCACGACATCCTTCATGAACTTCCATTTGATGCGCTGTTAACAAAAGCATCTCCTAAAAAGAAGGCTGTTACCTTTCCGTACTTGATTCGTCAGTATGATATTGCGCTTCATTATTCAGCAAATTTGTATCAGTATACCCAACAGATTCCAAACGGACGTGCAGAATATCAGTTTGCGGGATTTGCTCCGGCCGTCTTTCAGCAAAATACGGTGAATCTACCGAAGTCTGTGGATGAAATCTTATCCATCCAATCTTTATTTGATGACAGGGATAACACCACAACAACCCGGCTTTATCGGGATGCGGATGAGCGACATTTAAAATCCGATGATATGAAAACATATCGGTACATCCATCTTGCAACACACGGAGTAATCAGTCAAGATGATTCAAACCAGTCTTATTTAGTTTTTTCTGATCCGGATTCTACTGATATGGGCGAGGATAACATTCTTTACGCTAATGAATGTTTCGGGCTGGATCTTCAAAGCGACCTTGTTGTGTTAAGCAGCTGTGAAAGCGGGATCGGAGATATAGCAAAGGGTGAAGGGATGATGGGTTTGAACCGCGGTTTTCAGTACTCGGGGACAAAAAATATTGTCTACTCGCTTTGGAAAGTCGATGATCGTTCCTCTGAAAGGTTAATGCCGGAAATGTACCGACATATTACACGAACAGGGGTTGAATCATCTGCATTGAGAAAAGCGAAACTTGCGATGATCAAACACCCTGAAACAGCGTTCCCAAAAGCCTGGGCAGGTTATGTTTGGATGGGCGAGTAAGAAAATTATTTCTTGACGATAAACTTCCTGATATATATCAAGTCTGATTCTGTCTCAAGCTTCCAGTAATATAATCCATTAGATAGTGTATTGGGAAAGGTCACACCATCTGATTCACAATTTGATTTCAGCATAACTTCCTGCTGATTGTTGAGAATTGTGATCGTTAAAATAGTAGGGGGATCATAATCCCAGTGAAATGTTAATGTCTCTGAGTTTATCATTTCACCGATGTCCGGTGTTATTACCTCTATTGTAGTCATTTCACTTCGGTAGGTATTCTCGATATAATGTTCATACATCGGATCAGCCTTAAACATGTGTCCAGAACCAAAATCTATTTGCTTGATGAAAATCAAAGCGAAAAATGCTAAAATCAAACTCGCGGAATAGAATATCGTCTTCCATGATGCTTTTGATGAAGCTACCGGAATCGATGCATGAATTGTTTCGTGCGGAATAGGTGACGTATCCGCCGGTGTGATCATCATTGCATAGACATCCATGACGGCCTCTTTACACTCGAAACAGTCTTCTATATGGTTCTTGACTTCTTCCGGAAGATCTTGTGTTTCAGATGTCTGCAGTTTTTCAGCATACAGAGCGATCATTTCTTCAGTTAGGTGATCTTGCTGAAAATAATCTTTATCCATTTTTATTTCCTTTATGATTCTCTGTGTATTTGAAATAATACAGAGATATCAGCGTCTCCAATGTATTTAAATCATAGACGATCGGTTCATGAAATTTATTCATTAAAACGGTTAATTCTTTTATTCTAACCTGAATCCATCGGATAAGTGCTTTTGTCTCTCGTTTTTTATGTTCAACGCGATTGAAAACAGGTGTGATCTGCTTAAATATTTGGTGGCGGGTTTTTGAGAAATTATGTTCTTCGAATAACCTGATTTCATCGGTTTCAACATTGTCCGCCCATCGAAGGACATCCTTTTCTGATACCGGAATCCGGTAATGCATTTTAAGGAGCAGTTCCAGTCTCGGACGTTTTTTATTATATAAAGATAAAACGGTATTAAACCGGCGGATCTCTGTTTGGATGATCGGCTCCTGTGAAAAATCGAATTGATTTGAATCAATCGGCTGTATGCTCGGCAACTCGTCTAAAGATTGGTGTTTTGGTTTCATTTTCCGGATGATGTTTACAGTAATAAATCTCATCGAAACCATAAAATACGAAGAAAATCCGACCATTTTTTTCGTTTTGTTGTAATTATGGAAAATCTTCTTCAATCTTCCGTTCAACAGGATGAGTGCAAGCTCTTGGGTAATGTCTTCATAATTTTCAGGGAATTGATACCGATACCGTCTTTGTACAAACGAACGCATTAACGGTAAATAGATTAGAATCAATGTGTTTGGATCATGAAGAATCAGGTTTTCAATCGAACAATATTGCTGAATTAAGTATTCACACCCCTTTGAGACATCCAAAAGATGTGTTTTATCCTCTGGGCTTATCCGGCTATATAAACTGGTTTTTATATGATAAACAAGCTGAGGAAAAACGCCCGAAGGGAAAACGGTTTCAGGATATAATGACCGAATGGCTTCCTGAACCTTTAAATCTGTCTCTGGATGGTTTATGGATATATCTAACATGGTAACCTTGGTCTAATTTATAAATATTTCTTAGGATTTATGAGAAAAAAATAAAAAAGGTGTTTTTATCGCATTTTCATTTCTCAATGTGATAATAGTTATTAGAAGGATCAGTGTTAAGCGATAATTAGCTATTTGAATTATAATCGGGTTGTCTTATAAAACTCCGGTGAGGAGCAGATGTCTTCATCTGTCTTTGAAAGTTCTACTGTTCCTCACCGGGTTAAAATTTGAGAGATTTTAGCGTATAACGAACTGTGATATATAGACTACACCAACGGGGAGGGGTGAGCTTGGATACCTCTCCCCTTTTATTTTATTCTTCATTTTTTCTCATCGGAAAATCTGTGTAATTTGTTTTGATATTCACAAAACGAATTAGGAGTTATACATGCCCATTCCAGAAGGAAAAACATTTACATTTACGGATGAGTCAAACATTCAGCCTGAGTTTTTAGAAACCTTTGAATTCGACAGCCCGAAACAATACATTATGACTGAAACCGATGAGTTCAGTGCGGTTTGTCCGTTCAGCGGGCTGCCCGATCTGGCTTACGTAAAAATTGAGTATTATCCCGAAGGAGGTCTCTGCATTGAACTCAAAAGCTTAAAATATTATTTTATCAGTTTTAGGGATGTCGGGATCTATCAGGAGGCGGCTACCAAACGTATTTATGATGATCTTAAAACCGCACTTAAAACCAATAGGATCAAAGTGACGACTGAATACAATACTCGGGGCGGCTTTGATACGACCTGCGTAGAAGGGACGTTATAATCATATGAAGTTTAAACCTCTCCTCCTCTTATCCCTTCTGTTATTTGCCGGCATTTCGGCACAGGATTTAAACGCCACGACGGACGGCGGGAAAAAAGTCATTCTACGCCAAAACGGGACTTGGGAATTTGCTCCGGAAAAAGTGTTTGACATCCCTGTGAGCGGATCATTCACGATCGGCCCGGAGGATGCAAAAGTTACGATCATCGAATGGACAGATTTTCAATGACCGTACTGTGCACGATCCGTCAGTATGATGGACAAAATTGCTAAGGCATATCCAAATGATGTACAAATTGTAATTAAAAACTATCCCCTCAAATCACATAAGCAGGCAACAAAGGCAGCAATTTATTGTCTGGCTGCCGATCGGCAGGGGAAGTATTACGAAATGTATAAAATGATCTTTGACCGATATAAAGAGTTAAAAACGAATGGAAATCTTCCTGTATTGTTTGCGAAAGAACTCGGTTTGGACATGGACCAATTTTATCAAGATGTCCAAGATCCTGCTATCTTGGATCAGATCAATCTGGAGAAACAGCAGCTTCGATCAACCAAGCTTCGTCTATCCGTTCCAAAATTCCTTGTAAACGGGAAAGAATGGGATCGAAAACAGCCTTTGACTAAGATAATTGATGATATTTTAACAAAAGAAGATAAGGAGTAAGATTAGGGTTAAGATGTGGAGAATAGACAAAGAAGAACACGGAGTAAAGAGATAACAAAATGCTCATGAATAAACCAAAAATACATCTCATCGTCGGTGCACGACCAAATTATATCAAAGCTAACCCTGTTTATCAAGGGTTGGATAACTTAAATGTGTTCGACCTTCGACTCATCAACACAGGGCAGCATTATGACTATAATATGTCCACGCTTTTCTTTGATGAGCTTGGGATGAAATCGCCTGATATCAATCTTGAAGTCGGATCGGGCAGACACGGAACACAAACAGCGCTGATCATGGAACGATATGAAAAAGTTCTGATTGATGATCAGCCTGAACTTATAATTGTCTTCGGGGATGTCAACTCAACCATCGCCTGTGCGTTGGCTGCGTCTAAACTACATATTCCTATCGCTCATGTAGAAGCAGGACTCCGCAGTTTTGACCGAAGCATGCCCGAAGAGATCAATCGTGTCTTAACTGATCAAATATCGGACCTTTTGTTTACGACAAGCCCCGAGGCCGAAATCAACCTCCTCAACGAAGGTATTCAGAAAGATAAAATCCATTTTGTCGGGAATTCAATGATCGATTCTCTCGTTGCATTTCAAGATCATTTTGAACAGTCTTCCATTTTAGATACAATGGGTATTGATAAACCGTACGCACTAATGACATTTCATCGGCCGGCAAATGTGGATGATAACCATCACCTGGGGAAGCTCATTCACGCACTGGAAACTGTTTCTGAAACCATCGACTGTGTCTTCCCTGTTCATCCAAGGACACGAAACAAACTGGATGAATTCGGATTGTTAGATTCTCTGGAAAACAACCCGCATTTCCATCTTTTGGATCCTGTTGGATATATTGATTTCATGCGGTTACAACGGGATGCGACGGTGATCTTAACCGACTCAGGCGGAATCCAGGAAGAATCGACGTACTTCGGTGTGCCTTGCTTGACCGTTCGAGAAAATACTGAAAGACCCGTCACCATTGATCAAGGAACCAATAAGTTGATCGGAACGGCGTTTGCGAATATCCCTGCGGAAATAGAGTATGTTCTAAATTCATCGATTCAATCTGATCGCCGCCCGGATTTATGGGATGGAAAGACAGCTGAGCGTTTGGCAAAACATATTAAAGATTATTTCGAAGTAAGAAGTAAGTCGTGATCAGTTATCCGTTATCAGAATGACAAAGAAACAGGATTAAGATTAGGATAAAGATAAAAGCGGTAAGATGTCAGGAAACAGGGGCAAGAAGGCAGGAGCACGGAAACCGGAAACAGGAGACTGAAGAACACCTCAAAATTGAAGAAGTGTTAAGGTTTGAGTGATAGATCTTAAGTGAATAAAATAGATGTGTCATTCCGAAATTCCTATGGAATGAGGAATCTACATTCTCTTTCGCTAAGCATTGTAACGAAGGCATAATAACATACGACCGGGATTTAAGTACGCAGATTCTTCTCCCGATAAATCGGGATCAGAATGACAATACTTCCTTAGGATAACTGATAAAACAAGGACAAAGATTAAAAAAAGAGAAAACAATCTTACAATGAACAGACCTCGGAAAAGTGATCTTGCAAAACACTGGTCGCTGGATCCAAACATTTCCTTTTTAAATCACGGCTCATTCGGAGCGGTCCCCATTGCTGTCCAAAAAGAACAGCAGCGTATTCGGGATATCATTGAAACTGAACCTGTCCGTTTCTTTGAAAGACAGTATATCGATCTTCTGAATACAGCTCGGAAGTCGCTTGCCGATTTCATTCAGGCTGATGTTAACGGGATGACTTTTGTACCGAACGCTACATCCGGAGTGAATACCGTACTTCGAAGTTTATCCTTCAAGCCCGGAGATGAAATTCTTGTTCCGGATCATGCCTATCAAGCCTGCCGTAATGCAGTGGAATTTGCTGCAGAACGTTCCGGAGCAAAAACCGTCGTCGTTCCGATTCCGTTCAGGGCACAGGACGAAGACGAAATAATTAATCTGATCATGGATGCTGTCACCGACCGCACGGTTTTAGCCATGATCGACACGGTCACCAGTCCGACCGGGATGAGGATGCCGTTTGAAAGATTGACGAAAAAATTACAGGATGTCGGAGTCGATGTTTTACTGGATGCAGCACACGGTCCGGGAATCGTTCCACTGAATTTACAGAAACTAAATGCCGCTTATGTGACAGGAAATTGCCATAAATGGCTCTGCACACCGAAAGGGTCTGCGTTTCTGCATATCCATGAGGACAAAAAACCGCTGATCCGTCCGCTGACAATCAGTCATGGTGCTTCGTTTATTGGAGATCTGCAGGAAAAATTCGAATTTGAATTCGGATGGACGGGGACCATCGATCCGTCACCGTTTTTATGTATCCCTGCCGCAATCGAACATCTCGGGGGTTTAGTTGAAAACGGATGGGATGGTATTTTAACACAAAATCGAACCCTGGCGTTAAAAGGACGTGCTGTCCTTTGTGAAGCGCTTGACACTATACCTCCCTTCCCTGATTCGATGATCGCTTCTCTTGCGTCGGTTGAACTACCGCTGTCGGAAGATATTCAATCATCTGATCCAGAAAGTGACACTCTGCATAATATTCTTTTTGACCGATACGGAATCCAAATCCCTGTTTTCCCGTGGACACACCACGGCGTCAGGTACATTCGACTCTCAGCTCAATTGTATAATCATGAGGACGAATATCGGTTTTTGGCAAAAGCACTTAGAGAGGGATTAGGATTGGGATAAGGAGAAAGGCAACAGGAAACCGGAAACAGGAGACTGAAGAACACCTCAAAATTGAAGAAGTGTTGAGATTTGAGTGATAGATCTTAAGTGAATAAAAGAGATGTGTCATTCCGAATTCCTAAGGAATGAGGAATCTACATTTTTCTTGGCAGGGAATTGAAACGAATACGTCATAATGCACGCACCAAGTTTAAGTATGTAGATCCTTCTCCCGATAAATCGGGATCAGGATGACAATGAATTGGGATAGGGAGAAAAGGAGACAGTAATCTGTTATCAGTTATCAGAAAAAACCTCTGTGTCATGTCACGCGTCACTGTCTCCTACCTCCTGTATCCTGTCTCCTTATATAAAAAAGCCCCGACACCGAAGCATCAGGGCTTTATCACAACTCGTAAGGAGGGGTCAGCACCCTAAAAAGGGAACTCCAAGAGTTATGAGTTTTTTAGTTAATGGGTAGAAGAGTGTATGAGTTAATGAGTTGAGTCGGTTATTAATAGAAGTCGAAGAAAACGTGCGTCTATCAACAGCCTTTTTTAGATCATCTACATTTCTTCAACGGAAATTGATAATCAAATGCAGAATGAAAAATCTACACTTATTGGATATGGTTTGTACTCAGTTGTTTTAACAGCTGCTGCGGGACCTGCCCATGCCATGGTTTTTGACGGACATCAAGTGTATCATTTACCCGCTTAATAATGAACGCAATTCTGTGTATTGTCGTGTTGGATAATATTCGATTATCTGTTAGCCAGGTTGATACATCAACCCAACTGTATATAAGTGTTTTTGCTAATGACCCTGATAGGGGTTTGGGGAAATTCCCCGGTCCTCTTTCCCCGTTGATTAACTTGCGAATATATTCACGCGTACGACCAGCCCGTCTTGCAATCTCGGCAACGGTGACAAAATCGGCCGGTTCTACGGCTGCAACCTGAACCCCGGGAATCTTTTCAACATCCAAAATAGCTGAAATGATCGCTTCTTTCAGCGTCTTTGCAGTTCGGTCAAATTCTAAGTATACTGTGCCGTTTTTTGAATATAAAACCGCATCATCACACCCGGATTCAAAAACTGCATTTTCAAAATCGGTGGTTATCTCTTCAATCCCTTGTAATACAAGGGCAAATATATAGTTTTTATTTTTATTCTCCATGCTCACAATTATCTACTCTTCTTATTAATTGGTTTACATGATTCTCAGGGTTGCGAGGTGTTGACCATACTGAAACAATACATGCACCCCGTTTTTTACCCGGACAATATAATTTCCCCCATGCATGTCCGCGTTTATTCAATTTTAATTCCCAGTTATTTTCAATGGCATACTTAATAGCAGCATCAATTACGGCTATCGGATGTTTCGTTTTCTTGACCATCTATTTTATAAACAAAAGGTGACAATTGTCAACGATTAATTTAAATCACAAACCAAACCAATTCTAAACTTGTCTGCCGCAGCTTCAGCGATTGCAGAGAGCCTTAGCGTAGGCAGATTCTAAATTTTAAATTGTCAATTATTCCACGGAGGGGTCAGCACCCTAATAAGGGAACTCCAAGAGTTATGAGTTTTTTAGTTGAAAGTTAAAAGTTTGAAAGTTCGTTGGTGGTGGGAAAGTCTGCGATTAGATTTCTTCCATTTTTAAAAATGAAAAATCTTTACTCCACACTAAATATGTACCTGAATTATCCAACCAGTTATGATAAACAGAGATTGTATTAAACCACAAATTATTCTTATTCGAATATTTGATGTTCAATTCTAACGGAGATGTTTTATGAAAATCAAATATATCTAATTTATTATCCCAGGCATTCCAAGGTGTAATGAAAGATTGATTACCTTTCTCTTCAAAACGTAATACCATTTCAAGCGATCGGACGTCATCAAAAGAGGAATAAACGCCGATGCTTAAGCTTTGACTGTGGGGAGATCGTAATCCAATCGGTTGACCATGTTTTTCCAATGAACCATACAGGGCTCGATTCACATACAGCCAAGGTCCGGCTAATGCATATTCAATATTTATTCCCCAGTTTTCTGCTTCATATCCCCCGCCTAAGAGTGCGCCGAACACTGTTTGCATGTGAGGACGATCTTCCGATGAAAGCTGCCATTCGTCGATTAACCATTCGCCATAGAAAGTGTAATCGCTCAGTTTCACTTTCCAGTCACCGCCGACAAAATGGTTATCATTATCTCCCACACCAATTACGGATGTTGAATCCTGTCCTTCCCTACGATGGAGTTCATGTTTTCTATCCATAAAAAGGCTAACCATTGGATTGGCATAATACCATTCCAGCCCGCGATTGAATCCGGTGGCAATAACGGCATCGGTGAAATTGATCTCAACAATATCTTTATAAACAAAACCAACCTGATTTAAGTAATACCATCGGTTGACTACATTCTTAACACCATCCTCTTCTTTAAATCGATTATCCAAACGCATGATCGAATGTCGGTAATTAAATCCATGATGGTTTTGCAGAGATAACGATAATTGATCTAAGCTTGGAGCTGTCGGGGAAATGAACAACCCGGACATATTTCCATGACCGACCGGATTGTAATTCCGGCCCAACAAAACATTCATTGAGTTGTAATTATATTCGAAGAAACTCTCAGTATTGGAAAAGGTTTTACCGCTTCGATGATACGAATACCAAATGTAACGGTTACTTGGGTGGGTGGTATTGTACAGCTGACCCGAATAATTCAGCGAAACTGATCTATGCAAGTTCGTATTAATCTTTACAGGTATTGACCATGTTGATTGACTGATCTCCGGGCTGATGTTAAACCGGATCTCTGCATCAAGACCAACAATGAAAATCAGCAATAATAATATGGGTAGTTTTTTCATTTGTTATTATTTGTCATCTCGAGAAGTGTAACGACGAAGCGATCTCTCGTTATTTGATGTAGTATGGAGATTGCCACATCCCGCAAGCGGGATTCGCAATGACACATTATCTGTCATCACGAGAAGCGAAGCGACGACGTGATCTCCTGCTGTTTGATAAGCTCTTGACATTTTGTCGGTCATACTTCCCTCGCAATGACATTTTGAGGAATTGGGTTAGCAATGACATATTTTATGATGGATGTGTCCATCCTTCAGATAAGTCTTTCCATTCAGGGTTCAAAGATTCTATCCTGTTTATTTTCTTTGCTCTTGAACCGGATTTAATTCTTTTTTCCTCTTCAAGCGCGGCATAAACATCATTGGTTTCAGCATACCATACCAGTTTGTTACAATTGTATCGAGCAGTAAATGATTTAGGATCTGTTTTATTTTTGTGTGTCCAAATTCTGTTTTCCAGATCACCTGTAACACCAGTGTAAATGACTGTATTTCCTTTGTTTGTCATCATGTATACATAGTACGTTTTTTCATTCATAATTCCATCTTATTCGTCATCACGAGGAACGAAGTGACACGGCATGTTCTTCGAAGCCTTGGCGTAGCAGAATGATCTCTCCCCGTTGTATAATGTATAGAGATTGCTTCACCCGAGAAGCCGGGTTCGCAATGACAGATATTCTATTTCTATCCCCAAAACATCCATCATGTCATCACGAGGAGTGTAACGACGACGTGATCTCTTTGCATTCGTCAATATTAAGAGTTTGTCCCGATCTACGGTGCGGGATTTCGTCGTAATTCTCCTCAACCCCACTTCGCTCGCAATGACATAAATTTTATTTTTCCTAATTATCCACCTATTTTGTCATATTGAAGGAATGAAATGACTGAAATATCTCAAGCTTCTTTATGAAAAAATAATGTATGATGAATAAAATAACATTTGAGATTCTTCTCCCGACAAGTCGGGATCAGAATGACACCCGTGTTTTGTCAACCGCTTCGCGCCCCTTTAAAAACAATGTTTTTAAATGCTTTCCAAAAATAGATCACGTCTGTCGTAAACGGGTTTGTCTTTTTTCGATTTAAATAGTTTCGTTCGCTGTTTAAAATCTCATCGAAAGTTTTTGGCATATCTGCATAATAGGGCGGAACAAGCCCGGGTTTAAATTGAGTACGTAAATCCTGGAGCTCTTTTGGATATAATGAAAAATAGTGTTCGCTTAACGCTCGGACACCTACCAAATTTACATCTCCTCGCACCCAATTAATGAGTTGAGGAAGCTCATCAATCCAAAGTTTACGCAGAGCTTTTCCCCAACGTGTAACACGAAAGTCATTATTCAACTTCCCGGATTCATTCAAATGATTCTTCTCAAATACTTCTTTTTGAATAAACTCACTGTAGGGATGCATTGTGCGGAATTTGTAGATCGATATCAAATCACCATTCAGCCCAATCCGTTTTAGTTTGACAAAGGGACCATAAGATGGATTTTGTTCAGTGGAGGTAGTATTTACCAATTTCGCAATAAAATAAATCTTGTGGTCAACCTGGATTGTTTTTTCAACTCTGAACCCCCAGTAGCTTAATCTTCCGTAGATTTCTGCTGTGGAAAGAAATCTCCCCTTCCCTTTAGTGATATGGAAATACAGGACATTAATTCCCGGTAATCTTGGGATAATCCTGAACAAGAGGAAATGAAGAGGATAATGAATGAAAAACATGAAATCGGGCATTTTTTCTTTTAACTGATCATATGCCGCTTCAAGAGGTGAATATGAACCAATATAGATCCCGCCGGGTTGAAGTTTGTTCCGCAGAGTACGCAGCATTGCTGAAATGGACATTAGATCATTCATCAATGAAAGGTTAATGAATAAAGTCTGCGACCCATCTGAGAAGGGATGAAAATTCAACGGGTTTGTTGTTTCCATAATGACGGTTGTATCGTTTTCGCATTGGTGATCTCTAAATCCTTGGCTAATAAACTCGATCAGTTTCTTATCTTGAAACCAAGGCAAAGCAGACAGTTTTTCATTGAGTGAAATACCCTTTGAATTTGTCTCTATCGATAATGGTTTTTGCTGATCGTATCCTTTGGATTCAGATACATAGATAGATTTTGTGCGGCGGAATAAGAACACCAATGAAAATGCAGAGGCTTCTAAAACAGCATTAATCAGAATTGTACCAAAAAGCAAATCGCGGCTTACCCATTCTAAACGGAAAAAGAAGTAGGCAAATGCTGCAAAAAGGATTATAAAAATATTGGACTTAAGAATCGGAGCCATTTTATAATAGATATTTATAGAGTTATACGCATAAAATTTACGTGTGATGACCCCTGCCAATCCCCAGAAACCAATAAGAATCGGCAGCATTTCTTCTGTCCACGGATATAAGACTACTCTTTCTGCTTTGAAATAATTCATCAATACGAATGACAATATTAGTATTAAAAAACTGATGATCAGTCTTTTCACTCGAAAGACAGCACCATTGATCTCTAAGGATCCTTTTGTGTCATCCTTACTCTTTTCCCATAGGAATCCTGTCATCCAATGTAAAATAACGGATATGGCAATAACATAGAGAATGAACATTCGAGATACTTCGTATAAGTCCGTAACCGAAATGATAAAACTCATAGTAAAAAGTGTAAAGATAAAAATATAAAGATTGGATTTTATTTGTTTTTTGAAGTTGGTTTGTTTTGAATTGAAATAAGCAGAGAAAGACAGAAAGATAACAATATAGATGGGCAAAAGCACCGCATAGTACCCGCCTGGAATGATTGATGATGTTTTCAAGTAATAAACAGCAATAAACGTTGAAAATAGTATAAATAAATTGATGATAAGATTAATCATCTAAATCGATATTGATAATCAGGGTTCTTTTTCAGTATTTCTACGCTTTTGGGATAATTTTCAATAAACCACACCATGAATGCTGTTGGGTCAATTTTACTAATAAGAAATTTATCTCTTTTTACTTTGTGAAGATCGCGCGCATTTGATGTTTTGATGATTTCTTCAACCTTTTCCGTTACACCTTGAAAGCTAGAAAAATAACTTACAACCTCTTCATGCTGAAGTTCTTTTAGGTAGCCCATCACAAGTGTATTAATATAAATTGTTGGCACACCCAGCATTGCTGCCTCAGACGCTGTCGTTCCACCTTCTCCTATATATAATGAGCTGAAAGCAAGTGCATCATGAAATTTATTTGGTGCAATTTTAATCTTATATTTTTTTAACTTTATTGGTAATTCTTCTTCTGAAGAAATAAAAACTTTCATTTTCTTACTAAGATAAGATATAAGTGCTTTTTTATCTTCAAATGTTAAACCTCTTTGTCCTACATCAATTTAATTATGAAGAAACTTCAGCAGGTATAATATTGGATTTAAATACTCCAATGCCATTAAATATCTATAATTTAAATTTTGTTATTGGATTAAATTTTAAACACATTTTTACCAAATTTGAAAATATTGAAGCATTAGGACCTTATAATTCTCAGATATTTAATTTTTATTTAAATTTGGAAATGCCGTGGAATAAATTAAAGATTTAGTTCTTTAAAAAAATAATTAATTTCAGTCCCAAAATATAACCTACCATTAATTTGATTGTCAGATTTTGAATCAATAGTCCAATTTAGATAATTAACACTAATACCAACCTCAAGTAAAGAATTATAAAAATAATCTAATTCTATAGAGAATTTTTCTTTTTGTTCATAACCTTTGGAAAATCTATCAAAATTGATTTTTTCATAGGCAACATCGATTAAATTTTCAGGTTGAAATCCTCTTTTAACATTCAAATAACTTAAATTAAAAAGAAATTTATTAAAACTATAATTGTAGTCTATAATAAAAGATTGAGCATGTGAACCAGTCCAAAATCCAATTGAACTTCCATTTAAATAGAAATCAGCATCTTCATATAAATTTTCATAAACTCTAAAATCTGTCCAAGTATATTCAAAGTAAAATTTATCGTTCAAAAATATATTATTTAAATAACCTCCAACTTGGTAAGCAATCCAATTTTCATGGTATTTTTCAAATGTTAAGTCGGGATCCCATTCATCAATTAGTAATGATGCAAAATATTTACTTCTTTTATTTGGAGCAAATAAACATTCAATTCCAATTTGATTATTATCATTATATCCTATATACCGGCTGATAGGATAATAAAAAATAAATGGATTTAAATAATTAAAATCCAAATTCCGGTCAAAAATTACTGTTTCATGCAAAATAAATTGAATTTTTGAATTTAATTGATATTTTAATCCATGATAAACTAAGGATTTATATTTATAAAATGGGGTGTCCTCAATTTCGATACTTTTCTTATTTAAGAATGAATATTGATAATGAAAATCCAATTTTGGATTGATTTCCCATTTAAAATCAATTGTGGGATAATTTATTGGTTTATTTGAGATAAAAATTGAGTTTCTACTTTCTCCTATATTTTTTCCGAAATTTCTAAAGCTGAAAGTTTTGTTTCGTGTTGAATATTTTACTGCTACTTCGGAAAGCCAATAAATCCAAAGATTATCGTAATTATCCATATAAGATGCACTATATGGAATTGACTTAATATTAATTAAGTCATCTAGATTAAATTTATAATTTTGAATGCCATGTGCAGAAAAAGAGGATAATACCTCAAAATTGTTAGATGAATATTTGGAATTTATTTTCCACCCAAGAAAGGATACATTTAAATTTTCAGAAGTGAATTCCCCACCAGAACTATAATTTTGAATATATAAATTTGGTTGAACCGTCATTTTCGAAGAAAAGGCGAAAGAAATTAATAAAATGAACAATGTTGATTTTTTTGAAATGTAATTCAAATTTAATTCATCCTAAAATTATAAATTGCACCTATCCCAATTTGAGGTAAAATATCTTCATTTGCTTGAAAAATGTCCCACCCCATTATAGAAGAAAAATCAAGAAATACTTCATAATTTTTACTCATTTCGAATGAACTTTTTAATCCTAAGCTCATACAAATATTTGGTCTATTATAATATTTATTATAGAAATATCCCGCACCAATTTCAGTTAAAAAATTGACCTTTCCCGAAGGATAAGAAATTATTTCATTAATATTTAGAATCACCTCACCATGGTAAAAATTGTAATGATGTTTATCATTATCTTCAATATAGTAAAAATATGGACCATTATATGCAATTTGTAATCCAATTTCATTTGAGAACCAAATTCCACTTTTCAGTTTAATAGTTGGAGCAACATTAGATATCAGAAAATCTTCCGATTTAATTCCAGAAATTTGTATCCCATAGGATGAAGAAATGTAGATTTGTTTTTTAAAATTTTTATCAGAAGAGAATAAAAATTGTATTGGTAAAAAAATAAATATAAGAAATTTGATTATTTTCAATTTTATTGGCTTCTTGCTTCTTTAAAGATAATATTAACAAAAGCTCTGAAAAAATATTGAATATCTGTTACAATTGGTGATCTAATCCTCCTTAAAATATATTTCTTCTCACTTTCCAATATCTCTTCAAAACTCTTAGGTATATCAGCATAGTAAGGCGGAATTAGTCCCGGTTTGAATTGAGTGCGTAAATCTTGTAATTCTTTTGGATATCGATTAAAATAATCTTTACTTAACGGTCTGACTCCAACCAGATTCAATTCTCCTTTGAAAAAATTAATTAACATCGGTAATTCATCAATCCAATACTTTCTAAATATTCTTCCCCAATATGTTACTCTAAAATCGTTAGACACTTTGCCACTTTTATCTAAGTCATTTTCTTTAATAATTAATTCTTGACAATATTCTGAATAAGGATACATCGTTCTCATTTTATATACACCAATAACTTTTCCTTTATAACCAATTCTATTCATTTTAAACAAAGGACCATAAGAAACCTGCATATTAAAATCTGGTTTATCAATTTTTTTTGAAATTATAAAAAGTAAGTTTTCATGTTCAAAATATTCTAAAATTTCAAATCCACACGAAATTAGTCTTCCTAAAATCTCTGCTTTGGAAATGACTCTATTATGACCTTTCGTAATGGCAAAATATACGTTTTTAAATCCTGGTAGTTTTGGTATAAAACGTTTGTAGATAAAATCTATAAATAATAAAATATTCACAAACCCAAATTTTGTTTTAGCTCTTATCCTATTATTACGCTCAGAAAGAGTTTCACCACACGATAAATAGATTCCATTCTTTTTTAATTTTAAATTAACATCTTCATGAAATTTATTTATCCATCTAATATTATTCACTCTTTCTAAATTTATAATACAATCTAGTTTTTTACCACTGGGTAGAATTTGAATATTTATGGAATTAGTCGTTTTAACAAATGAAAATTTTACATTTTCAATCTTGCAATAATCTTCTAATTTTTCTTTTAGTATTTTATGCAAAGTACTCATTATTAGAATTAGTTTTCATTAAATTAACAGATTTTGGTAATTTTTCTATAAACCAAACCATAAAGGCTGTAGAATCTATTTTTCTTTTAGCATTTTATTTTTTCTAATATTTAAAAATCTAATTTTTCAGATTTAAAAAAGTAGGATTTAATTATGTTTATTCAAAAAACCACCTATTTTCTTATGGTGATTACCATAATTTTTTTTTAAAAAATATGAAGGTGTAACTACTATATTAGGAAATGGTGCAACAAATTTATTGATTATTGGCACAATTTCTAAACCAGGGAAAAATACTACTATAATTTTAACTAATTTACCCAAAAATACTGAATAATGTGATAATATTAAATTATTATAAGTCAAACTTGAAAAATTTACGATAAACAGTGTCAGGGATAATTCCAACATCAGTTCCCCATTTAATTGGTTTTTTAAGCTTTCGCACCAGTTTATAATACGACTTATACTCAAGAAAAAGTTTAGGTTCTTCAGTCATTATCTTTTCGAATTCATCATACGAATAATTAAGCTTTTTGAGACAATAATCGAGTGTTTCTTTTCCACCATCATAAGGATCTTTTTGCACTTTTGCCAAAGCTTCTTCACGAGTCATTTGGCCGTTTCGCAATAGAGCAGAGTAATGTAATTTGCGTTTATCAATATTAAATTTGCGAGTTAAGATAAACGATTGGAAAAAGCCAGTATATTTAGATTCATGGTGCTTTCCACCATAACTTTGCCAGCCCACTTCATCTGATAATAACCTCAAGATTTCCTGCTCATCGTAAGGTAGATAATAGAGCAATCTGATTTGTCTTATTTGCCTGACAAAAGTGTAGTCTAAGTACTTAGACATGGACATAACAGGGAAACTGGTGATTTTTTTTGATCCAAATTTTTTGTGAATGTAATTAACATATTTGCCATCCATATAAGTCCAGGTAAGAGGAGTAGTGCCTTCAGTGCGAAAGGAGTGCCCGTGAATAATGTATTTTACTCCTTCGCGCGCTGCTTCCCTGAACAAAACAGAAAAAATAACCCAATCCGTTGGTACTTCAGCATCAGGAGTTGATGAAGATAAAAAGGCGCGCTGCAAATCCTTGTATTCTTCCCAATCGGCTACATGGGTATAGAGATCTACATTTAGTTTTTTACAGGCATTTTTAATGTTTTGAACGGCCAGATCAGTATTCCAACCATTGTCAAAATGTACGGCCAAAGGCCGCAAACCTAATTTAACGGCACTATACAATGTGTATGTGCTATCACGGCCACCGCTCACGCCTAGCACGCAATCGTATTTTTTATTTTTGCCATCCTTTTTGATTTTGTTTACGAATTCCTGAAGTTTCTTTGGCGTTTCATCATTCATTGGAAATGAAGCTTCCAGATCGTCATGTATATAACAAAAGGTACATACACCATTTTCATCAAATGAGATGCCTTTGACAGTATCGTCCATGATGCAGCGAGTGCATACTTGACCAGCTTTGTATTGATAGGGTTTTATTTCCATTTTCTATTTAAAATTGTATTGGTATTCCGGGTTTTCTCTCATAATTTTTTCGCTTTCGGGATAATTTTCAACAAACCAAACTAGGAAAGAGGTAACATCTATCTTATCATTGAGAAGTTTGTTACGCATTTCAATGGCATCAGTCTTAGCTTGTGGTGAAAGAAATTCATCAATCTTAACCATTATATTTTTTGCATTTCGCAAACTAACTAAACCATATTTAGCAGCCTGTTCACTAATAGTACCAGCATCAAGCGTGTTGATATAAATAGCTGGTGTGCCCAGGATGATTGCTTCAGCAGCTGTTGTGGCTCCTTCGCCGATATACATCGCGCTATAGTACAATATTTGATGAAGGTGTGCCGGATTAATATTAATTTTATACTTCTCCAAATCAGTTGGCAGTTTTGACTCGGATGAAATCAGAACATTGCCATGTTTTTCAAGTTTTCTAACGATACTTAATTTGGTTGTTAAATCAAGGCCGGTTTGTCCTATATCATGACTTGCATCCCAAGAGACAAATCTTATAATAAAGTATCTCTCATTTGTATTTAAGCCATAGGACTCAATTATCTCAGCATTAGCAGAAAAATACTTTGGAAATAGATGACTCATTTCCATATAACTATCAAAATATAGCTGCTTTCTGGAAAAAGCTTTCCTGAATGGTTTGGGATTCAGGATTACATCTGAAAAAGGAGGGTACATCAACAATTCTAACTTTGCATGCTCAGTATCGTCAAGAACAATATGGGGTTTTTTGAAAAAGCGTGAAACATGCGCCGCATAGGTAGAAGAGAAACTCAAAAAAACATCTGGTTTAAATCGTTTTGCTGCTTTATAGATAATGAAATCAGCCTTTAAGATATAGGCTGCTTTGGCTAAAAGTGATTTACCACCCTTTCCTCGAGAAATAAAATGTAGTTTGTAATGGTTTAATAATTGATGAAGTACTTCTTTATCTCTAGAAACAAGACAAAACTCATAACCTTTCTCTTCCATGAGCCAAATGAAATTTTTGAAATAATGTATATGTGCTGGATGGCCCAGGTCAATGAGTATTTTCATTCTTTTAGTAATTTTATAATATCTTCTTTTTCAGGATAATTAATCAATATCCCTTTTCGTAGCCCATAATATACAAACATGCTACCCGCAGCCAAGCCATTCGCATAGGCTTCGATGTAGGCTTGCTTCAGGTGTGAAAGATTTCCGGCACCGCCCAATGCAATAACGGGGATTGTAACAGCCTCGGACACCGCTTTGATAAGCGGAACGTCATATCCTTGCATCATACCGTCCTGCTCAATAGATTGAACAATGAGTTCTCCAGCGCCATTATCCTGCATTACGCGGGCAAAATCAACAGGATCGTATCCACTGGCTTTTTCACCGGCCAACGTCCAGGTTTGTTTTTTACCAAACAATTTCTTTTTTACATCCAAACATACTACAATGGTAGAGGAACCAAAAGTATCAGCGGCTTCGCGAATAAAATCTACATTTAAAGCCTGTGTGTTGATGATGACTTTTTCAGCACCGGCAGCTATAATCTTCTGTATGTCTTCAATTTTTTCAATTCCACCACCCACTGCAAAAGGCATATTGGCTTCTTCACCTACCTTACTGACAAAATCAATGGAAATCATACGACCTTCCTTACTGGCCATTATATCCAGAAACGCCAGTTCGTCAGCTTTCAAATCGTTAAAGATTTTTACAGCATTAATAGGATCACCGATATAGCGATGGTCTTTAAATCTAGTTGATTTGACAAGACCTTTGTTTTTTAATAACAAAACAGGTATTACTCTTGGACGAAACATTTCTACAATTTCAAAAAATTAGACAATAGCTTCTCTCCAACACTATGGCTTTTTTCAGGATGAAACTGTACGCCGAAAATATTGTCTTTTTCAAGGGCCGAAACAAAATTGTAATCATAGTTTGTTGTCATGAGGACATCCTCCATTTTGTTTGATTTGATATGATAGGAATGTGCAAAGTAAAACTCCTGAGATTCAGAAATACCATTGAGTAGTGCTGATTGTTTCATTGCATTTACATTGTTCCAACCCATGTGTGGAACCTTGTGTTTCAACTGATCTTGTATATTAAAATGGACCACTTCAGCATCGAACCATCCAAAGCCCTCAACACTGCCCTCTTCGCTATGCTTTGCCATCAGCTGTAATCCTAAGCATATGCCGAGGATGGGGGTTTTCTTAGATAATACGACATCATTTAAAGTCTCAAATAAATTTAAAATCTTTAGGGTACTTATTGCCTTAGAAAAATGACCTACACCTGGCAAAATAATTTTTGAAGCTTCTTTGACTTTATTTGGATTACTACTTATCTCTGCATTAACATCAAATTTTTTAACTTTTTTACAAACAGAATGAAGATTGCCCATACCATAGTCTAGTATTAATACCTTTCCTTTATTAATCATCTTTTCTAATCTTTTAGCCTATAAACTTCTTTGTATTGTGATTTGTGAATATAAAACAATTGAATAAGATATATTTAGACAATTCTTAAATTCCAATAAAAGATCAAAAGAACTAATAAAAATGTAAAAATCCTTATTCTTCTGATGTGTAATCTATACTTGTAACCTTCATAAAATCCTATTTGTTCTAGATAATAAAAGGCAATTAAATAAACAAAAGGCAAATGAAATATTTGATAACGCAATTCGTAAGCTTCCATGATGTATAGTAAAGATGTTGCTTCTAACAATACCATTGTTAGTAATCCATAAAACAGCTGCTGTTTTTGTTTTATTATTAATAAAACACCTAACCAGAATGGTGCAGCTAGTAAAACACGCATAAACAAACCTGGAGCATAAAGTGCCTGCATCTCTTTGCCTAAAACGGGAACAAGTGTAGGTAAGGGGCCAAAGTATGAGGCAACAAAAGCAGTTGCTATCGCTAAATTTTTGTTTGAATCATCAAAGCGAAGTGCAACAGATTGATCAAATGACGAGAAGGTATCAAAAATATTTTGAAAGATAGGTAAGCTGTATATAAAACTAATACCAATTAGTAAAGACAAGAAAATATTTCTTACTCCTCCACTTCTAATTAGAAGTGTTCCAATACCCAACGAAACTAAAGTAATTCCTGTAACAGCCGGACGAAAGAAGATTATAAGACTTGCAAGAAAAATTGCATATAATAAATTTTTTAGTCTTTTTCTCACCAAATAATAATAGTAATGACAAAAGGTGTTGATAACAATTAATAAAAACACAGATTCCTTTAAGCCAGTTGATTGTAAATAAATGGTATATGAACCTATGAAATATGCCAATGATGCTATAAATGCAAACCGGTCTGATAAGAAGAAACGACCTAGCTTAAATAGTGCTAATGCCGATAGTACACCGCAAATAATATTTATGAAGTTAACGAGCAGTGTACTTTCAATAATTCGATAAATTATACTTATATACAGAATGGCTCCAAAATCACCTATGTTGCGATTTTTGTATAGCCATGATAATGAATATGATAAGTTGTCAGAATTGAATGCTTTAGCTGCCCTGTCATATGTTAACTCATCATGTGCTGTAAATGCAAAAAAGGTTTCGTGATGCATATAATAGATAATATTCAGGATAGCTACCATCAATAAGCAATAAAAGAAGACTAAACGCCACAGATTTGTGGTATTGTAAAACCAATCATACTTTACGCTCGTATTTTTTAGCAGTATCAAATAACTAGTATTTAACAATACGATGTATAAGAATATTACCCAACCTTCCCCAATTCTTCCTGCTCCTAATATTCCAAAAAGGATAAATAGGATTATTGAATATTGACC
>CAYQZV010000024.1:0-27637 GCA_964422145.1 uncultured bacterium | reverse complement strand
GAGAGTTGATAGTTCCGGCTACATTGAATGTTACGGGTGCACCCGGGATCAGTATCACACCAACGAGTCTTGATTTTGGAGATATCTTTATTGGTGACTTAATAACCAATACAATCATCATCTCAAATATTGGCACAGATGTTTTAATTATTGATAGTGTCCAGGTAAATCATCCGGCTTTTACTGTTCCTGATACATCGATCAGTTTGGACGTTGAAAGTGAATTTCAATTAAATGTGAGTTTTTCACCATTAGATGTAAACTTATATTCAGGCGAGTTGAGCATATTTAGTAATGATCCTTCAAATCCAGAATTAATAATACAATTATCAGGTGAAGGCGTATCTGCAGCTCCAATTATCACTGAAATATCTGATGTCCAAAATGACCAAGGTGGCCGTGTATATTTGAGTTTCATGAAATCTTATTTTGATACAGATACTTTACAGAATAGAACTGAAGGATATTCCATTGAACGGTTGGATACGCTTTCAACGGGTGAACTTTCTTGGGTAAATGTTCAGTTTGGGTATGCTTATGGGTCGGATATATATACGTATGAAACTCCAACGTTAGTTGATTCATCCAATGTTACAGATGGGATAACTCAATTCAGAGTAATCGCATCTATGGATGAAGGTAATTGGGTTAGTGAAATTGCCCAAGGGTATAGTGTAGATAATATATTTCCGAATATTCCAACAAACCTGGTATTAACATACTCTGGTAACACATTAATACTATCATGGGATCCTTCAACAGATGAAGATTTCCAGTATTTCAGTGTTTTCTGTGATGGTGAGGTTGTGAATTACACTACAGAACCCGAATATGCGGAAGCTCAACCTGGATTTGAGTATTTCGTTACAGCAACTGATATCAACGGAAATGAAAGTCAGCCTTCTGAAACAGTATCTGGTTGCTCATTCATGGTTAACTATAATGCAAACTGGAATTTAGTGGGTCTGCCAGCAGATATTGAAAATCCACACTACCTTACCATGTTCACTGATGCGATTGAAAATACGTTGTTTTCATTCAACCAATATATATATAACGCTGACAGTATTCTGGTGAACGGAGAAGGATATTGGCTTCGATTTAACGATGCAGGAGCAGCAACAATTACAGGGAATCCTATTGACGAACTAGATATAACGCTTGATGAAAATTGGAACCTTATATCAGGTATTTCTGAACCTGTTTCAATCTATACAATCGATGATCCAAATGATATCATAGTTGAAAATACATTATATGGATTTTCGAATGGTTACTATGCAACTGAAGAGATTTTACCGGGAGAAGGATACTGGATCAGAGCCGTTGAAGCAGGATTCATTACTTTACCAGGGAATCAATCAGCAAGAATGGTTTCGAAAGATTATAGCATTAATGAGAAAGCAAATAGAATAAGTATTAATGGTTCAGAGTTATATTTTGGATTAGAGTTAAAAAAAGAGGAAAGGTTGAGTTATAGTTTACCTCCCAAACCGCCGGTAGGAGCATTTGATGTTAGATTTGAGGGTGATTGGAAAGTGGTGAAAAATAACGGAGTAATTGAAGTCATGTCTGTCAGTGATTCTCTGACGATAAATTATGATGTAATCATTGACGCTGGTAAAAACTATAATTGGGTTTTAAGTACCTTAAATGGTGATGAGTTTGTTTTACAAGGATCAGGAGAGCTTACTCATCCTTCAACTGAATTATTATATCTAAATAGAAAACCCGTTATTCCGGAAACATATGTTTTGCATCAAAATTATCCGAATCCTTTTAACCCGGTTACAAATATTGAATATGGATTACCGAAGGACGGATTTGTTGATCTTCGGATATATGATTTGTTAGGTCGAGAAGTGAGAAGTTTGGTCTCCGATGAGTATCAAAAAGCCGGATATTACACATTAAGATGGAATGGGACAGATCAAGGACATCGTTCAATATCTAGCGGGATGTATTTTATTGTGATGCAAAGTGGTGATTTCCGTTCTGTGAAGAAAATGCTTCTGTTGAAATAAATGAAGAACATAATATAAACGCAAAACATAAAATAATAAGGGTCCGAATGAAATGTCGTTCGGACCCTTATCCAGCGGGACCGACGAGACTTGAACTCGCGACCTCCGGCTTGACAGGCCGGCGTTCTAACCAACTGAACTACGATCCCAATTTTTTATTTTAAAAAGCGAGTTAAAGTCTTTTAGACTAACTCATGACCTCCGGCTTGTCAGACCGATGGTCTAACTAACTGCTTGTCCCGGCATAGTCCAAAGGACGAAGACGGAAACTACGATCCCAAATCTTTTGTTTTCTTCGGCTGGATGATTAATGCCAGCGGAATCACAACAATATAACCTGCAAAGAGCATTATCGGGGCAAGCGTCAAACTCTGAAAACTGTTGACTTCACCCATCGCCATCACAAAATATCCGACTATGATTAACAGCAAACCGACTCCGAATAACACATAGTTGATCGTTGTAAACGTCCACCCGCTTAAAAAAGCATGATCATTCTTGTGTTTCTCGGTACTCATTGCGGCGGGAAAATTACGCTGAGACATTTTTCAAACCAAACAATTTCCTGTAAAATATAAAAAATCCTAAATAGTGAGCATAAAACAGGACAAACTTATCCTTTTTACTTTTATTTAATTGAAAACAAGATGTAATTTTCGTGCAGAAATTAAGACAGATTAGATAAAATTTAATCATAATCAGACTATTTTATGACGGTATGATGAAGATGCCCACATTTCAAAAAGGCGTTCACCCGAACGACTATAAACATTTTACGTCTTCTAAATCCATTGAATATACTGAAATCCCCAAAGAAGTTTATATTCCTCTTCAGCAGCATATCGGGGCACCGTGTACAGCTTTGGTTCAAAAAGGGGATTTAGTTAAAACCGGGCAAGTAATTGGTACCAGCGAAGCCTTTGTTTCCAGTCCGGTACATGCAAGTATCACCGGGAAAGTGATGGGGGTTATCAAAAAGCATCATCCGACCGGACCTAGGGTTCAGATGATTCATATCCAACAAACCGGAGAAGAAGAATGGGATACGATGGATCCGATTCTGGATTGGTCTAAAGCAGATATTTCGGTTATTCGAGAAAGAATCCAGAAAGCAGGGATTGTGGGATTAGGGGGTGCTGCTTTTCCAACCCATGTGAAATTGAATCCTCCTGACGAAAAAAAGATTGATACATTCATTTTAAACGGGTGCGAATGCGAACCGTATTTAACAGCCGATCATCGGATGATGGTGGAAGAACCGGAAAAGATTTTGACAGGGATGGCCATTATCATGAAAATCCTTGGAGTAGAAAAAGGTCATATTGGGATTGAGGATAATAAACCGGATGCGATTTCGACAATGAAAAATGCAGTTGCAAAGAATCAGCATAACTTTATTGTAGATGCCTTGAAGACCAAATATCCTCAGGGAGCTGAAAAGATGCTGATTGAATCTGTGTTGAGAAGAAGAGTTCCGGCGGGCGGACTTCCTATGGATGTGGGGGTTGTTGTAAACAATGTCGGAACAGCTTTAGCTGTCGCTGATGCTGTACTTGACGGGAAACCACTGATTCAACGTGTAGTTACGGTTACAGGAGATGGAATTACGACCCCAAAAAACCTTAAACTGCGAATCGGGACCCCCTATCAAGAAGCTATACAAATTTGCGAGGGATTATCCAGCGATACTTGTCGTGTGTTTATGGGCGGTCCGATGATGGGAATTGCTCAGCACGATTTGAGCGTCCCCGTGGTCAAAGCCACGAGCGGGATTGTCGCTACGACAAAAATCAAACGAGTTCGTTCGATGCCCTGCATTCGATGCGGCACCTGTGTCAGCGCATGTCCGATGTTTTTAGTCCCGACAAAACTTGCTCGATTGGCTGAAATGCGTCAAATAAGCGAATCTGAAAAATGGGGGATACTCAATTGTATTGAATGCGGTTCCTGTTCCTTTGGCTGTCCTTCAAATATTCCGTTAGTCCAGTGGATCCGTGTCGGTAAATACCGCTTGAATGAATTAAAGCGTAAAAAAGCGATGAATTAAGATGGAAGAACAAATAACGCAAAAGCAGAATCCCCCAGTCGTAAAAAAGAAAGATCCGCGGGCAAAATTATATAAGCCGGAAAAGCTGCTTGTTCTGCAATCCAGCCCGCATTTCAGTACAATGGAAAGTGTTCCGAAGATCATGTGGAGTGTGATCATTGCATTGTTGCCGGCGATAGTTTGCTCCATTTACTTCTTTGGATGGGATGCTTTACGGCTGATTTTCATCAGCGTTGTTTCTGCTCTGGCTGCCGAAGCCGTGATGAATCGATTGAAACATGAAAGATTCACCATTAAAGACGGCAGCGCTGCGATCACAGGATTGCTGTTGGCTTTGACCTTACCGCCGTCATTTTCTTCTACGGGAACCGTCATTGGATCAGTATTTGCGATTTGTATCGGTAAGCATATTTTCGGCGGACTCGGATATAACATTTTTAATCCGGCTTTACTGGGTCGGGCATTTTTACAAGCTAGTTTCCCGGTTGCGATCACCACATGGACAAACCCGCGAATGGTGGATGCCGTTTCTACCGCTACACCGCTCGGCGGATTCAAATTTGAGCAGATCACAACATCTATAATCGATATGATTATCGGTACTACCGGAGGATGTATCGGAGAAACATCGGCTATTGCGATCCTGATTGGCGGGATATACTTACTTATAAAAAAATACGCTGATTGGCGAATTCCGGTAAGTTATTTGGGAACGGTTTTGGTACTCACTGCGGTATTTTATGCCATTGATCCGATTCGGTATGCTGATCCGGCTTTCCATTTATTTTCCGGTGGATTAATGCTGGGAGCCTTTTTTATGGCAACGGATATGGTCACTTCACCCATTACGCCTATCGGTTCTTGGATTTTTGGAGTCGGAGCAGGGATATTGCTTGTCCTGATTCGCATTTTCGGCGGATTACCTGAAGGTGTCATGTATTCCATTTTATTAATGAATGCGTGTACACCGCTGATCAACCGATACACACGTCCAAAGATATTTGGTGAGATTCGCTCATGAAAACGTCAGCAAAAATGATGATTACATTGACCTTTATTGCCGGAGTGTCAGGTGGAGTTTTATCCATTTGGAACGGATACACCGAGCCCTACATTGAGCAAAATCGTCTTGAAGTATTACGGAAAGCGATCTCCACCGTCTTACCGGCTTATGATTACTATGATGAAGTCCACATTCAGGAAACGATTTTGTACATCGGGAAAAGTGCTGAAAATGAGATTGTCGGGATTGCCTTTAAAGCGAAAGGAAACGGATTCTCTCCCGACCTGACCATGATGCTCGGCGTGAATCCGGAGTTTAATTCCATCACAGGGATTGAGATATTGGAACAAACAGAAACACCCGGTTTGGGAAATAAAATTGAAGATCCTTGGTTTAAAGATCAATTTATCGGCTTGATTTTGGATAAAATAAAACCATCCGTGATAAAAAATACAAAACCGGCTGATCCAACCCGCGGGATACAGGCCATCTCAGGAGCGACCATTTCATCCAAAGCCGTGATGGATATTATGTATGATCATGTAACAGCGGTTCGAGAATTATATACACAAAATTACGCGGTAGAATAATGCGGAAACCAACAAAAATTAAAGATGAATTTTTAAAAGGAGTTTGGACGGCAAATCCGGTGTTTATTCAGTTACTTGGATTATGTCCAACCCTCGCAGTAACCAATGCAGCCGTCAACGGATTAGCCATGGGGATGGCGACGACATTTGTTCTGATTGCATCCAGTATCCTGATCTCGCTGATCCGAAAACTCATCCCTGCGCAAGTACGGATAGCCAGTTTCATTGTGATTATCGCAACATTTGTGACCGTGGTGGATAAATTCTTAGCCGCATTTACACCGGAGATCAGTAAATCGTTGGGAGCGTTCATTCCGCTGATCGTTGTGAATTGTTTGATTTTAGGCAGACAGGAAGCCTTTTCATCCAAAAATAACGCAGGCCGATCCATTGCCGATGGTTTGGGTATGGGATTAGGTTTCACATGGGTTTTGGTTTTGTTAGGCAGTATTCGTGAGCTGTTGGGTGCCGGGGCGATTTTTGGCGTTGCGATCTTACCCGAAACATTCAATACATGGTTGGTGATGATCCTGCCTCCAGGAGCATTTTTAACCTTGGGACTGATGATCGGAGCCGCAAACTGGCTTAATGAACGAAGGGCTAAAGTATGAGTTTATTTGCATTATTTTTCTCAGCTGCAATCGTCAATAATTTTGTCCTGTCACAATTTTTAGGGATTTGTCCATTTGTCGGGGTTTCCAAAAAAGTGGATGCTGCCGTCAGTATGGGTATGGCGGTGACGTTCGTCATGACGATCACGGCCGCTGTGACCTATTTGATCCACCATTTTATCCTCCTTCCGTTTGGGTTGGGGATTCTTCAAACCGTTTCATTTATCTTGGTAATCGCCTCTTTGGTTCAATTGGTAGAAATGTTCATTAAAAAAGTCAGTAAACCACTATATAACTCATTAGGCATTTATCTCCCGCTGATCACGACAAATTGCGCGATCATGGGATTAGCATTATTTGCAGTCGCAAAAGAATATACATTTATCGAAGGCATCATTTATGCCATCGGTGCAGGAGCAGGATTCACTCTGGCATTGGTCTTAATGGCAGGGATTAGGGAAGAATTGGAATTAGCCAATGTCCCGAAGATTTTTCAGGGAGCCGGAATCACCATGATCGTAGCAGGAAGTTTAGCACTGGCATTCATGGGGTTTGCCGGGATGATGTAAAGAATTAACCGCAGGGGAAATGAGCACATAACCAGGGTTCCAAGTAATGCGAATGCTTAGTAACACCGTTATCAATTCTCAAATCGTTCAAATCCTCTGCGGAGTTATTCGATGAAAAAAGAAAGGTTTCGTTCATGGATGTACAGTCCGTTTTAATTGCCATTGCCAGCATGGGAGGATTAGGGTTAATCTTTTCAGCAGGCTTATCCATAGCACAAAAACGATTTTATGTTGAAGAAGACGAAAGAATTCCATTACTAATGGATCAATTACCCGGAGCGAATTGCGGCGGATGCGGATATCCGGGTTGTGCAAATTTTGCTGAAAACCTTGTCAGTGGATCTGCCATGGTAAATGGGTGCCCGGTTTCGGATGAAGAAAGTGTACGAGAACTCGCAGAAATCCTTGGAGTTGAAGTTGAAACGGGTGAGCGTTTACTTGCCAGAATTCTGTGCAACGGGGGATACAGTAAAACGGCTATTCGAGCCGAGTATGACGGGATACGATCTTGCACAGCTGCGATGGTTGTTGGGGGAAGTGATCGTCTTTGTGCTTACGGTTGTCTTGGGTTTGGTGATTGCATTATTGCTTGTCCGTTTGATGCGATTAAAATGAGTGAAGATGGTATCCCCATCGTTGATGATAAAAAATGCACCGGATGCGGGAACTGTGTGGATGCATGCCACAGAGAGGTTATTGAACTTCACCCTGAAAAACATAAACTCTATATTTTTTGTAAAAATGAAGATGCGCCCAAAGATGCCCGTAAAGTGTGTATCGCTGCCTGTGTCGGGTGCGGAATTTGTGTCCGTGCGGTTGAAGAAGGGCAGATTAAAATGGATAATAATTTGGCTAAGATCAATTATGGATTATATGGCTCGGAACCAAAATCCCCGACGGAAAAATGCCCTACGAAAGCTATCGGAACAATAGATGAAACGATAGCCCAGGCATAACGTAATGCTGGATAATGACAGAATAATAAAAATAGAAGGTGATCTGGCGCATGTTCTGATCAAAACTCAAGATCATTGCAAAACATGCGGGGCGAGAGTCCTGTGCTCTCCTCAATCAGACAAAGATCGAATTATCATCGCTAATAATTCAACTCATGCGTCTGTAGAAGATACCGTTGTTATTGAAGAAGCCGGCTCACTCACACTTAAGTTATCTTTTCTTCAATACGGAATTCCTTTTTTGGGATTCTTAATTGGAATAGCAATGATGTATGTATTATATCCAAATCCAAAATTTATTCTGGTTGAGATACTTCAGTTTTTCGGTGGAATAATCGGAGTATTTATTGGCGGTTTGGTAGGCCGAAACTCTATAAAAAAAATAGCAGAAAAGCCGGGCGAGTATTTAAAAATAATTTAGAATTAGTTTACTGAACGATTATAAATTATTTTTGTCCAAAACCAATTAAATATTTCGACACCCCTTAAGAAGTATTCATACTCTGATAACCGCATGTTTAAGTACCTAACAAATAAATGCATCAGAGAACGGTAGATCCGGTCTCAAATCTTTTGTTAATAATCTCATCTTAATTTTACCAAAACTCATTAGTTATGCTGCCACATCGAGCCGTCTGGTGGAGTGGGTGTTCTACAATCACTAATTGTTAGCAATAAAAACTGTTTCCCAACTGAATGAAAAATAGGATTTTAATAGAAAAGGTGTGAGAGAAATAGGCAACCAAACAAACGCTAGCGCACTTCCTTCCATCTCAGGTTTATTTGCTTGAGATAAAAAGCCAACTGCAAGTAAACCAGATGCAATACTAGCATTCCTGTTATTTGTTTTTTTGACTTGAATTTGTTGTATTTCGTTGACGCTTATCTCACTCAATACTTTATATCTTTCCGTTAATGGTTTTGACCCAAGCGCAATCAAATAACCAACCCCCGTAAAAATCCCAGAAGTGACACCAATTGTAATAAAATCCCTTTTTTGAAGACGGGAAGTATTTAGAATCAACTTTGAGGAATCATATCTGTAAATAGTGCCACTTATTATTTCTGAACTCTCTTTAATTTTTATTTTAATATCTGTTGATTTAGATACATGCGATAAAGACTCCACAGCCAATTGTTGAGCAAAAATGAAATGAATACAGAATACCGTAAAAATGATGAAAATATTTTTCATTACTATTCCTTTTGTTTTAATTAAACACCACTGTGATACGTGATGGTGTATCGCTTTACCCACCAGAAGCAGAAAAGTACAGCGACGAGGAACGAGGAGCGACGCTTTTTGCTTCCGAGTGCATCTGCCTTGGTATACAAAACTGTTCATGTGTTAAATACCAACACAAAGCTATTAACAGAATTTGAAAGATACAATATCAAAAATATTAGATCAAGTCAGTGAAAATACCCCATTGAGAAAAAATATCCAAATACCGGGATAGTATTTAAACGTAATCGACTTTAGTTAATTAGGTCATAAATGGGATTTGATATCTCAAATGTTTCAAGCGGTTCTTTTCCATATCGGAAGATTTTAACCGGTTTGTTTCCGACTAACTGAATTTCATCACCCTCAACGATCAATCCTGAACCTTCCCGAAGTCCAACCACCGGCATCTCTTTATTGACAATGAGGAATTCGTTAATTCTGTCATCACGGCTTTCTCCGCCATGATCCGGCTGCACATAATCGGTATAATGAGGGTTTAATTGGAACGAAATGAGGTTCAGTGCTTCAAACGATTGCGGTTCAATGATGGGCATGTCGTTTGTCGTTCGAATAGTTGGGCATGCCACATTCGATCCGGCACTCCATCCGATATATGGAATTCCTTCAGAAACTCTCTCTTGGATTGCTTGAACTATTTGATATCGTTGTAAATGATGAAGTAACGAAAAGGTATTTCCACCACCCACAACAATGGCTTCAGCATCTCTGATTTTTTCTACAGGATCACCCTTATCGTATACAGAAATAAGATCGAAACCCATTTCACCAAAACGTTTATGGACTGCTTTTTTATATCCTGCCCACGCAATATTGACTGCAGCATAAGGAATGAAAAAAACTGTTTGAACACCCTTACATAAAAATGCTTTGATATGATCCTCCGGCCATCCTAGGAATAATTGCCCGCGCATGGTGGAATTACTGAGTAAAAGGAGTCGCTTCATAATAAACTGATTTCGACGATTATGAATGTAAGCCGTTTATCTTTTTGTACTGCTGATAGAAGGAAGAGAGAGGGAATCCCATCACGTTATAAAAACATCCGTCGATTTTTTCAACACAAACAGCAAACCAATCTTGAATCCCATAGGAACCGGCTTTGTCTAACGGCTTGTAATGTTGGATGTAATAGTGTATTTCCTCATTCAAAAGTTCACGAAAAGTAACATAAGTTTTTTCGGTGAAAGTGATGTGGATATTTTTTTCAGGGCATTGAATAGAAACACCTGTGATCACAGTGTGAGTTTCTCTGGAAAGTGCAGACAGCATTGTAAAACTTTCATCTTCATCTGCAGGTTTCCCAAGGATATTTCCTTTGTGAACGACAATCGTATCCGCTCCGATCACCAAATGTTTTGGGTTGTTTTTTGCAACGTCCAGCGCTTTGAGTTCTGCATAATGTTTTACAAAGTTATCAGGTGATAAATCAATAGAAAAATCCTCGTGAACCGAGCTTGGAATAATCGTGAAATCAAGTCCGATTTGAGTAAGAAGTTGCTGCCGTCTTGGAGAAGTAGAAGCTAATATGACGGGTAAACTTTTCACCTGAATTTTGCCAGTTTTTCTATGATCGAGACACTGTGATTTGAATTGGTTGCTTTCAAACGATACAAATAAACGCCGTTTGCTATCGTTTCTCCGTAATGGTCAGTTCCATTCCACGGGATCGTATAATATCCGGCTTCGGGGAAATAGGTTTCATCGATGGAGTGGATACGTTTACCGCCTAAAGTGTAAATGTCGATTTTGACGTCGGCGGGTGATGTGATCTCAAACGTAAATTGAGTTCCATCGCTGAATGGATTCGGAAAGTTATACACCTGGAATAATTGAAGCCGGTCGGTGTCTGATTGCGTGAGAGATATCTCCTTCTCGGTAAGATTATTTGCATTATCCCACGCTCTGACTTGGATATATAACTCTGAGTCAAACTCGTCCAATGGAACGAATATCGTCCCGGTTGTGATCTCATCTATATCGTAAACAAACCGTTCGGTTACATCTGTTTCATGTCCGGTTGAAAGATCAGTGAGTAAAATTTCATGCCCGATCTCTTCGGTTAAATTGATTCCGTTAATATCAGAGAGTCGCAGAATTAATCCTTCTTCTTTGAAAAAATGATCCCCGGTTTGCAGGATTCTTCCCTCGGATGTTTCAAACTGTACCATAGGACCTTCAGTGTCTATCACTGATCCGTTCCCGGAAAAAGTCACCGTCGAATTAACAGCAAGAGCTTCCTCACCGTTTTCGGTTAAGATATATGTGCGAAGATATCCGGTCGTATCCAAATTGGAGATATCCTTTGGCACAATCAACTCACCGGAAAACTGATCACCCGAAAAGCTGAACTGACCTCTGAATAATGAAGCCCCGGGTAAATAGTATGATAGTTCTTCTTCATTCCCTAGGAAAATATAATGTCGCGTAACAAATCTGGTTCCTTCCTTCAAATTAACATATCCCGTACCGGATGCTTGCTCAAAAGGTTGAGTCCCAAAAAATTGTGTAGGTGAAAGCGTAATGAGTGTGTCTGATGAAATGGAATCCAGAGAAGCAATCCCTTTGGGAAAAGGAAGAGGCATAGCGGGATCTCCAAATAAATGGAACAATCTCCCGGCGTCAGTACCGGGTTTCACAGATTGAAGTACATTTCCGATAGCTGCATCTGCAGTTTGTCCATCCGAAAACATACCGGCAACG
The DNA here is from genome assembly GCA_964422145.1 of uncultured bacterium. GTDB lineage: Bacteria > Fidelibacterota > Marinisomatia > Marinisomatales > JACNKV01 > JACNKV01. Next base: position 15,888 of record CAYQZV010000024.1, on the reverse strand, counting down.
ATGTTTCGGACCAATAGTCCATTTGAAGGAATACCAATATTTCTAGATGTGGTAATGACAGCAGATGCTCCATTTCCAGGCAGACGGATGATATCTTCTGACATCGCATCGTAGTTTGGATCATCAAAATATCCCCATGAGCAAGTTCCTCCAATCCAAATTGGTAGTTTCATTCCGGTCTGAATCGAGTGAATATCTCCGCGGTTTTTTGACAACAACTCTTCTTGCGCCAGTTTTGCAGGCTCGCCATGACCGATGTAATTTAATACCGCCGTTCCTTCTTCAAGTGCAGCAAATAACGCTTCAGTTGCATCCGGTTTAACAACGCCATAAGCTGAAGCGTCACTGACTTCCGGATAGTCCATCATATAAATTTTCTTGATTTCAATTTGATCTGGGATACGTTCAGCCACTTGTTCAGAGTATCGAGTATGACTTTTGCCTGTATTTACATCTCCGATATTGGGCTCGGGACGTGCAGCATCGTCTGCAACTAAGGTAATTCGGGATCTCCAGGGACCAAACTCCGGGTTGGTTTCATGCTCAATCAACTTGGCAACAAATGTATCAACATCGTCTGAAGTATGTGCCGGATACCGTCCTATGGCTGCAACAGGTCGTGAACCAGTATAGGGTGTAACAAAATAATCGTCGGCAGCATACTCGCCATTATAATTATGACCGTATAATGTTCCAACCCATTCGATATCACCCATGAGTAAAACGAAAACCGGCGGTGAGGACCAATTCGTGTATGCCCACATAAGATACTCACGGATCGCTGCAGGTGAGGGACTCCCATCACCGAATTGTGTGTAAATACTGTCCAGTCGAACATATTGAGAATTTACCCGGTGGTCGATCAGCGGTTGACTAGCTGACTCAAATATCGTTGGGCCGATGATAAGATGTTCCGACTCACTAAACGTAGTTCGGTGTTGACGTGGCGATTCACTAATCCAACTCTGAGCTGTTTCCCAGTTTGCAACTGAATAACTAAGGAAATCTTTTTGGTGTTTGGATAAATTGTTTGCAGGATTGAACTCGGCATCATCAAACCGAAGTGTCACTCGGACAGACGAATAGTATTGCTGATTTCCTGCAAAAGGAGAGATTCTTATGGTAGCCGTATTCAGAGAATGGATTTGCTGCATTCCGACCCATTCCACTCCAATGAACGGCGTTTCAACCGGAGTAAAATTAAATGGTCTTTCCACGGAAAAAATGGATTCAACCTGCGGATAATTATCAGTTGGAAGTCCGATGGTGATGTGTTCAGGTTCAAGATCAATTTGAAATTGAACGATGAATTCGATATCCAAAACCAATGTTTCATGATCGGATGAAACAATCTCCCACCGATTACCATAAACAGTTCCGGTCAGGAAAATAGTCAGAAATAAATAGATTAATCCTTTTTGCATACCCATAAAATTACTGGAAACTGAGTCAGTTTCCATATAAATCTTATTTATCAATACAATTTAAATTTCTAAAGGTTTCATGATCGGATAATTTCAATCTGATTTTAATATTGATGAGCAAAAATTCTTTTAACATTGGGTGACGGACATTCCTTGGTAAGCACGATATATTTACCGTAAATTTATGGTTGAAATATTAGGGAAATATCAATGTCAGGACACAGTAAATGGTCGACGATTAAACGTAAAAAAGGTGCAGCAGACGCAAAACGCGGTAAAATTTTTACGGTTATCATCAAAGAAATCACAATCGCGGCTAGAATGGGCGGTGGAGACGAAAACGCCAATCCAAGACTACGTCAGGCAATTTTGAAAGCAAAAGCCAACAATATGCCTGCGGATAATGTCAAAAGAGCGATTCAAAAAGGAACAGGCGAACTTCCTGGTGTTAGCTATGAAGAATATACTTACGAGGGATACGGTCCCGGTGGAGTAGCCATTTTCATTGAAACAATGACTGATAATAAAAAACGTACTGTTGCAGATATTCGGCATCTAATGGTGAAATACGGAGGGAACCTTGGAGAAAACGGCAGTGTAGCTTGGATGTTTGATAAAAAAGGACAAATTCGAGTCCCGCTTTCTGCAGGAGATGAAGATGAATTGCTGGAGACAGCGCTCGAAGCCGGAGCAGATGATTTCGAAGCCGACGAAGACACTTACCTGATTTCTACAGACCCCGTTCACTTTATTGAAGTTAAAGAATCGTTAGAAGCACAATCCATGCCTATTGAATCTGCTGAAATTGAGATGGTGCCAAAAAACCTTCAGAAAATTGACGGAAAAGATGCCGAAAAAACACTGAAGTTGATGGAATCCCTTGAAGATCATGATGACATCAGTCAAGTGTATTCCAATTTTGATATTGATGAAGATACTGTTAATATAGATTAATATTATGCGCGTTATTGGATTTGATCCTGGATTAAGTGTTACAGGATTCGGAGTGGTTGATAAACACCGAACTCAAATCCGAGCGGTCTGTTATGGAACAATACGACCGCCAAAAAATTTATCCTTACCGGAGCGACTAAAACATTTGTATTTAGAAGCATCAAAATTAATTCAAACTTACTCTCCTGACGTCCTGGCCATAGAAGACACATTTTATCAAAAAAATGTGAAATCTTCCATGAAATTAGGGCAAGCCCGAGGAGCGTTATTGTTAGCGGGGGCAAATGCTGATCTGCCCTGTAAAGAATATGCACCGCGAAAAGTAAAACAATCGGTAGTAGGTAACGGTGCCGCTACAAAAGAGCAAGTTCAATATATGATCCAAAATATATTGAACTTAGAAGAATTACCAACACCAACCGATGCATCCGATGCGCTGGCAATTGGTGTTTGCCACCTAAATCAATTCTTAGGAAGTCAAGTATGATCGATTCAATCTCCGGGAAGTTAATGAAGAAATCACCGGCTTTTGCCGTGATCGATGTAAATGGAGTTCGACTGAAAATCCATATCAGTCTCAGTACGTATGAAAGGCTCCCCGAAGCCGGGACAAATGCACAACTTCTGACGTACTTGCATGTCCGAGAAGATATATTAGATTTATATGGTTTCAGTCATGAAGAACAGCGCGATGTATTTTTATTATTAATCGGAATAAGCGGTATTGGTCCGAGATCGGCAATGGGAATTTTATCCGGTGCCACGATCAATGAATTTAAAAATCGGATTATTGCAGGTGATGTAAAATCGTTGACAATCATCCCTGGGATTGGTTCAAAAACCGCGAAACGGATTATCATCGAACTGAAGGAAAAATTTGTAACAGACAAAGATGAGGATATTTCCGCATTAATTGGCAGTGGAAATGTCCCGACCGAAATGCAGGATGCAGTTGATGCTTTGATTGCATTAGGATATAAACGAGCCCAAGCACTGAGTGCGATGAAAAAACTGGAAAAAAAGGGAGATTTGACCGGATCAGTTGAATTGCTGATTAAAAAAGCATTATCAAATATGTAGGTCACAATTTTTCATACAGAAAACTTTTTGGAGGAAATATGACAGTAGTAAAACCTTTTAAGGGGTTGCGTCCGAAGCCGGAATTTGCCAAAGAAATCGCTTCACCGCCCTATGATGTTCTTAGCGCAAAAGAGGCGAAGGATATTGTGAAAACAGCACCCAATTCTTTTTTAAGAGTGAATAAAGCAGAATTGGAATTTGATGATACGGTAAGTCCATATAGCGAAGAAGTGTACCAGCGTGGAAAAGATAACTTAAAAAGACTTGCAGATGAACAATGGATGATTCGCGATGAAGAACCCTGTTTTTATCTGTACCGCTTAACCATGAACGGGAAATCACAAACAGGACTGATCGCATTAACTTCGGTGGATGAATATGATAACGGGCTGATAAAAAAACATGAACATACTCGCCCTGAAAAAGTAAATGATCGTGCGAATCATATTGCCTTTTTAAAGGCACAAGTCGGGCCGATCTTTTCGACGTTTCGCAGCGAAAAATCAATTAAAAATACATTCAAAATGATAACAACTCGCCCTTCGGACGTTGACTTTACAGCTGATGACGGTGTTCGGCATGAACTATGGGTTGTATCCGATGAAGAGAATATCAATCAAATCATTTCTGATTTTTCATCCTTGCCACATTGTTATATCGCTGACGGTCATCACCGGAGTCAAGCTGCATCTGAAGTTTGCAGAAGAAGTCGTGAAACAAATCCGAATTATTCTGGAGATGAAACATTTAATTATTTCTTAAATGTGCTTTTTTCAGATTCTGAATTGAATATATTACCCTACAATCGTGTTGTACGCGATCTGAATGGATTGACAATCGACCAATTATTCGAAAAGGCGAAAGAATGCTTTATTGTGGAAAAACATGATGGAGATGTCGAACCGGAATTGATCCACACATTTGGAGTGTATTGTCAGGGACAATGGTACAAAATGACAGCAAAAGAAGGGACGTTCGATTCTTCTGATCCCAAAGGATCCATTGATGCTGCTATTTTGGGGAATAATTTTATCGATCCTATTTTGGGAATTTCAGACCCTAAAACGGATAAAAGAATTAATTTTGTCGGAGGAATCCGAGGAACAAAAGAATTAGTCAAGCTGGTAGATTCGGGTGAGTACGAAATCGCTTTTTCACTCTTTTCTACATCAATCCAGCAGCTGCTAAATGTAGCCGATGCGAATGAGGTAATGCCGCCGAAATCAACGTGGTTTGAACCGAAACTCCGCAGCGGTATGGTTGTAAACGAGTTAACTTAATCAATTGGAAATTGTTTTTACCCAAGGAAGGAAAAGAAAATGCTTATTTTAATTTCAGATGCATTTGATGCCGGATTACCCGCGAAACTTGCACGATTCGGTGAAGTCACAGATGATAAATCTAGAGTGGCAGAGGCTGATGTCGTTTTGATTCGAAGTAAAACGAAGGTCAGAAAAGAATATATCGATAATGCTCCCAATCTCAAATTGGTCATTCGTGGCGGAGTCGGTCTGGATAATGTTGACCTTGAATATGCGAAAGAAAAAGGGATCATGGTTCACAACACACCTGGAGCTTCATCCATTGCTGTTGCTGAACTTGCATTTACATTAATGATATCCATCACCAATCATGTGACATGGGCAGATCGAACCATGCACAATGGCGAATGGTTGAAAAAACAGATGAAACGAACAGAGCTTTATGGAAAAACACTCGGGATTTTAGGTTTTGGACGGATCGGTACAGAATTAGCCAAACGCGCGATTGCTTTCGGAATGAACGTGATTGCATATCATCCAAGGTTGAAATCTAGTGATATTGTCGATTTAAAACCGACACTGAAAGAGGTTTTAAATGCATCAGATTACATTTCGATAAACTTACCGCTCACTGAAGAAACGAAAGGTATGATCAATAAAGATACGTTGAAAGAATTTAAAGACGGTGCATTTTTGATCAATGTTGGGCGCGGAAAAAATATTGTTGAAGAAGATGTTGCAGAAGCACTTCGTTCTGGAAAATTGAAGGCTTTTGGAAATGATGTGTGGTATTCTGATCCGCCGGAAAACACAGTTTTAGTCGATGCACCCAACGTCACCATGCTTCCGCATTTAGGGGCGTCAACAAAAGAAAACCTTCTTCGAATCGGTGACATTGTTGAAGAGATCATCGATGAATTTGTTTCAAACTAAAAGTATAGGGAGAATATTATGACTAAACGAGTATTTAATTTTAATGCAGGACCGTCTACATTACCTCTGGATGTGCTGAATATTGTCAAGGATGAATTACTGGACTATCGTGGAACGGGTATGTCCATTATGGAAGCCTCTCATCGCTCACCTGAATATGATGAAATTAACGACACAGCTATTGCTTTAACCAAAGAGCTGATGGGACTTGGAGATGATTATCATGTATTGTTTGTTGGGGGCGGTGCTTCCACGCAATTTGCACACATTCCGATCAACTTCTTGCCCAAAGGAAAAACTGCAGCTTATGTTGATACAGGTACTTGGTCTACAAAAGCGATCAAAGAAGCTCAGAATCTTGGAGATATGTATCTTGCCGGATCTTCGAAAGAAGATGGTTATTGTTATATTCCCAAGGATATAGACTTCCCCGCGGATGCTGCATACCTGCATATAACATCCAATAATACGATTAAAGGAACTCAATATCATTCCTTCCCTAAAACAGGGAATGTTCCATTGATCTGTGATATGTCATCAGATATCTTATCCAGAGAAATTGACTATTCAAAATTCTCGATGCTTTATGCCGGTGCTCAGAAAAACTTAGGTCCATCTGGTGTGACAATGGTTGTTATTCATCAAAGTATGCTGGATAAAATTCCATCTGGAATTCCTACCATGTTCGATTACAGAACACATGCTAGTAAACGATCCTTGTTTAATACACCTCCGGCTTTTGGTGTTTATGTCATCAAACTTGTCTTGGAATGGATTAAAGGACAAGGCGGACTTAAGGTCGTTGAAGAGATTAACCGAAAGAAGAAAGATGCTATCTATTCATTGATTGATTCTGATCCTGAATTTTTCACCGGGACAGCCTCGAAAAATGATAGGAGCTGGATGAATGTCACGTTAAGACTACCCTCTGAAGAACTGGAGCAAAAACTTATTGCAGAAGCAAAAGCTGCAGGATTCGTCGGAATCAAAGGTCATCGAAGTGTCGGCGGCGTACGGTTCTCCATCTATAACGCAATGCCGTTAGAAGGTGCAGAAAAAGCGGCTCAGTTTATGTCCGACTTTAGGAAACGAAACTAAGGAATTGTAACCTATACTTTCGGAGCGGAGATTTGCAGATGTGATTTGTCTCCGCTCCGTTCGTTCATTTAGAAATCGAAAATGTTATGACGGGTGAAATAAAAAAAACATCCTTGTATGATCGTCACGTGAAATTGGGCGGCAAGATGGTACCATTTGCAGGGTTTTATATGCCGATACAATACGAGGGAATCGGGATAGAACATTATAACGTAAGAAGTCAGGCGGGACTTTTTGATGTCAGTCATATGGGAGAATTCCGTGTAAGCGGTGAAAATGCCGAGGCTTTCCTTCAGTTTGTCTCCATCAATGATGTAAAATCATTATCGGTCGGTCAAGCTCAATATTCCGCCATGTGTTATGATAACGGCGGAATTGTTGATGATCTTTTAATCTATAAACAAAAAGACTATTATATCTTAGTCGTTAATGCATCGAATATTCAAAAAGATTTTGAATGGCTGCAGAGTCATGTGATTCCTGGAGTTGAAATAGAAGATATTAGCGAAGATATTGAACTCGTTGCATTGCAGGGACCACAATCCCGAAAAATCTTGCAAAAATTAACATCCTTTGATCTGAAAACATTGGATTTCTATCATTTTGTGAATGAAAAAATAACCGGTTTTAATGTAACGATTGCTCGAACGGGATATACAGGTGAACTTGGGTATGAAATTTATGGAAACCCGAAAGATATCCCTGAAATTTGGGATGAAATCTTGACAGCTGGAAAAGAAGAAGGTATATGTCCTGTAGGGCTGGGTGCACGGGATACACTGAGAATGGAAATGAAGTATTGTTTATACGGAAACGATATTGATGAAACTACACATCCATATGAAGCCGGATTGGGATGGGTGACCAAACCGGATAAAGGAAATTTCATCGGGTTGCAAGCCATTTTGGAACGAAAAGCAAAAATGGAACGCCGTCTTGTGTGTTTTGAAATGAAAGAGAGAGCGATCCCTCGAAAAGGATATCCCATTTTTTCAGGTGGAATCGAGATTGGAGTTGTTACGAGCGGAACACAATCTCCATCATTAAACAAAGGAATTGGCTTAGCGTATATTCATCGGCCATTCACCAAATCCGGTACGGAAATTGCTGTGCAAATTCGCGGGAAAGATAAAAAGGCTATTGTGGTAAAACCTCCGTTTTATAAAGAGGGAACTGCACAAAACTAGACGCTCACAGACCTGTAAATATAATCTAATCACGATATTTACATTCTTGTATATCTATTCCATTTCTTTCATCAATTATTGTAAATTCTTTTCTGAAAATACTTCACTGAAGTGATTTAAACAATTATATCAAAAGAAAGGTGCTGTCATCGTTAGGAAGAAGAATGCCATGAATAAACGTCAAATGGAGATTCTTGGAATTTTAACCATCACTCTATCCATTTTAGTTTTGGTCAGTATGATCGGGTTTCACCCGAACGAAGATCCCGGGATTTCTCCGAATATTCACGTTGAAAATCCTTTAGGGATATTGGGAGTTTATATTGCATATTTCTTTATCAAACTTACCTTTGGTGCAGTAACATTTATTCTACCGTTATTAGGTATGATTTACGGATGGTGGCTCTTTAGTCATAAAAGTTTTATCGGTTTAAATCGCATTGCCGGCTACATTTTGGGCGGTGCATTTTTATTGGCAATTTCAATCGGCTTGGTCAATCATCTGTTTTTCTTGCAAAATCCTACGGGATATCTGCTGTCTGGTTTATCAGGCGGACTTATAGCAAAACTTATAATCGACTTTTTAGGGAAGTACGGAGCTTCAATTTTATTAGCTGCATTGTGGCTGGTTTTAGTACGTGGGTATTTTTCTTGGAGTTTTTACCAACCTTTCAAGCATCTGATGGAGCTGTTTACCGATTGGCGTTTAGCACGATCTCAGAAGAAAGAACAGGTAACAAAAGAAGTTGAAAAAAGAAAACATACCGAAGAATTAAAAGAAAAGATTGATGCCCAAAAAATAAGGGAAGCCAAAGAACTTGAACAACCCCAAGTTGAAGAAGAGCTTGAGCCGAAAAATGAACCAACGGAACCGCCGGAAGAAAAACAACTACTTGAATCAGAAGAGCAAGATGCAATTGATCCCGTTAAACCTGATGATATAGATTCAATTGAAGTGGGTGAGATGGTCATTGAAGACGAGGTTGATCTTGATACCATCAAAGATCGGAAAGCTCCAAAACGAAAATACCAATTACCTGGAACGGAACTATTGACAACACCGGTTTCAATTAATGATGGGATGTCCCGTGAAGAATTATTGGATCGTGCGAGTTTTTTAACGCAATCACTCGCTACGTTTGGTGTGCAAGGGCAGGTGGTGAATGTTCATCCTGGTCCGGTTATTACTCTTTTTGAAGTCGAACCGGCAGAAGGGGTTCGTGTAAATAAATTTGTACAACTTTCAGATGATCTTGCCCGCGTTATGGAAGCCAGCCGCGTCCGTGTGATTGCGCCAATCCCCGGGAAATCATCTGTGGGAATTGAAATTCCAAATCGGAACCCGGCTACTGTATATTTTAAATCCATTGTAAATTCTGAAAAATTCGCGAATGCGGATTCAAAACTCACCTTAGCGATCGGGAAAAATACATCCGGGGAAATCGCGACGTTGAATCTGGCAAAAATGCCTCATTTGCTTATCGCTGGGACTACCGGTTCAGGGAAGTCGGTTTGTTTAAATACGGTGGTTTGCAGCCTTCTTTATCAATGTACTCCGGATGAAGTAAAATTCATGATCATTGATCCGAAAAAGGTTGAAATGACCCTCTACCGAACACTGGAAAATTATTACTTAGTGGGAACGGAAGATATTGACGAACCCATTATTACAACAATCGATAATGCGATTCTAGGATTAAGAGCTTTAGAGAAAGAAATGGATAAGCGATATACCGTCCTTGCAGATACTGTCGTTCGTAATATTGATGAGTACAACGAAAAAATGCGGAAAGCGGATCAACCGATTATGCCGTATATCATTTTGGTGATTGATGAGCTAGCGGATTTGATGATGATGAGTGCAAAAGATGTTGAAGCACCCATTGCCCGTTTGGCTCAGTTGTCTCGTGCGGTGGGAATTCATTTGGTGATCGCCACTCAACGACCTTCTGTGGATGTGATCACCGGTATTATTAAAGCGAATTTCCCTTCAAGAATCGCATTTCAGGTAGCATCAAAAATTGATTCAAGAACCATTTTAGACTCACCCGGTGCAGAGAAGTTGATCGGACGCGGAGATATGTTGTTCCAGGGATTAGGATCATCCGAAGCGGTTCGGATGCATAACGCATTTCTGACGTTGAATGAGATTGAAGCGGTTATGGATCATATCAAGCAGCAGCCGAAAGCCGATGAATTAAAACTGGATAGTGTAAGAGAAGTTTCCGCAGGCGGCATAACCATCGAATCTGATGGAACCGATGAAATGCTGAATGAAGCCATCAAGCTAGTCGTAATCCATCAGCAGGGATCTATTTCTCTCTTACAAAGGCGACTGAAAGTTGGATATTCAAGAGCAGCACGCTTAATCGATGAAATGGAACAACTTGGAATCGTCGGACCGTTCACCGGCAGCAAAGCTCGTGAAGTTCTCGTCGATGAATCCTATCTTGAAATGATTAAAGAGTAACCTTATTGCAACAGACATCGTATTTTGTTTGAACCATTTTTCGATTTCGCCGTATATAAGCTGATGAAGACAATCCTTGCAAATATCTTACTGTGTTTTACAATCCTTTTGGGTGAGAATCATCCCATCTTAGATTCATTAACCCAAGTGTTTCAAAGTACGCCGGTGATGAAATTGGAGTTCATCATTTCTCAGAAACAATATGATCAAACTTATGTGGATCAAGCTTATATTGAATTTGAAGATACCGGTAGGTATTCTTTAGTATCGCCATCTCAAACCATCTGTGTTGATGAACAAACAATCACGACATACAGCATGGATGTAAAACAGGTTGTGATCGAAGAGACCTATCCTGAAGATTTTAATTTACTGACTTTGTTAACGGGTGACTTTTCACATTTATTGGTTCAAAATATTGTCCGAGAAAATCCTAATGAAACAATTTTAGACTATAAAATTTCTGAATTGGAAGTGGTCGGAAATATCACATTTGACGACAGATATTTTCTAAAAACCATATTTCTTGAATACGATACAAATAACACAATTGATGTTGTGATCATTTCGTATCAACCTTTAGTAGAATCGTCTAATCTTTGTGGATCGTTAGACGGTTGGGAGGTCATTGATCTTCGTGAATAAATACCTTAAACTGGCATTAGGGTTCTTATTAAGTATAACCGGAATGGTTTACGCATTTCGCAATTTGGACTGGGAAATCTTTATTCAGCAGGTTTCACAAGTAAATTTATTTTGGATAATCCTAGCAGTAATATTGATGGTTTATAGTGTATGGATCAGAGCATTGCGGTGGAAACTTATTTTAGAGCCAATTGAGTCATTTCCCACTCATACATTATTTGGATCTTGTATGATCGGTTACTTCGGAAACAATGTTCTCCCGTTTCGGTTGGGTGAAGTCTTACGGGCTTATAGCATTAGCCGCGGAAAGTCGATCTCTTTATCATCAGCATTCGGAACGTTAATTCTTGAAAGACTGCTGGATATGCTTGGTTTGATTGCATTGATGGGAATTTTGATGATCTTTTATCCGCTTGCGGGTTGGATCAGCGGTATTGCGTATGGAATCATCATTTTAACAATTGGATTATTTGTTCTCATTATTTGGGTAGGAAAAGCATCAAAAAACCGATATGATTCTATTCAGTCATTTGTTGATAAACGATCCGGTGTTACTCATAAGATTTTCCAATTCCTATTGAATATCATGGATGGTGTCACTGCATTAAAAAACACAAAACATGTTTCAGCGATCATATTTTATACGGTGATCTCATGGGTGATTTACTATGTAGATGCTTGGATGATTTCTCAAGCTCTGAATGTAAATATTGGTTGGATCGGTATCGGTATAGTGTTGGCAACAGCTACGTTGTCAATCATTGTTCCTGCGGCACCCGGATACATCGGGACGTATCATGCTGCCATCGTTTACGTAGGGACAACTTTGTTTGCACTGTCCTTGCCCGTCGCACAAACTTTTGCCGTAATTATTCATGCGATAGGTTTTGTCCCCTTTGTGACAATAGGTGCTGTGTATTTCTTTAAAAGTTCACTGCATTTTTCTGATATCCAAAAGAAGAGTGACTTTTGAAGAAATACGATACTATATTTTTAGATCGAGACGGAACGTTGAATAAAGACCCGGGTTATATCAATGATTTGAAAAATTTTCATTTATATAAAACAACCATCCCTGCGTTGAAGTTACTTGCGAAGATGGGAAATCGCTTCTGTATTGTTACCAATCAATCCGGTGTTGGCAGAGGAATCATCCAAAGGGAAACATTAGAAGAAATACACCAGTGGTTGTCTAACGTTTTGATTGAGAATAATATCGATCTTGTAGGGATTTATTGGAATCCGGATCACCCGGATCGTCCTACAAACATGAGGAAACCACAACCCGGAATGTTTTTAGATGCAGCAAAAGATCATGAAATATCTTTGGAAGATTCTTTGATGATTGGAGATAGTTTAATTGATATAAAATCCGGTGAAAATTTAAATATGGATACAATGCTCGTATTAACAGGAAACGGAAAATCAGTGGATACCGAGAATGACTGCTCTCCGACCTACATTGTGAATGATCTCTTGAAAGGAGCCGTATTATTAACGGAGGAGTTAACTTGAAGATTGCAATCCTTATGGGTGGGACATCAACAGAGAGAGAGGTTTCTCTTTCTTCCGGAGAATCGGTAGCGAAAGCGTGTAGAACCTTAGGTTACACTGTGTCAGAAGTGGTCTTAAATAATTCCATCGAAGACTTAAAACCTAAGTTTGAATCTGTGGATATTGTGTTTAATGCCATGCACGGTGGCGAAGGAGAAGATGGTCATATTCAACATTGGTTTGATGATGCAGGTATAATTTACACCGGCACAGGACCTGAAGCTTCTGCATTATGTATGGATAAACATCGTAGTAAAGTCATCGTTCATCATGAAGGTTGGGACACTCCCGCTTGGTCTTTGGTACATCCACAGGATGAAATTCCGGAAAATTTAGTTTTCCCATTAATCGTGAAGCCTAATGATCAGGGAAGCACAGTGGGCTTATCGGTTGTTCAAGAAGAAATAGAATTAAATGCTGCCATCAAACTTGCCGGTCAATTCAGTCAAAATATAATGATTGAAACATTTATCCCCGGACGTGAAATTACCGTAGCGATCGTTGGTGACAATACGTACCCTATTGTTGAGATTATCCCTTCTCATGAATTGTACGATTACGAGTGCAAATATACGTCTGGTATGAGTTCATACCAATGCCCTGCAGATTTACCAGAAGGTATGACGAAACAGATCCTGTCAGATGCTTTGGGCATTTATCGTGCTCTGGGCTGCACAGATTACGGACGTGTGGATTTCAGATTAGATCCAAATAACAAACATTGGTTTCTTGAATTAAATACTTTACCGGGAATGACGGATACCAGTTTAGTCCCGAAAGCCTATATAGCCGCAGGTGGAACATTTCCCGAGCTGATTGAACAGATTATTAAAGAAGCGTTGCATGTCTAAATCATATTAATTTTCATCGATAAATATAACTCAATAAAAATATGCCGACAACTTTTTACAACTCATTAACAAGAAAAAAAGAAACATTCACACCCATCCAAGATGGAAAAGTTTCACTGTATACTTGCGGCCCAACTGTTTATGATGTGGCTCATATCGGAAATTTCCGTGCTTTCATGTTTGAAGATCTTTTAAAAAGATATCTTTTGGTAAAAGATTATGACGTTTCGCATGTAATGAACATCACGGATGTAGACGATAAAACGATAAAACGTTCGATTGAAAATAATATTCCGATTAGTGATCTTACTGAAACCTACACGAACAAGTTTTTTGATGATCTGAAGTTATTGAAGATCCTTCCTGCAGATGAATATCCGAGAGCCACCGGTCATATTGATATTATGATCAGGATGATCCAGCAATTGATTGAGAATAAACATGCATATCAAACCGAAGACGGATCAGTATATTTTTCTATTGACTCATTTCCGGATTACGGGAATCTTGTCCGGTTGGATTTTAGCGGTCAGCAATCGGCTGAAAGAATTGTATCCGATGAGTATACCAAAGATAATCCGCAAGATTTTGTGCTGTGGAAGGCATGGAAGGATGAGGATAAAGATGTCGCTTGGGATTCTCCGTGGGGAAAAGGCCGCCCTGGATGGCACATAGAATGTTCTGCGATGTCCACGAAGTATTTAGGAAATCATTTTGATATTCATTGCGGCGGTGTGGATAATATGTTTCCTCATCATGAAAATGAAATTGCTCAATCACAATGTGCAACAGGAGAGACATTTGTCAACACATGGATGCATTGTGAGTATTTGTTGGTCGACGGTGGAAAAATGAGTAAGTCTTTGAATAATTTCTATCGGATTTCAGATTTGTTCGAAAAAGGATTCACTTCTGAGACCCTTCGTTTTATTCTTTTGAATACTCATTATCGGACCGCACTCAATTTTTCTTTAAAGAAGAAACATGAAGCATTCCAAGCTGTGAATCGGATAATCGATATATCAGACCGTTTAACCAAAATGGTTGGTAATTCATATAAGAACGCAGATCTTCCGGATGTGTACAAGGATTTTATTCAAGCTCTAGACGATGATCTGGATACTCCGAAAGCTCTCGCAGTCTTTTTCCAATGGATAAAACGTATGAACCAGAAGTTGGATGACAGAGAGCTGGATGTCCCGGAAGCATTAAGCGGGTTAGCATTTATTGAAAAAATAAATGCTGTATTTGATTTACTACCTAACAAAACAGATATCCCGCAAAATATTCAACATTTGTTGAATGAAAGAAAGATAGCCAGGGAAGATAAAGACTGGTCACGATCTGATCAGCTGCGTGATGAAATCTTGTCGCAGGGATGGATCGTAAAAGACACTCCTGACGGACAAAAGTGTGATCCTGCTTGACCCGTTTTTACACACGTTTCAGTAATTTTTAACCTTAAATCATTTATAAAACAATAGGTATAATGCACTTCAATTAATGGAGAAGGATTCCAAATGAAAAATGCCAAGTTTGAACCTTTCTTATTTGAAAAGAAACAAAAAAAAGAAATGATAAAAGATTCAGAAGATTTTTATCGAACAATGAAAACTCGTCGAAGTATTCGAGCGTTTTCTGAAGAAATGGTTCCTGAAGAGGTTATTCGTAATGCGATTTTGTCAGCCGGAACATCACCCAGTGGTGCCAATATGCAGCCTTGGCATTTTGTGGTGGTATCAAACCCTGAGACAAAAAAGAAGATTCGAGAAGCAGCAGAAGAAATAGAAAAAGAATTTTATCATGGAAAAGCCAGTGACGAGTGGCTTGATGCCTTAACACAGTTTGGTACAGACGAATATAAACCGTTTTTAGAAACAGCTCCTTATTTGATTGCAGTATTCTTAAAAAAAATAACTGTTGATGAGGAAGGTATAGAACACAAAAACTATTATACTTCTGAATCTGTTGGAATCGCAACTGGGGTTCTCATTTCAGCATTACATCATTCTGGGTTAGCAACTTTGACTCATACTCCCAGTCCTATGAATTTTTTAAATGATATATTGGATCGACCGAAGACTGAAAGACCATTTTTGCTAGTTATCTCCGGATATCCAAAGGATGGGGTAGAAGTCCCCGTTATCACGAAATACAATTTAGATAAAATAGCTACGTTCGAATAACATTAAAATATCTCTATAGAAGATAAATGCGTCAAATCAGAAGGTTTTATACAAAATAAAATCACTGAATCCTAATATTTCTGTTATTTTTTGTAAATAATATTTGATAGTATATAAATATTCTTTCTAAATTTATAGGCTTTACCGTGCATTATTCACGGAATTAAAAATTAGAAATGTCGGAGTGTGTGGCAAAAACCGTGCCACACACTCCAAAAAATGCCGGTGTAGCTCAGTTGGTAGA
>CAYQZV010000023.1:8251-28873 GCA_964422145.1 uncultured bacterium | reverse complement strand
CCGGTAGCGCACTGCAATGGGGTTGCAGGGGTCGCAGGTTCAAATCCTGTCGCTCCGACGGAATAAACGGGAGGGTAAAACCTCCCGTCTTAACAAAGACAAGAAAACATCATGTACGATCCTACAATCTTACCCGTAACACTTGTTTTACTGATTCTGATCGGAATCACAGTGGTCATGAATTTCTATAAAATGATCCCCATCATGATTTCCGTTTATGTCCTCTACATTTTATTTACACTGTTCTCCGGTCCGGAGACAAAACATAATCAAATTTCTAAACAAAGTATACCACCGGAAACCGTCGTAGAAGAACAACCTGAAGTTTTAGAACCCGCCCCCGTTGAAGTTGAAACCATCCCTGAAAAAATAATAGAAGATGAATTAATCTCTGAACCGCTGAGATTGAATCAAATCTACATCTGTGAAGACATAGATGTGGCAAATCGGGAGACGATTAATGCGTCGAGAGTTTTTCAGGATACGATCCAATATCTTTACTGTTTTACCGGAATTGACAATCGGAACGGAAGCAGGCATAACGTCCGGCATGTGTGGACCTATAATTCCAGTGAATTAACCACGGTAAATATGGATATTGAGAGGTCCGTTCACTGGAGATGCTGGAGCCGTGTAAAAATATTACCAAGCTGGATTGGAAAATGGGATGTTTCCGTCCGTGATTCGAATGATGTGGAGTTTGGATCCATCAATTTTGAGGTTGTTTTATCTGATTCTATTTAAATCGTGAAAACCTTTACAACGTATATATTGATTGCCATCATTGGATTTCTATTCTTCCAATGTGATTCTTCAAATGAACCTGCCAAAACAATCCCGATTATTTGGACGCAATTAGATCGGTTCTCTGACGATATACCGTCTTCGGTGCAGATATTTTATGGTGAAAACAATTCGATCCCGTTAAAAGTATGGTATGCATCGATCGATTTAACCGATACAACCCTACGCGTAGATATTGTTTCAGCCAAAGATTCAGATCATTTGGAATCTCTGACAGAGATCACTATGAAAAATGAATCTATTTTAGCCGTGAATGCAGGTTTTTTTCGCAGTGATGACGATTCCATTCGTCACATCGGATTACTGAAAGAAAACAACCGGATCCTCAGCTCGGCAATCCGTTCATTGATCTACAAGAATCGTCGGTATTTTACCGCACGCGGGGCCATAGGTATCTCGAACGAAAGATCGATCGAAATAACCTGGGTTTCAGAGAGAAATGACTCTCTATTCAAATGGCCATCACCGATACACAATTCTAAACATCAACCGCATCAACCGTTTAACTTATCAAAAGCGAAAGTATGGCATGTAGACGACGCCGTTCAAGCCGGCCCGGTGTTGATATCCGATGGAAAGTTCAATATTACCGCAGATGAAGAAGTGTTTTTTCATCCGAACTTTACCAAACCTCATCCAAGAACCGCGGCAGGAATTACCAGAGATAACCGATTGATATTACTTGTGGTCGACGGCAGGCAAATAGGCAGCCGAGGTGTCTACTTGGAGGAATTGGCAAAAATTATGCAGAATTTAGGCTGTGCTAACGCCATTAATTTAGACGGAGGAGGTTCAACATCCATGGTGGTAGACGGACAGGTTTTAAATGCTCCTGCTGACGGGAATGAAGAGCGAGATATTATGTCAGCGATCTCAGTTTCATTTCGGTAAACCATCTCTAAATCTTACTTATATCTTATGGTCATGGTTGAGAAAACCATTAAAAAGTAATACATAATATTTGATAATTTCCGACCTCATTTTCACCGTAGTATTTCATAGAATACGAAGAATTATTTCAAAAGGATTACGAAAAACAAAATGACAGAAACTGTTTTAACCTTTTTTACAGAATCTATTTTGACGCCGCAGATTGCGACGTTTCTTATGGCAATGCTTCCCATAACAGAATTAAGAATTGCCTTACCCTGGGGAATGACTTTTGGCGGGCTTCATTGGTTGTCCGCGTATCTCTGGGCTATCGCAGGAAATTTTGTGGTAGCATTATTGATTCTTCGGTTTTTAGAACCGGCATCAATTTGGTTGAGACGATGGGATGTTTGGGATAGATTCTTTGAATGGTTGTTTGCCAGAACCCGGCGAAAAGGAAAACTGATTGAACGCTTTGAGTTTTTGGGACTCATCCTTTTTGTTGGAATTCCATTGCCTGTTACCGGTGCATGGACGGGTTGCGCTGCTGCATTTGTCTTTGGACTATCTTATAAGAAATCAATAGTTGCCATCCTATTTGGATTATTTATGAGTGCTACAATCGTTTTAACATTAACAGCTACGGGATTATTTCTTTTTCTGTAGACCATTTTTATAAAAGGAGAAAAAATATGTCTATTCTTGTCACAGGTAAAAATTTAACTATTGAAGATGTGTATCGGGTTGCTTACGAACTAGAAACAGTTGAACTTCATCCTGAAGCCGTCAAACGGATCAAAAAGTGCAGAGGGTTTCTGCAAGAGAAGATCGATGAACGCGAGATTATGTACGGTGTAAATACCGGGATAGGAGAATTTTCCGAAACTGTTTTAACCGATGAGCAGGTCAAAGATTTTCAGAAATATTTGATTTATAATCATTCTGCAGGGTTAGGCGACCCGGCTCCGATACAGCATGTTCGTGCCGCGATGTTGACCCGAATCAACGTCCATGCGAATGGCCATTCCGGATGCCGAATCGAGATCACAAATACGTTGATCGATATGCTGAATAAAGGTGTGACTCCGGTCGTTTGTGAAAAAGGAAGTGTTGGCGCATGCGGAGATCTTTCGCCGATGAGCCAGATCGCTTTGTTGATGATGGGAGAAGGAGAAGCATTTTATAAAGGCGAAAGATATACCGGAGAGAAAGCATTTGAGTTAGCAGGGATACCCGTTCCTGGATTACAAGCACGTGACGGTTTAGCAGTGATAAACGGCAGTAATCTCATTGCGGGTATGGGTTGTATTCAAGTCTATGAAGCAGAAAGATTGTTGAAACAGTTCGAAATTGCCGCTGCGATGACATTAGAAGCGCTGATGGCCAATCTGAAACCGTATGATACACGTCTTCATGCACTACGCGGATTTCAGGGTGCGGTTACTTCTTCAAAGAATATTCGTAAAATGATAGAAGGATCTGATCTCCTCAAAGGGATGAAAACCAAGGTGCAGGATGCGTATAGTATGCGATCAACACCACAGGTCATCGGTGCCGCCAGAGATCAACTCCGCTGGACGCGTAGTCAATTTGAGATCGAGATCAACGGAGTAGGAGACAATCCGATTTTCATCCCGGAAGATAAAATCGTACTCACCGGAGCCAATTTCCAGGGTTCACCGATCAGTGTTCCGTTAGACATGCTCGGTTCCGTTATCACGATGGTTTCGGTTCTGTCAGAACGCAGATTAAACCGGTTATTAAATCCTGCGTTGAGCGTAGGACTCCCGGCTTTCTTAACGAAAGGTGCAGGGATGTTCTCAGGCCATATGCTCAGTCAGTACACTGCAGATATGATGATTGTCGAGCAACGTATTCTTTCTGCACCGGCGTCGATCCAATCAATCCCTGCAGCTGCAGATCAGGAAGATTTTGTCAGTATGGGAATGAACACGGCGTTGAAGACAAGAAAGATCATCGATAACGCTTACGGTATTCTCGGGATTGAATTTATCGCCGCTGCACAAGCGTTGGATTTTCGTGAATTTTCACCGGGCAAAGGAACCCAAGCTGCTCATTCTGAAGTTAGAAAAGTGGTTGAGCACTTAGATGTGGACCGGCCGTTATATGTTGATCACAATAATATGATGGAAAAAGTCAAACAGAGAGATATTCTTCACACGGTCGAAAAAACCATCGGCGATCTGAATACGTATTAATCCACGTATTTGAACTTTCGCAATTTCCTGAAAAGGAATAAATTTCAGCGCTGATCCATATTGGATCATCAACATTTGCGCCCGTAGTTCAATGGATAGAATAAAGGATTCCGGTTCCTTAGATAGGGGTTCGACTCCCTTCGGGCGTACAAGTCGATACTTGATACAACAAACCCTGCGAAATGCAGGGTTTGCTATTTAGAGAGGGTTAAATATTTTTATTCAACCGGATTTAAATTTTCATCCAGTTGGTTGGATAATCGATATCGAACAACTCTTTGCGATGGAGTATCAACAATATAAATGACACCGCGGTCGTCGACGGTTAATCCTCTTGGCTTATCCAACTGTTCCTTAATCTCCACCGTTAAGAAGGTATCGACTAATGTGTTATTAATGATTAAAGTGGTATCCACAAAGACGTCTTCAACACCAACTTTCCGAAAGAACTGTCCGTTGGAATTATAAACCTGTACTTCACGTTCATTTGTGTTTGTGATATAGATCATTTGGCGATCATCAACAGCAATATCCTGAGGATTGGAAAAGAGATTGACCGTCATGATATCATTCATCCCTTCTTGAAATACTGAAGTGTATAATCCTCCTTGAGGGGAGATTTTGTGTACTCCAAAAAACTCACCGCTTTGAGAATAATAAATATTCCCGGCATAATCGACATCAATTCCAAGCGGTTCATTGACCGTTCCGGAGCCTGTCCCATACGTTTCAACATTATGATCAAATAAGCCGTCATGCACCCAGATTTCATCGCCCGTTGTTAATTGTATTTTATGTGTCCGTTTCCATTGGATACGAATTATACGATCGTGAAAGTTATCGGTAACCAGAAAACCATTCGATGCATCGTCAAATGATGAAATTCCAAGAAATTGGGATGAATCACTATCAAAATGAATGTCATACTGCACATATCGGGTTACAGCACCATTATAAACAATATGAGGATGCAAAAGAGAGTCGATTAATGTTGATGCTGAGTCCCATGTGGCTTGGGTTAAAATCCATTCGGGATCATTTGCAAAACGATTCCAATTCTGAGTCCCGCTGTAAACGAGTGAATCACCATGAACGTCATGTGAAAATATCCCTGAAGCTGCAATGGAGTGAATACCAGTTTGATTCCATAATTGATTCCAGCGGTAAACTCGCTGCGATCCATCAACGAATAGCACATTCATTTTTTCGTCAATATCAACGTCAATAGGATAGACTAGACTATCTTGAATCATTAAATGTCTCAAGGACGTAAAACCGTCTGGTACATCTCCGTCTTGTTCTAAGACAAAAATACTGCGGTCAGCTGAATCAGCGATGAACACATGTCCGTCTCTGCCAATAGAAATATCCATCGGGGTTTGAAAGCCATATTCATCACCCCAAACCGGATTGACTTGAATGTAGGTTGTATCACCGACTGAGAACGGATCATCTGAATGAATATCGTCAGGGAGTGCCATCTTTTCAATACAGGATGTGCAGAATAACAAAAGCCCAAGAATGATCGCTGAGATTTTGTAAAAAGACGGTGAATTAAATGATGATATTGATTTCATTTCATTCATCTTTGATTCAATCCTATTGTGATTCGGTTTGGATCGGATAAATGCAGGAAGTTTGTATAAGCATAGTCGACTGACAAATAATACGCTCCAAGTGGAATGCGTAATCCAGCTCCGAACGAAAACTGTTTTTCAAAATCATCGGATTCTGTTAAATGAACTCCGCCCCGGAGATAAAGTAATTCTCTTAACGTATATTCAATCCCGGCAGAAACATTCTCTGCATTATCGACAGGGTGATTCAACTGGATCGAAGATGTTACGATATAGTTGTCCTTCTGAAGTACATCCATTGCTGCACCGACACGAAAGATCGTAGGAGGGGAGAATGATTCATAATTAGAATTGATCCAGTGTTCTTCCCCAGTATCTGAATTTATCACTTTCTTCAAATAGGTGCCGTCCGGTTTGGCTTGTGAACCAAAGTGAGAAAGGGATGCAGAAAATCGTAGCGATTTAAATCCCGTCCAATAGAAAGTGCCTAAATCAAGAAGAATGTCATCCATATTTGTTCCGGCAAGATCTTCACGAACCCATTTTCCGGTAATTCCGAAACTGAATCGATCCGTCATTCGAACACCATAAGTCAATCCCAAAACGGTGTTTTGGAATGTAAAGTAATTTCCGGTCCCATGTGGATTATATTCTGTTGTCTCCTGCATGGGTTCCATATGAAGAATTCCGGCGGTTAAACCAAGATAATGCCGTTTATAGATGTTTTTTGTGATCGCGAAAAAATCATAAGCGATTTCAGCAGGCCATTGGATATGGGAAGCTGATAACTCGATCGGCTCAAGCTGAGCAATGATTCCGGGATTATAATAAATTGAAGATGCATTTTGATCAAGAGCAACGACCGCTTCGCCCATACCGACCGCTCGAGCGCTGACACCGATCTTTAAGAAGGTGAAGACGGATGTTCCGACCCGCTGACCTCCAAGCACAGGAAAGAAATTTTGAGCCTGAACGAAGGTGAAAAGACTAAGGATACCTAAAATGATATGTTTTTGCATTCTCATCAGAAGTATAACTGAACCCCAAATTCTGCGGTAAACGGCCGTCCGTTTCTTGAAGGATCAAAATTCGGATTAGGTGCATTGATTAATGAATAGGGAAGAACCTCTCCCGGATTATATCCATTGCCGGTGAAGGAGTTGATTCGTCTCGGATTAGCTTCATTAAATATATTCTCTAATTCGATAAAGACCTTCAGCCTTTTCCCGTTATAAGTGAATGATTTATGCGCTTTTATATCCACCATCGAATATCCTTTGATATTCGTTAAACCTAATTTCTTGAATAGATTGGGATTATAGTTGCTGAAATAATGGAACGGTCTGTCATTTTCATACGTCCCAATATAATATTCTTCACCGTTGATCTCAATAATCCCACTGGGATACTCTTCGGTCCCGGGGATGGATCTGGTGTAACGACGGTTAGAAGAAAATTCCACCCGAGTGGAAATTCCCCATCCGGAGGGATGATTGTAATAAAGATTGCTGAAAAACTGAAGCGGTTTATCCCAAGGCATCGGATTCTCACCTAACGGTTTCTCATCCAATTCACCGGCCTGGACCAACAAATTATCTAATGCTGATGCGCTTTTTCCGGTCACGATGGAATAGTTCAAGTTCAAATCCGCATACCAGTTTTTAAACAATCGGCTTTTCAGGATGATCTCAATTCCACGGGCGCGTGCATAATCTGCATTAAAATACATATTGAATTTCAAATGCGAGTACTTTGGATTCGATGGCGTGATCGTTTGAGATGTCTCATAATCAAACATGTCTTTCCAGTACGCCTTAACTTCAATGACCTGATCCGGATTAAACCGATGCTTTACACCGATCTCATATTGAACCGTCGTTTTCGGATTTAAGTTTGGATTCCCGAAGATTTGATATGTTGATTGAGCTCGGGAGTTTAACTTTGCATATACATATTGGAAGGTTGGTAATTGGGAAAAATGACCGTAATAAAAGTACAGCACATCGTTATCCGTGATCGGATGAGATATTCCCAATCTCGGGCTGAGACGTCCCTTTCCGCGATAGGAAAATAGTTCAAATGTTTCGTCATTAAATCGTTTTCTGGCAGCATCGGTAATGATAATCGAGCTTGAGTCATTGATCGCATTTTCAAGATATTTCCCCGGAAACCAATAATCATAGCGCAGTCCGATATTGGCTGTCATTCCTTCAAAGGAAATTTGATCCTGTACATAGAAAGCCCCAAAGAGATTTTTAGCGGAATAAATATCATAGTTCAATCCTAAACCGGAACTGCTGTTCCAGGGCTCGTCGATATCAATGACTTGAATATTTGTCATCGTGTTCTCAAACCCGGATTTTATCTTGTGACGTGTTTCAGTGTGGTACGTCCAGTCCACATCAAACCGGTAATTATCACTTGCAATATCATACCACTCAGGCGCAAACCCTGTATCATAAAACTCGTCTCCAAAATTGATTCGGGTATTCCCATCATCATCATAGATTATATAATGTGTCGGACTTAAATCAAGCCGTTCCTGATAGTCCGTCCAGTGCAGATCTTTAACAGCACTGTGCTCAAGTGTGAGAAAACGTCCAAACGTTATTTCATAAAAAGAACGTGTGTTTAATGTGTGCGTCCAGTTGACATTCAGTAACCGAGATTCTCGTGTGATCGTGTTGTAATTATCTAAAATTTGTTCGTAACTGTACGGATAATAAGTCGAAGAGAAAGCCCGGGACATGAAATATCCCTGGTTGATATTTAATGACATATCATAGGATACGGATAACTTCATCTTTGTAGCAATATCCCAGGAAAGTTTGTATAATAAATGCCAATCATTGTTTTCTCTGGGAGCCAGTTTTTCCATGATGCGATCAGCGGTTTGTTCAGTCATCCCAAAGATAGGTGTCCAGTTTCTATGCGGGTATAATGTATTTGCCGTGGGAAGATGACTGTTATAACATTTTCCGTATCCATTGAGAAATACAGCAAATGAGCCGGGAAGATCGATATTTAATTTTTTCAGTAAGGTCTCGGTAAAAAAGGAGGGACCGCCAAATGTGAATTCGACGCGATCTGAATTACCTTGATGGATCAATTCAGGAGATAAACCCAAATGGTCACTCATATACTTGAATGTTCCTTCATAACGATCCATTCCGCGCTTGAGTTTAATGTTGACCACACCAGACATTGCCTGTCCGTATTCTGCATTATATCCGCCAGTGATGATCTCTAATTCTTCAATTGCATCGGCGTTGACAAATAAGTTACCGGAATAGCCGGAAAGCGGATCTTTGATTGAAAGTCCATCGACAATGAACATACTTTCATCAATACGCCCGCCCCGAATATGAATCTCATTATCTTGTTTGGTCACACCTACCTGTTCGGATAAAATGTCTTCGACGCTTGATACGGATTTATTCAGAATTTCATCACTATTGATTCTTGACATGGATGAGGTTTCATTCGCATCAAACAGTGGTTTTTCTCCGATCACAACCACTTCTTCGCCGACGGTAAGGACGGTTTCTTCCATTAGAAAATCAAGACGTGTCGGTTCGTTAGCCTTGATTGTTACGGCTGTTTGTAAGACAACTTTATATCCGATCATCGTAGCTTCAACATCGTAGGTTCCCGGATTGATATTGTCGATTTGATACTGTCCATCGATACCGGCGGCTGTACCGTAATATGTTCCTAGGATGATGATATTGACCCCGATGAGAGGATCATCTGTCTTTGTATCAGTGATCGTGCCTATTAAACGACCTGCTCCTTGGCTGAACATCATCGTCGGAAGCAACAAAAGGAGTAATAGTGATCTAGTCTTCATTCGATAAATAAATCGTTTAAGAGATAATCAATAAATTTAGAAGCGGATCCGTTTCCTTCGAGAATCGGAGCATTCCCATTATGAAAAGGAATAGTCATAATCACAATATTCCCTGAAACATCCGATGAGTTTAACATATGGAATTGTCCCTTGCTGCCGACTAATGGAGTCCCAGACCATGTATCATGACTCCCTTCAGGTTCTTGAAGACGATAAAGGTCCTCCGCAATAAAGCGCATGGAATTATCGATTGTATCTCCGTGAGCGGGTTCAAATCCCTTTACCCTGACAGAAACCAATCCAGAAGTTTCCAGATCCATATCGTCATATAAACTGGTTGAATCCTGAAAAAAGAGCGTACGTCCCGAGACAAGCCTTCCGGTTGTATTTAGAACAAAGGTTGTATCCATTGGGAAAAATGGATATGAAGGCTTCTTAAATTCAATGGTATTAATAAACAGATTGCCGCCGCCTAAAACGTAATTTAAAATATCCGATGCGGCATCATGGTATGTTTCAATACCGGTATTTGCTGTATACCAAATGACTTGATCAAAGTAATTTAGATTTGCTGCAATGTCAATAGAGGAGTAAGGGAGCTGTTCACCAATTTCCCAGACTGAAAATTCATTCTCACCTGCAATAGTCTCAATGATCTCACTATACCAGTTCAGGGCATTGTTTTGTGAATCTAGAGGATAATCATCAACGATCAAGACATTCCCGTTTACCGGCATTACTTTCCAATAATTCGGTTCAGTGTGGATAGAAGGATCAGGAAAACGAATGATTGCGCTTTCAGCTCCAGCAATATCTCTGGCTTTAATATAAAAAGTATGAAAACCTGGACCGATATCCGTGAGTGTGATACTGGAATACGAAGCTGCGTCAAGCCGAATCCAGTTATCGGAAAGAGTATCATCGAGGACATAAAAAAGGTCAATGATGGTTTCAACACCATCTAAATCTTGGATATCCCATACAAAAGTGCGAGTAGGAAAAGTAAAGCTTGTATCAGATGGCATGTCAGACAGAAGTGGGTTGCTTCGATAACGAAATTCAATATGTGGTGAAGAATTATGGATCGGTAAGACTATTTCAGCGGGTGTCGGATCGATAATACTGTCATTATCCATTGCTTTTACCTGAAATGAGAATACATCCATATCCGTACGAATAGGGACATAAAAGATTTCATCTTCGTTTGTAGTATATGTCCAAACGGTGTCAACATTCCATTTATACCAGTATCCGATCACTTCACCATCACTGTCTTCACCCCACCAGGATAAATGCTGCTTACTGACGGTAATCGTAGAAATTGCATTTGTTAGAGTATCAACTTCTGTTCCATCACCCGGATATGAATCAAGAAAATATGTCCATTCTCCGGTAAGTGAATCCAGTTCTGCATATATCGTATCCAATGGAGCGATCGTCAAATACGTTTCAGGGATTTGATTGGCAAGTGGATCAGACGGATCATCATATTCCCACAAAGAGCAGGAAATAAGAAGGATCACAAAGATAATGAATATGTGTTTATTCCCAAACATGTTTCAACCAGTTCATTACGGGAGGGGAGAACCCCTCCCGTAATTTTGTTCTTTTATCGTACAAGAATCATTTTCTGATGATCAACAAAATTGCCGGCTTTTATTCGATATAAATAAACACCGGAGCCAACCATTTGATTCTGACTATTCGTTCCGTTCCATTTTAGGATATAGGATCCTGCACTGTAATATTCGTTTGTTAATGTGCAGACCTGTCTCCCCAAAATATCGTAGATAACCAATTTCACCTGACTATCAACTCCGAGATCAAACCGGATTTGTGTTTCCGGGTTAAACGGGTTAGGATAGTTTGCATAAAGACGGAAATCCTTTGGCAAATTCTCTGTGTCAGTGCTATTATCTCCAAAAACAATGTCAGAGGCATAGAGAGGACATAGTTTATACGCGGATGAATCTGCGTAACTGCCGAAGTGGTGGTAAACCCATCCTCGAACAGATTCGACCTGCGTTCCGATCGGAGGAGGACCCACAGCATCGAAATACACTTCAACGCTGTCAGAATCATCATCCACCAGCACTTGACCGGTTCCATCATCGACTGCGAATACCTCATAAGCCAAATCATCGTTGGTAACAATACCATTCTCGATTTTCACCATGACTGTACCCCATTGCTCGGCTTCGGTCGGCCAGCGAAGATCTCCGGTAGAAACAACCGGTTCTTCAGGCATGGCTAATCCCATATCCAGAAGATCAACAGGTTCAGTAATGAACAACTCGGTCATATTTGCAACTGCAGTTGTGTATTCAGAGATGAACCCTGTAGCTTGAATTAAGTCACCTTCATAGAGAACCGGAAATGCAGAGCTATCTGGATCGTAGGAAAGGATACCGCTCCAAGGTCCGCCGTGAGGATCCGCAAAGATAAACTTGACTCCGTCACCGGCATAGCTTAACCCTGTCGGCATAGTGACGATACCTACGATCGTAACCGTATCACCGACAAAATAGGATTGATCAGATTCGGCGTCAAATCCGGCTTTTAACAAATCGCTGTACAGATTTTGCTGGATATATTGAATCCGAACTGCTCCGGATTCTTTCACATCTCTGGCTAATCTGGGTTGGATTTTTGTATTGCTGTAAGCATAATCTAAAACTCCTGTTACAGCGTCAAGATCTTGACCTAATTCAGGCCAGAAATAATATTCCCAGTTATCGTCAACTCTCACGGAATTTGTTCCGTCAGAAACGGACCATTCACCGTATCCAAGATCATTATTATCAATAGTGACATTATTGACAGAGACCAAGACACCTTCATAGGCTTCAGCGTCAGTTCCACCGGTCATGATCTGCCCGGGAGTCACAACTAAAGGTTCTATTGTTCTGCCTGCAGGACCATAGACAATAACTTCAGTCACATCAACGATTTCAGTTTTACCATAATATTCATCGACAACACCGGTAACAACAACACTGTCACCTTCTGCCAAAGATTCAACCACTTCGCCGAGTGAGTTATGCAGTTCAAAACTATCCCAACCGCCGTATTCGAAGACAACGACACCGCAATAAGGTGCTTCTTCATCCTGAACATAGAAATTCCGATTGGAAGAACCGCCCCAGAACTCAGCAGTTACAATACCGCCGATTGTTACGGTTTGTCCAAGTAGTGGTGAGTCACCGGATGGATCCGCTGTGTATTGAATATCATAGATGGGGGTTAGAGATTCCGGAGCGTGAACAACATAAACGACTTCTTCAGAAGCAACAGCTTCATTTACTCCATCATCAGCCAAGATATAAAGTGTAACAATATCTCCGTCGCTTTGTGCAGAGATAGTTCCTGTGAATGTAGAACCATCATCAGTGGCCATATCCACTTCCATATCCGGGCTGTCATTAACAACGTAAATGATCTGAGCTGTAACGGTCCCATCATCAACGATCTCAGCGGTTATAGTAACAACATCATCCGGTGTCGGATTTTCAGGAGCGAAAGTTACGCTGGTGAAAACCGGTGAAATATCTCCGAGGACTACAATATCGGCATAGAAACGAGGTAGGATTTGATAGCCTGAATCATAAGGATCACTTGAATCATATTGACCGGATAGCCCGGTTAATTCAAACGTTCCCTGCGGTTCAAGTCCTTCATCCACATCGGTATCTTTGTCGACTCTCATTGTCAATTCAGCTTCGCTGACATCTGTGATGGTTAAATTCGCATCATTACCAGGTGATGGCCATGTTCCACCGATAATCGTTGCGGTTGTAAATTTTAATATCTCTGATTCATAGGATTCAGGATCAGCCAAAAAATCAGCGATTGTAAGTTCTTGAACAGCGGGAATCGGATTTCCTTGTCCAATGACAGTGATATCAGCGACATCAGCCGGAACAATTTCCGCTTTTCCATTGTACTGTTCAATTGCACCAGTAACTTGAATAAAATCACCGATCTGTAGCTCGAGGGTAGATCCATACAGGAAAAGAGCAATACCACCCGTTGCATCCTGTAACCCGTAGTCAATCCGGTTAGAACCCCATACAGGTGAAGTAATGAATCCCTGGGTCGTCAAAACAGTACCTTCAGCAGCATTTCTGGCATTAAAAATGGTTGTTAGATTTGCATCCGGTTCGGCAATATCAGTTTGATAGCGCGGAATGATCTGATATCCTTCATCTTGCGGTTCGGAATAATCATATTGTCCGATATTTCCTTTCAGATTGAATAATCCGGTTGGGGCAACCATATCATCAACATCTGAATGGCGATCAACACGAAGGGTAAGTATCGTTACACCACCGTCATCTGTGATGGTCAGGTTCGCATTGTTACCGGGATCAGGCCACGTTCCGTCAATAATTTCGACGTTGAATACCTCAATAAGTTCAGCTTCCAACGATTCCGGATCCGTGAGTAGACCAGAAAGCGTCATATATTGAAATGCGGGTAGATCATTTCCCTGTGACTCAAGTACAACATCTTCAATAACAGTAGGAACGACTTCCAGTTTACCGTTATAGTTCTGGATTTCTCCGGTAACAGTAACCAAGTCTCCCGGGACCAGTCCTGCATCAAACTGATTTGTGTAGAGAATGATTGCAGCTGTTTCATCTTGAATGGCAAAGTCACTTTCACCGGAACTGGCCAGGTTTGGTGTCGTAACAATACCGCTGGTTATTACGGTGTTTCCCAGTTCCAGCCTTGCTTCGGCGATGGTAAGTGTTTGTGCCAGAGAAACTGAAATACCCATTAAAAATATGATGAGCGTTTTTTTCATACGTGTCTCCTTGTTAGTTGTGTCAGATTTATCAGCTGTTCTCAACATGCTGTAAATCCTGACATTATTGAATGACTAAAAATTTACCCTCCTTGATTTGACCAAAGGATAAACTTTCTTTATCCAAATTTTCTACAGTAAATAAATAAAGTCCTGAAGCGGTGGCTTGATCGTATTTTGTGATCAGATCCCAGGCATGTTCTCCACCGGAAAAAATGGGGTGTTTACGTTCGTCGATATTTCGAATATCACTTCCGTCATAATTGGCATCATGATGGATAATGTCAACTAAATCCCCGGCTAAAGTGAAGATACGGATCTCTGCTTTTCGCGGTAAATTTGTAAACCAGATCATTTTATCACGACTTTTATATCCGTCCCATAGAGCTTGCCCTCGATATGGATTGGGATATACTGAAGGCTGCCCGATCCAGTCATCATCGGCTTTTACTCCCGGATAAACATAGGTACGATTAGCATAGATCGTACTTTCCAGACTGGATAAATTAGCATCGGGATCACCGCGGTCAAATGCTGTAACCGCATAATAATTCATCCATCCATTTTGGACACCATCGTTGATAAATCGGTAGTGATAATAGGTCCCGTTAATTTCAATACTGTCCGGTTCGCCCAGGCTGTTTGTGATTTGAACAGGGGAGAAACCTGTGTTATATCCAACGTCTTCAGATTCTCCGTCGGTTTTGTCAAATTCTCCTAACAGAGTAAACTCAGAGGATGATTCTCCTTGAGTTTTTCGAGCACCGTAGATGCGATATCCTTCAAAATCTTGTTCGCGACTGATGGGATCAATGAAAGATTCCGCATTGTTTTGCCAGTAAATAGTGACTGTTTGATCTCCGACATCAATAGCCATATTTGGAACAGGAGGAGGTTCGGGTAAAATGTATCGGTCAAGTTCACCATTTTCATTTTTATCCTCACCAAGATCTAAAATGTTATTTCGATTTTGATCTTCTCCGTCATAGGCTTGTTGAGCCCAATCCGCATTGACATAAAGGTTTGCACGCCGTTCCGGAGAGTCAGATATAGCACCATTCCAACGCGCAGCAACAACGGCCATCACTACATTACAGGAGGAATCCGGTGGTAATTCCCATACCGATGAATCCTCTGAAGCTGGATTGCTGCCAAAAGGACCGGCGGATAATAAAAAAAGCCAACTGTTTGTGTTATTAGGATATCCGTCTGAATTGTAAAATTCCGGGTCAGTTCCTAATGGTACACTAGAAGATAATTTTTCGTACCGTTCAGTGTCAGTTAACGGCATATTATAAGCTGGATAATCACTATTATTAGAGTTTGTCCAAACCCACTGATTATAAAATGAATTAAAATAAGTATTCGGTACTGTTCCGCCTAAAACCGAAATACCGATGTAAGATTCTGCCCAGCCGTCATCGCCGTCAGCATCATATTGGTAGGCAATATCTCGCGGAAAACCTGATCCATCAATAGATTGATCGAATCCGTCAAGGTTGTCATACCATGTAAATCCACCGCCGGGAGTATAAATATCGGTGTAGTTCATATTTGCAACGGATGCATCCGTCCAAATTCCAGTATAAATATCAGTGATTGTTTCATTAGAACGGTTTGTGATTTTATAATCTAAAATGACAAAAGCATCTGCAAATGAAAAATTCCATGCATAGGATTTCAGTTCAATTTCAATACCTAAAGGATTATGATTAGTTATTATATCATCTTCACCTGGATGATTTAGGTAATCTCTAAAAGTGGTAACAAAATCTTGATGAGAAATAGCGTAAGGAGAGAAGAATTGAGCCATCGGATCCTGAGACGTTGAAGAAATAGAAGATCTGATTTGAATATCTTCCAGTTCGAAAAATTCAAATCCTTCGTCACCTGATTCAAACACACCGTCAACAATAGCTGTAGAGACTCTTGTATCTCCGTTTACAATACCTCCAATCCAAAGTCCTGCGTAAGAGAAATGCTCTATTTGTTCACGCTGAATTTCTGTGTGTTGTTTATATTGACAGGATGGAAGAATTAATCCGTTTACTTTATTCCAACCATTTCCAAGAATACCAAGGTTGGTAACTGTAAGGCCTAATTGACCTACAGAAGTATATTGAAAATCAAAACTGTCTTCGTCAGATTGAGCAATAACTGTGCAGGGGGTCAGTATCAAAAAAGCAAGAAGGAGGGCGTTTTTTTTCAAATTTGTGAATGATATATGTTTCATTTCGACCATATAAATCCATCATCAAATGACGGCAAAAAAGTTACATTAAAGGGTTTGCAATAAACAATCTTATTTTATAATTCATTTAAGTTTTTCTGAAAAATTATGATGGTTAATTCGTTGCATTATATCCAAGACAACCGTTAGATTTCGCAAAGCATTCAATAAGCGGAGAGTGAGGGATTTCGTCAAATTCCGTATTAATCTAAAACGATGACTCCAGAGGTGTTCAGTTGAAATCAAACATATTTTTATTAAATCGTAGTCTGTTAATCATAGTTTTTATTTGTTTCCTGGGTTTAATTCTTTTCCCATCATCAGTTTCTGCGCAAGATGCTGAAGATGATGCCGTTGAAATATTCTGGGATGATGAAGAACCGGACGAAGGTGAGGATTATGACGATGAGGAATACTATGACGACGAGGAATACGATGATGAAGAATATTATGATGACGAAGAGTATGAAGACTACGATGACGAGGATGAAAATTACTATGACGATGAAGAATACTATGACGACGAGGAATACGATGATGTATATGATGAAGAACCAGAAGAACTTTCCGACGAAGAATTAGCTCAATTAGCAAAAAAAATGGGATATTCAGTAACGGTTTCCGGTTCATCTCCGGGGTTTGTTAACCATCCGCTGATGACATATAACTCCGGTATCGATTACCGTCTATGTTTGGAATTTCCGTTACTGCTTCAAATGGGAGATATTCGATTCAGATTCGGCGTTGAAATCGGGTCATTCAAATTTGAGAATTATCTTCCTATAGGAGGAAAATATTCCGGGATGACTTCTTTAGGGATTGTTTCGTTTCCTGCCGGTCCGGGACAAGTGAAAATTGGAACGGGTATCATTGGAGATTATTTTGGTTTTATCGCTGAAAACTCCTATGGATTTGCCATTAGAAATGCCGTTGATCTGCGGTTCGGTATCCGCTCAACGACAGCCTTGAGTGTTCAGGACTCCAAGAAAAATGATCTTGGAACATCCAGTTGGGCTGACGGATTTATCATGTTTGGTTTTAATCTGTAAAATTCAACGCAAAAGACACATTATTTATGAATAAAAAATATTTCATTGCCATCATTACACTTCTTAGCGGATTTTTATTCGGTGCAACCAATATTGGGTTTACTACCGCATCCTCATCCGCTGGCGAAGGAACAACACCGGCATCCGTTGAATTAACTTTGGATTCTGTCCATGGAAGTAATATCACAGTTAATTACACGGTAAGCAGCTCTTCTACAGCCAAAAACTGGCCAAATAGTTATTATGACTATAATTTGCAAAACGGAACAGCTATTATCTATGCCGGCAGCCTTACAACGACATTAGACTTTTCCATAGTTGATGATGTCAGAGACGAAGAAGACGAAACTGTCATTATTGATATATATGGGGCATCCGGAGGATTAAGTCTTGGTACAAATCAGCATATATTTACGATCGAAGATGATGACGACCCGCCAAGTGTTTCGTTCGTTACCAATGCTTCTGAACAATCCGAAGGTGTAACCGCTACCACAACAGTTCAATTATCTAAGGCCGCCGGAAATACCGTTACAGTTGATTGGGCGAAAAATACCGGAGCAAGTACAACATCCGGGTCGGATCACGGAACCAGCAGTAATACCTTAACATTTACGGAAGGTCAATCACAGCGGACGTTGAGCATCAGTTTGACGGATGATGGAATGGATGAACCCGATGAAACCATTGCACTTGATCTCTCCAATCCGGTTAATGCTACTTTAGGCGGAATTACGTCACATGTGATTACCGTTACAGATGTAAACGACCCGCCAAATATCGATTTTTCATCATCTTCATCAACTGAGAATGAAGCAGCAGGGACCGTCAATGTATTAGTGTCCCAATCGGCACAATCGGGGTATACAACTTCGATCAATTACACGATTTCCGGAACAGCAACCGGCAGCGGATCGGATCATAATTTAGGTTCCGGAACCGTTTCATTTACTCCGGGAGACCAATCTGAAACCATATCATTTGATATTACTAACGACGTTTTAGATGAACCCAATGAGACGATCATCCTTACATTGACAAGTCCTGTCAACGCCGGAATCGGTTCAGATACAACTCACACAGTGACCATCACCGATGATGACGCTGAGCCCTTTATCAGTTTTAATGATGCAAGTTCTTCAGGTGGTGAAGACAGCAGTCCTGCCACATTTGCTGTATCCTTATCAGCAGAATCAGGAAAAACTGTTACAATCAATTATGCCGTGACAGGAGGGACAGCAACCGGCAGCGGTACCGATTATACCTTAGCATCCGGGCAATTATCATTTTCACCGGGAATTACCACTCGCACGATTTCTTCCACGATTATAGATGATGATCTTGACGAAGACAACGAAACGTTGATTGTTACATTATCAAACCCAAGTAACGCAACCTTAGGATCCAACCAAACACATACATATACAATAAATGACAATGATGTTGCTCCCACAATTGGATTTACTACAATGACAAATTCGGTTGTTGAAGATGTGGGGAGTGTAACCGTTAGTGTTGATCTTTCTTCTGCTTCAGGGACGGATGTTACAGTAGATTATACCGTTACCGGGGGAACAGCCTCCGGCAGCGGAACGGATTATTCTTTAACAGAAGGAACACTAACCTTCCTCAGCGGTGTCACCAATCAAACATTTACCGTCACGGTTGAAAATGACTCCCTAGATGAAAATGCTGAAACGGTCATCCTTGCGCTTCAAAACCCAACGAATGTGAGTTTAGGAGACAACACAACATATACGTTAACCATCTCCGACGATGATTCAGCTCCGACCGTTGCTTTTTCTGAAGCGAACTCAAGTGGTGTTGAGAGTAATACATCCGTTGTTTTAACGGTGGAATTGTCTCAAGTGTCGGGTCTGCCTGTTACCGTCGGATACAGTGCCACAGGCGGCACAGCGTTAGGGGGAGGTGTGGATTATACCCTCGCCTCAGGATCATTATCAATCCCTGCGGGTTCGACGAGTGCGACGTTTAATTTGACCGTTGTTAACGATGCACTGGATGAGTCATCTGAAACAGTAGAGATCAGTTTGTCTAATCCGACAAATTCATCGTTGGGAACAAATTATTTACATACATATTCTATCACGGATGAAGATCCGACACCCACCGTATCATTTTCATCTTCATCGAGTTCGGGAGCTGAGTCGGTAGCGAGCGTAGATTTAACGGTAGAGTTATCTGCGGTCTCAGGTTTGGAAGCGACGGTGGATTATTCGGTGACGGATGGAACGGCGACCGGAAGCGAAACGGATTATACATTAACGAGTGGGACAGCAACGATCTCAGCGGGATCGACGACAGCAACGATCACGATATTGATCACGGATGATATTTTGGATGAAGCGGATGAGACGATTGAAGTGACGTTAGCTGATCCTGTGAATGCAAGTTTAGGTGCGACATCAGTTTATACGTATACGATAGAAGATAATGATGATGCCCCTACGATTGGGTTTTCGAGTACGACATCGACAGTGAGTGAAGGAGATGGAACGGCGACCGTAACTGTCTCACTATCGGCTGTATCCGGAAAAGAGACGACCGTAGATTATTCAGCCACCGGCGGGACAGCTACAAGCGGTGCAGTTGATTATACATTGACAGACGGTACAGCCACCATCGCTGCAGGAGAGACGTCCACAACATTTAGTGTTACTTTAGTTGATGATGCATTAGATGAAGTTGATGAGACGATAATCATGACGTGTTCTAATCCGACAAATGCAACGGTCGGAACAGCAACACATACAATGACGGTAACAGATAATGATAATCCTCCGACGATCGAGTTTACCTCTGCTGCATCCAGTGTCAGTGAGTTAGTGAATACAAAGACAATGGAGATCACGTTATCGGAAGTATCTTCAAAAGAGATCACCGTTGATTATGCAGTTACCGGAGGAACGGCAACAGGAAGCGGAACGGATTATACGTTAGCGAGTGGAACGGCAACGATTTCTGCAGGAGATTTAACAACAACGATCTCCGCCAGTATTATTAATGATCTTTTAGATGAAGAAGATGAGACAATAGAAGTGACGTTGTCTTCTCCGGCGAATGCAAGTTTAGGTACGAATGCAATCCATACGTTAACGATTACCGATGATGATGATCCACCCACCGTATCGTTTTCCTCGTCATCGAGTTCGGGAGCTGAGTCGGTAGCGAGCGTAGATTTAACGGTAGAGTTAT
>CAYQZV010000023.1:0-8151 GCA_964422145.1 uncultured bacterium | reverse complement strand
TGAAGGAGATGGAACGGCGACCGTAACTGTCTCACTATCGGCTGTATCCGGAAAAAACATAAGTGTCGATTATACAGTAGCGGATGTGACGGCTTCAGGAAATGGTGTGGACTTCACATTAGCAAGCGGGACAGCAGTGATTACTGCCGGCGAAACGGATTCATTATTAACAATTGTATTAATCGATGATGTTTTAGATGAAGAAAATGAGACCCTCACGATCACGTTATCTTCTCCGACAAACGCGACACTCAATGCAAATACAGTATTTACAGGAACAATCAATGATAATGACCCAACACCATCCATTTCATTTTTAAGCGAGACGTCCAGCGGATTAGAAGCCGCAACAAGCGGAACCTTATCGCTGGAATTGTCCGAACCGTCCGGTAGGGAGATTACATTCTCTTTTGCAGTAGATACCGTGAATACAACGGCAACGAGCGGCGGAGTGGATTTTTCATTGGAGAATGATATCATTACAATTGATCCCGGTGATTCAACCACTGTAATTGATTTCACCGTTATTAATGATTTAATCGATGAAGAAAATGAATCAATCATCGTTGAATTATCTGATTTTACAAATGTCTCTGCAGGCGCTGTAACATCCCACACATATTTTATCTTAGACAA
The DNA here is from genome assembly GCA_964422145.1 of uncultured bacterium. Lineage (GTDB taxonomy): Bacteria > Fidelibacterota > Marinisomatia > Marinisomatales > JACNKV01 > JACNKV01. Next base: position 7,515 of record CAYQZV010000023.1, on the reverse strand, counting down.
TGATGATTCCCCGGAAGATTTCACGGTAGGAGAAGTAGTTACGGAAGGTGATCCGATTGTTGCTGGATACTGGAATAACACAAATACAGGTATCGTTGTGACTATTCCTGTGGATGATGCAAATCCATATCTTGAAGGTGGAAACATCCAAGTCTTGATGGGGATTGAAATTGGATCATATACAAATATCGGTTCATCATACGTGATTCAAAATTCAGATTTGGGTTCGACGGTAGATATCTCCATTAATGAAAATGATTTTGAAGCTTTACCATTTTATAATGAACTTGAAGTAATATATGTATCCGCTAGAATAACAGATATATATGGTAATGCTACTATTGGAACTCCTTCTTCAACAACATTGACAGTTGATACAACTCGTCCCGATGCGTTTACAACCGGGACAGCAGTCACAACCGGCGGTAATGTGTATGCAAATTATTGGAATAATACAAACACCGGAATGGATGTATCCATCCCTGTGGCAGATGATGCAACACTGAATGGCGGAACGATCCAATTACAGGGAGCGATCGGGATCAACAGTCTTGAGGATGTCGGATCAGCCCATACAATCACCGGAGGAGACATCAATACAACAGTCGTAATGTCTCTCACCGCATTACAATTAGAAGCGTTGATGGATTTTGCAGATAATGAAGAGATTTCATTGAATACGATTCTGACCGACGCCGCCGGAAACCCAAGAAACGGAACAGTGAGTTCAACGATATTCACTATCGATCAGACGAGTACTACCGTCAGTTCGGTTGAGTCTACAAGCGATAATAAAGCCTATACCATTGGAGACACAATCAATGTGAATGTCTTGATGGATGAAAATATTTATGTAACAAACGGATCTCCATACATCGTTTTGGAAACCGGCGATAATGACGCGTTAGCTAACTATACCGGAGGGTCCGGAACGGATACACTTTTATTCGAATATATTGTTGATATCGGAGATACGAGCTCTGATCTCGGTTATGTGAATACTTCTGCATTCAATCTGAACGGGGCGACCATTAGAGATATTGCCGGGAATGAATTGACAACCACCTTACCTGATCCTGGATTGACTGGTTCCTTCTCATTTAATCAAGACATAGTGATCGATACCGAAGGGCCTTCATGTATTCTCAGCTATCCATCGGATTCATTATTCCGTTATGAAGACGGTTTAATTCTGATTACAGCGACGTTTTCAGATTCTATGGATTTAGACATCCCGCCGACCATTACGATTGATTTACCGGAGACTTCATCTGATATAGCAAACGCCGGTATGTCCATGGTTAACGGATATGAATGGACGTACACCTTAACACAGGTGGATGACATCAATGGTTCTGCAAGTGTTTCAATTACCGGTCGGGATAAAGCATTAAACACGTTGGATGCTGCTGATGTCACAGGGGGTACTGCATTACGGTTTGATAATACCGATCCAGTATTTTCTGCAACTTATCCGGATACAAGTTCATTCATTAATCATAAAAATTTAGGCTGGACACTTTCAGAGAATCTTGAAAGTGGTACCATCACGTTTGTTCGAACAAACGGGCCGGGAACGACCGTTTCAGCTGCTTTAAACGGAAATGAATTGTTGCAAGGACTTATCCCTGCAGGAGAAATCAATAATACCAATTCTCTCGGATTGATCGATCAAACAACGTATACGATCCAATTCGCAGGTGTTGATACCGCCGGAAATGCCGGATTAACCGAAGTTGACGGTGTGTTTTATGATATCACCGATCCCTCGGCAGCATTAACCTACACGCATGAATATGCCAGTGCGGACACGGTGGTTCGCATCACAGCTACGTTTTCTGAACGGATGTTTCCGGAACCGTTGATCTCTGTAGATTATGCGGGTTCCGGAGATGATATTTCCGATGCATCGATGACATTATTTAATGATGATTCCACGACATGGATTTACGATGTAACGATTCCCGGTGGTCAGGCAAATAACGGGATAGCCACTGTATCATTAACAGGAACGGACTTGGCATTGAATGCCCTTGAAGCAGATAGTGTATCAGGGGATTCAGTACTCTATATTGATAACTCTCCGCCGTCAGTACAGATCAGTTATTCTGATTCATTAACGGCTGAGGGAGATATTGTTACTATTACATCTATTTTCAGTGAAACAATGAGTACAGAGCCGTTTTTCCCACAGATCGCTATTACGTATGCAGGAGGAACAGAGGTCACGGATACCGAGATGGATTATGTTGATGATACAACGTACACATTTACAACTGTAATCCCCGATGCTAATGATGGTGTAGCTGTTGCGACCATTACAGCTCAGGATATTTCAGGGAATGATGTAACTGAAGAGACGACAACAGGTGCTTCAGTTCTTCGTGTAGATAATACGCATCCAGTATTTACTCAACTCAGTCCTGACTCATCTGCATTTATCAATCATACTCTCATTGGATATCGCCTTAGTGAGACGGTGGAGAGTGGAGAGATCATTTGGACGAGACGGGGAGGAACCCCGGACAGTAATAGTCCTCATACGGTTCAGCTGATCGATGAAGAATTAGTTGGAAATCAGCTGTTTGAAGATTACACGGTGACCGATCCGACAGGAGCTTTGAATACTTTAGTGAGTGGAACGATTTATGATGTGTCTTGGACAGCTGTTGACTCAGCAGGTAAAGAGTCATTAGCAGATACTTACGTTTCTACATACGTGATGTATGATACAACCAATCCGACGGCAGCATTAACCTACACGCATGAATATGCCAATGCGGACACGGTGGTTCGCATCACAGCTACGTTTTCTGAACGGATGACACCTGAACCGTTGATCTCTGTTGATTATGCGGGTTCCGGAGATGATATTTCCGATGCATCGATGACATTATTTAATGATGATTCCACGACATGGATATATGATGTAACGATACCCGGTGGTCAGGCGAATAACGGGATTGCAGCCGTATCTTTATCGGGAACGGACTTGGCATTGAATGCCCTTGACGCTGATAGTGTATCAGGGGATTCAGTATTAACCGTGGATAATACCGCTCCGGTCGTGACCTTTGTCTATCAAAACTTAACCCAAACTAATCTTGAGAATTTAGGAAAAGGCGGTGATTTAGTTGAAATCGAAGTCCAGTGCAATGAGGTAATTAATTCAACCGACCCTCCAACGCTTGATATCCAATTTGCCGATTCAACGGATGATTCCATTGAAGGGTTAGACTACTTTAACACGAGTCAGGGTGACTCAGTATGGACCTTCCAAATCACATTGCCGGACAGCAATATTAATACCGGGATCATGACAGTGGATATCATCGGGAAAGACCGTGCCGGGAATGATATCACTACTCTAATCGATCCGGATATCTTTACGGTCGATAATACACCGCCGGCAGACTACGCAACCGGTGATGTAATTCCTCGCGGTTTTAATCAAGTCCTTGACTGGATCAATGGCAGGACAGATACCGTTGAAGTGGTTATACCGATGATTGTTGCTGATCTTAGTGAGCATTTGGATATTGAAATGAGTATTCCGATGAAAATGGGCGATACTTGGGTCACTATCGGAGAAGCTGACAGTATTCAGCAAGCTGGAACGGTGTCTAATTATCGTAGTATGGATGAAGTGTCTGCCGCGCTGAATGCAGCAACGACATTTGCACAAGGAGATACGATTATAATCCGAAGCTCTAAATTTGACGCTGCAGGGAATAGAACCATCGGTGATCAGAGTTTGACATCGCTGATCTACGATCCAAATTCACCGTCAGTCGGTGCATTTCTAACGGACACATTATTCACAACGTCATTAGATACGATAGTTTCCAGTGACACACTTGTCGTCGGTTGGAATGCGTTTGTTGAACCGTCTGCGGCTACGGCTTCCGGATTGGATTATTACGAATATGCTGTTCAGCAACTTCCGGATGAAGGATTGAATAGTTTCATTGATTGGTCTACACTGACCGATACAAGTTTTACTGAAATTCAGCCGTTGGTTCATGATACTGAATATACGATTTCCGTACGCGCAATTGACGTCGCAGGGAATATTTCAGATACTCTGTCTTCTGATCCGATTCGACGGTGGAATTCCGCACCGATCATCACCCAATTGGATTCGCTAGATGCATTTGAAGATCTTCCGTTCATTGACTCAGTTGATGTAAGTGATGTCGATTTCTTAACGCTTCTTGGCGATCAATTGACTTACTCTGCAACCACGACACGTGTGATCGGAGATGCAGCCATAGATTCTGTGGCTATAGATGAATTTGGGAGATTATCTTGGACACCTACCCAGGATGATACCGGCTCCTATGCGATTGAGGTTATTGTACAGGATAACTGGAGTTTCGCCGATACAATGATATTTGCACTGACCGTCCATGCCGTGAACGATACACCAACAGTAGCGATTGTTGATCCGGATGATCACGTTGTATTTGCCGAGGATCATACAGACACCGTTCAGGTCAATTTAACGCAGTATGCCGCTGATGTCGATAATGATTCCACTGAAATGACGTGGCAGGCTGTCGTGCTTGATTCTGTGACAAACGAAGGATATCCTTTAGGACGTGTATTTCCGGGGCCGGGAACAACGGAAGAGCAGCTGAGCAATTTACGGAGACGATTCTCTGATCAATCCGGAAAATCAACGCGAACTGAGACAACCGGACGAATTTCCGTTGTAATTGACACAACGGGCGGTGTCCATTATGCTACCTTTGATGCTGATTCAAATTTCTTTGGTGAAGAACAGCAAGTCATCTTTTATGTGAATGATCCCGATGGTGCAGAAGCATCAGATACAATGTTGGTCACGGTGACGCCAGCCAATGATCCACCGCTATGGACAGAGATTCCGCGATTTATCATCGCAGAAAATGACTCATTTTACGTAGATTTTGCGGAGTTTGTAACTGATGTGGATGATACGCTGTTGACGTTCGCTATTACGTCTGATCGTGTGGATACGTTGATTTACAGCATAGATTCATATCAATCAACCGGTGCGGGTGATTCAGTGATGTTCAAGCCTGTTCCCGGATTGATCGCATCGCATGATTCTGCTCATGTTACGGTGATCGCTGCTGATCCGCTTGGCAGTGCTGATACGGTTCAATTCACGGTGGAAATGATTCGTATTCCGCGTCCGCACTTATCCATTGCAGTGATTCAGAACAATGCATTTTCGAAGTATTTTGAGGTGATTGTCACCGATACAATGGGGACGACGGTTAATCCGATCCTGCGGGTGCAGGAACAAAGAGTTGAACTGGATACGGTGTCATTGTACACCTATGCCGGACATCATGATTTCGGGGTCGTCAGTGCCGGGACGTACACATTTGCTTGTTCATCCTATGCCATTGTCGGTGATACAGCAGTCAGCAGGCAGGTCGGTTTGACATTGGCGAAAATCAGAGAGCCTTGGAACGGTTCCAGTCCCGACGGGTTATTCCGCGTCGCTGGGACGAATGGCACGGTGGATCGTGAGCAAACTCTGCTCATCGTTGATTCGACAATGTTCAATCCATATTTCTCCGGTGAAGCTTCGTATTGTATCGGAAATGAATTGATGTCGTTTGAGAAACCGGTTCGGATCACTGTTGATAATTCCTCCGAGGATCTTGCGCTATATCAACGCCGACACGGTTCAGGATGGGTAGAGCTGCCATCCGTTACGGAAAACGGCTTTATCACGGCATATACAGCGGAAATGGGATATTTCCGTCTCGGTGAAAAGACACTGATTGTCCCTGAAAATACCAGTATTCAGTCAAATTATCCGAACCCATTCAATCCGGTGACAACCATTGTTTACGATGTCGGTTTCTCGCAGGGACCGGAACAGCACGTTGAGTTGTCGGTGTATAACCTGTTGGGACAAAAAGTTATCACGCTGGTTGATGGAAAGAAATCCATTGGAAGACATTCGATACAATGGAGAGGGGTCAATACATTCGGTCAACAGGTATCATCAGGAATTTATTTTGTTCAACTGCTGTCGAGCAGCGGGACGTATCAAACGCAAAAAGTGATGTTAATACGATGAAGCTAATTCAATATTTCACAATCATTATGATCGGGATCGGAATCCTTGGGATGCCCGGATGCCGGAAAACCCACGAAGCCACGCAGCAGGATATGACAGACTATGCCTGGGGAAAATATGAAGAAAAGGATTTTGATACTGCATTAGAATGGTTTCAGAATGCCGTGGATTTAGATCCGCAATATAAAGATGCTTTTAACGGGCTTGGTTGGACTTACGGTATGAAAATGGAATTGGACAGCTCCATTGCATATTTTGAAGCCGGTATGCTTCGAAATGAAGATCCGAATGTGACAATATCCATCCAGAATGAAATTTTGAGCGGGCTCTGTTTTGTGTATAATGCGAACGGGGATGATTCCCTCTCAATCGCACGGGGAAACACCTTTTTGATTACAGGGATGGCAGATTGGGCATTTTCTCATGATGAACTATTAAACTATTTGGATGTGCTGATCACTCTTGCAGCATCCAATTATTTTGTCAGTGATTTTGATATGAGTCTCGGTCACGTTCAATCGATTCGGAACATACTGAATCCGAATGCAGCGTTGTTTTCACCCAATGTAAACACGGTGATCGGGAGACAGGCTTTAGCTGCGGAACTTGAATCCCTGCGCGGTATTTTATCTCAGTAACGTTTAGAAATTAGCAGATTTCAAGATGACGGAAGATTCTTTCGACCCGACCCTCTTTCAAGAACCGTCTCATAATCAATGGATGGATGAAGCCATTCGTCTGGCGGAGAAAGCGTTTGAGCTTGGGGAAGTCCCTGTTGGAGCTGTCGTTGTAAAAGATAATAAGATCATCGGCAGGGGATATAACCAACGGGAATCGCTGAATGACCCGACTGCCCATGCTGAGGTTATCGCCATAACCGCCGCTGCAAACACGATCGAGGACTGGCGACTTTCGGATGCAGTTTTATACGTAACAAAAGAGCCCTGCCCAATGTGTGCCGGTGCAATCATCAACAGTAGGATAAAAATGGTTGTATTCGGCAGTTATGATGATGAAAAAGGGTGCTGCGGCTCTTTGTATCAATTATGCGGAGATCCAAGACTGGATTCTTCAACAGCAGTTTTAGGCGGGGTAGAAGACGATCGATGCACCGCATTACTGCAGGCATTTTTCCAATATGAACGAGAAAAAGAAAAAAGTGATTCTAATTTGGTTGATAAATAGCTTTGCCTAGCATGTAAAGGAGATAGCTTAAATCGATTTTTCATTTATTTTTTTAATATACACGAGGACTAATGTAGAATGAAGATAGAATAATACAAAGAATAAATATATAATATTGCATTATTACTATATATTATAACATATAGTTAGTAATTATTAATAACTATTAAAATAATAGACATCATAAAAAATTATAAGTTTAATATAAATTAATAGTTGCTCTAAACAGTATGAAAATGACGCCGAGG
>CAYQZV010000022.1:0-32673 GCA_964422145.1 uncultured bacterium | reverse complement strand
ATCAGAAAACTGTGACTACTTGAACCATTTTACAGAACTTTTTGGACTTGACCATGATTTGTTTTTTAGTACTTACTTTAAAGCAAGTATATGGTCGATTGATTATTATTTCCAAGATCTAATCTTATGTCATAATTCGGTTAAGATTGATTAGGGTATAAAATTCGAAATGTTACCCCACCTACCCTGAAGCATTAGAAATAGAAACAAGAAACAGCCAATTAAAAACAAATCAATGAAACATTACTCCACAATATTCTTCTTTTTTAGCATCCTCTTATCTCAAACCGGTGAGATCGGCGGGATCATCCGGGACGGTGCTACTCAGCAGCCGCTCATCGGTGCGAACGTGATGGTGATCAATACAGACTTTGGTGCAGCGACCGATCAAACCGGGCGGTTTACCATCCGGGGCATCCCTGCCGGGTCTCAGCATATGCGGATCACGATGATCGGCTATGAACCGTACATTGCATTGAATCTGATGATCACGGCTGCCCGCCCGATCATCATCGAAGCCGATCTTATCGCTAAGCCGATTGAAATAGAAGCCGTAGAGGTAACCGGAGAAGCTTTCACTCGCTCTACAGCTGCGACCGTAAGTACACTGCATGTTGATAATATCGAGATGCGCAGTGATCCGGGAGGAGTCTATGACGTTCAGCGTGTCGTTCAGTCGTTACCTTCTGTAACAACTGCATCCGATCAAGAAAATGAGATTATCACTCGCGGCGGCCTTCCCGGAGAAAATCTATTTCTCATGGATGATATTGAAATTTCTAATCCAAATCACTTTGGGTTTGAAGGGGCCGGAGGAGGTCCCATCAATATGATTAACACATTGTTCGCCAGGCAGATAGAATTCACTCCGGGTGCATTTTCGGTAAAATACGGAGATAAAGCCTCAAGTGTGATGGACATCTCTCTGCGGGAAGGTTCTCGTATGGGATTTGAGATGGATTTAGATATGTCTATGGCCGGAATCGGAGTGAATGCAGAAGGACCGTTGTTTCATGGCAAAGGATCTTTTTTAGGAGGAAGTAAGTTTAGCTTTCTTGATTTAATAGTAAAAAGTTTTGGGATGACGGCTATTCCACGCTATAACAACCATCAGATAAAGTTTGTCTATGATATCAAACCGGATTTGCGATTAATAGTCAACGGTCTGGCTGGATTTGATGAGATTAATATCCAAGCAGAAAATGACGTGGTCACCTATGGTGCTGAAAGTGTGGATTATGAAGGGAATACTTTAGCGGGGGGTGTCAGTCTTCAAAAGCTGTTAGGTAAACGCGGATACGGTTTAACAACATTTTCTGCTGTTCAAAAATATTCCTATAGCTGGGTATATAATTCAGGCAATCGGGACGATGTATGGTTTACCAGAGATGATAGAAATGTCGATTATACGTTGAAAACAAATTGGGTTATTAATTTTGCAAAAGGAACTCTGACGCTTGGCGGATCTGCCAAAAACTTGAATCTGAATTATGATGAGTGGGCAAAAACAGATACAACTTTCATCTACGATATAACCAAGTGGGACGGAGAAAAGTGGTTGGTTGACGCTCCGGACCGGATCGCAATTACGAATATTCAACCTGAGTTTAATTTTATTGAAAAGGGGAGTGAGTGGAAGTTTGCAAAGTATGTTCAGTGGAAAATGCGAATAGGGAAAAAAGGAACATTAACTACCGGTTTACGTGGAGATTACTTTTTGGCAACAGAAGAATTAGTGTTTTCCCCTCGATTAAATATTCAAACAAAAATCAATCCTATCACAACAGTGCATCTTGGTATCGGGCGGCAGTATCAGTATCCTGATAATTATTTGATTCTTAGAACGGAAAAAAACCGAAATCTTAAAGCTAAGTATTCTGACCAAATCGTTTTAGGAATAGAACGGTTTATGGGTACGGATTTTAGGGTATCGATTGAAACCTATTACAAAAAGTATGAAAACATTCCTACGCAGTATTATTGGACACATCCGATGGAAATCTATCCTGATACCTTAGCACATGTAAAGCAGTGGCTGAATGAAGGCAAAGGGAAAAGCTATGGATTTGAAGTTTTTATGCAGAAAAAACTCACCCGCCATTGGCATGGAATTCTCAGTTATGCATGGAATCATTCCCAAGGGAAAGATATTCGTAGGTTATATGGCAGTTCTCAACCGGGCGATCCACCAATGAAAGGTGATTGGTATGATTGGGACTTTGATATCCGGCATCAGCTAACGATGGTTGGCGGATGGAAGAAGAAATTTCATAAAGTGGACTGGTATAATGAACTGAAACAGGAAACGTGGTATAAAATTGCATCCAATATTTTCGGAATTATAAATCCTTTGGCAGACGAATTGGAACTGAGTTTTAGGTTTTCGTATAATACCGGAAGACCCTATACGCCTAGAGAATACCATCCGGAATTGCGGAGCTGGAATCCGATCGAAACAGAATGGAATACGAGTCGATATCCGGAATACCACCGATTTGACATTATGGTAATTCGACGGTATATGTTTAAAAAGATGAATTTGGTTACCTATGTCGATATCATGAATGTGTACGACCGGAACAATATATGGGATTTTCAATACAACGATGATGGGACTAAAGGAACCGTGTGGCAGTATAAAACTATGCCTATTGGTGGAATTACAATTGAGTTCTAATTGATAAAATGAAACGAATTATCCTGTTTATATTTGGTGTTCTAATACTAACCCTATTGGGTTTGGGATGTTTTTTAGCCTATCCGTCATTTTTATTTGAGCATCAAAAAACATATGGAAATTGGGTTTTATTTTCCGATCAAAAAATAGAAGAAGAAGTCGATAGAAGTATAGCTGCGGTGAAAACGTGGCTTGCGCCCAATGAGATATACGATCCTAATACGAAGATACACATCTATCTTTGCCGCGATATAAACCAATTCAAAAAGATAATCCGTTTTACACTTCGCAATGAAAAGACGATGGGGATCAACTTACCCGAACTCCGTAATTGTTTTATTAATCAAACGATGATTGAGCGGTATGGGTACAAGACGGGAAATACCCCGGCTTATCATTCCCGCGAAGGGAATACTGCCCACGTCATCGCACATGAGTTGATGCATCAATATTTATATGAACGGTATGGTTCTATGAAATCCCGTCAGCTTCCGGTGTGGAAAATTGAAGGTTACTGTGAATTTGGTTCAAACTATGTCAGAATAAAAAACGACACTATTACGCTTTCGGAACGGTTGACGATTTTTCATGACCATTCTCAATGGAATGAAACAGCTCAACCTCTTCGCAATCATTATCTATGGGGGATGATGATTGAATATTTAGTTGAATGGCAAGATAAATCAATCGACGATATCATGGATGATTCAATCACGTTTTCCGCTGTTTATCATGAGATGATCAACACCTTCAACAATTAATGGAACATCTTCGGAAAGCAGTCGAGAAACCGCTGGACTTTGTGCGTCATTCGGCAGTACACTTTAACGGCTTTTTGAGCATTTTTCACGTCAAATGAAAAAAAATTTAATACTACTGTCTTTGATTTTAACTGGATGTTACACATTGCTTGATAATAGTAAGCAAATGTTATCACCCGATTCTTCCCAAGATTACCCAGCGATGAAATATTCTATAGGGAAGGAAGTTCATCTAGAAATTGATAAACAATTATATCACGTTGGAGATACGGCGATTGTCAACATTAGAAATGAATCTGAGTTGAGTATATTTTCACCTTTATATCTACTTACTACGGTTGAGGGATATTCTAATGGTCAATGGATCCACGTATGGCGGAAAAAAATTCCACCTAATGTTAGATTAGCACCAAAAAAATTACCGCCTTTTCAAACATTAACCCGTAAGATTATAATTCATATTCCTCCTCAAAAGCTTAGTAAATGTAGTAAGTTCAGGCTGGTTCTACCTTGGTATTTTGAAAATAGGAAAAAGGGAAATAATCATAGAGCATCCCACTCCCAAGAATTTAACGTGAAATGAAGAACGAAATCAATAACATGGGGTATTAAACATGATAGATTACATCCTTTTTTCTTTCGATTTTTACATCAACCCAATTTCATATTATGATTTGAGGATTTTTATCTCAATATTGTTAATACCAATAATAATGGTTTTGATAAATAAGGTGTATAAAGTTAAAAATGCATCTGATATATTTTCTTCAAATACGATTAAAGTTACATTCAATTATTTGATTTGTATATTCATTTTATTGGGAATCATATTTCGATGTAACAATCTGTGGTATAAGTTACAAGCATCTTCAGTATCTGAGATGAACATGATCAATTCAATTTATATTATCTTTGTTTCCTTTAATTCTTTAGCATTATTACTGATTGGTTTATTAGTGATAAAATATGTCATAAACATAGTCAATAAATTGTAGGAGTTCAGAATATTATGACACCCACACCACCTGCCTAGAAGCGGTAGGTGTACAAATCTGATTTGAATAAGAGGAGAAAAACATGAAAAAACTTAAACGCATCATCATTACCACATTATCCGGTATCTTATTCGGATGTGTCTGTGTCGGTTTAGCATCAAGCGGTCCGGGTGACCTTCCGTTGCCGGTCATGCTTCAGCTTTTAACCAGCCGCATGCTGATCGGATTTGCGATCGGGATCAGCAGTTTGAAATTAGGTCATTGGTCTGTTCACGGATTGGCCATGGGGTTTTTGTTCAGTCTTCCGTTAGCGTTTGGCGGATTAATGGCTCCTGAAAATCCGGAGTTTACGGCTGCGGCGATGTTCATCAGTACGATCGTCATGGGCATGATCTACGGATTATTGACTGAAGTCATTGCCACCGTTTTGTTCAAAGCAAAGATGGAAAACTACACGACGGAATATTATTGATGAAAAAACAGCTTATTTATGAGCCGATGACAGCGATTACCGATCTGATCATCGCCGGATTAGGTATTTACTTCGCCAAAGAATTATTCGAATTGTACGGGCAATTGGGGTTTGAAGTGCATTGGCATTGGGCATTCGCTTTTTTAATGGTGGCTGTCGGGGCGTTTTTAGGTGCGGTGAGTCATGGCATCGGCCCGCATTTTGCACCTATCGTGAAAAAAAGTATCTGGAAACTGACAACGCTTTCCGTCGGAGCCGTCGCAGTTTTCTTCTTAATGACGGTTGTGTATCATCTCCCGGGTTTCTCCGAGTCTGCATGGATCAAATGGGTCCCGATCGCGGTGTATGTATTTTACGTCGGCGTTATTTTCAATAACGATCAATTCCTAAATGTGATCCTGTTTTACGTCCCGGCGATGATCCTTGTTCTCGCGGCGATGCTGTACAGCCAATTCGTTCTTGGTTCACCCGGTGCCGGTTATATTTCGATCGGGATTTTGATCAGTTTTATCGGGGCAGCAGTCCAGGCAAGCGGACGGGGATTTCATCAGCATTTTAACCACAATGATATTTACCATGTCATCCAAATGGCAGGGATGTGGTTCTTTTATTCAGGTGCGGTTCGTTTAACGGATTTGTAACTGTAGTCATATCTCCATATTCTATTGTAAATTCACGACCAAATTTTTATACAAATAAGGAAAAAACGTGAAAACAACCATACAAGAAATTAATGCGTACACCCGTGAATTATCTGTGGATGTCCCATGGGGTGACTTAAGCGATGACTACGAAAAAACATTTCGTTCGTTCAGCAAAAAGATCAAAATAGCCGGATTCCGAAAAGGGAAAGTTCCTCGGCATGTCATCATGAAAAATTATAAACAAGTCGTGGATGCTGAATTTATTGAAGATGCTTTTCAAAAATTCTATTTAAAAGCGTTAACTGAAGAACAGCTGCAGCCGGTTAACCGCGCTGACGTAAAAGATATTGATTTCAAAGATGGTGAACACCTTATTTTTAAAGCGGTTTTTGAGATTGAGCCAGAGGTTGCACTTCCCACATTAAAGAAAAACAGTCTTCACGTTGAAAAAACACAGTATATTACGGATGATGTTGACCTTGATCTTGCGATTGAAGAAGTTCGCCGAACCTATGCCGAAGTTCAAACCGTGGAAGACGGTGCTGCCGAAGGAGATTTCATCCTGGCTGATCTGCAAAAGATGGATGCGGATGGTGTCCCGATCATCGGTGATAAAATTGAAAAACGGTACATAAAACTGGGTGACGGCGTTTTTGTTGATGAAAACCTAAAAAAGCTAACAGGATTAAATCCTGGTGACAAAGCCAGACTTGATTTCCCTGAACAAACAGGTGAAACCTCGCAATATGAGATCAGCGTCATCAATGTTGAAAGACAGGTCTTGCCGGAAGTTAATGAAGACCTAGCAAAAAAGGTTGATCCAAAAATTGAATCATTAGATGCCTGGAAAGAAAAGATCAAAGAACAGATCAACACCAATTATGAGCAGCGCGCAAAAGAGGCGTATGAAAGGCAACTCTCCGACGCATTGATTGATAAGGTAAACCCAGAAGCTCCTCCTTCAATGGTTGAATCTTATTTAGAGCGCTTGGTTGAGGATGTTAAAAAGCAAAATAACGGGGAGCCCATTGACGAAGACGAAGTAAAAAAAACGTACCGCACCTTATCCGAACGGAATTTGAAATGGTACTTGATCCGTAAAGCGATCATCCGCGAACAAAATCTGGATGTTTCAAAAGAGGATATCAATGAAGAGATCGAAAGACTGAAAGACCGATCTCCCGACTATGCAAAAGAAATTGATAAATATTATAAAAAGCCAAGTCATCGCCAACGGTTGGAAGATGATCTGATTGAGAAAAAGATATTGAATTATCTTGAAACGTGCGCCAAAGTGAAATTAGTGAAGGTCAAAACGAAGGCTTTGCGAAAAGCATCTGAACAGCCCGCAATATAAACTTGATTATCGAAATTCACAGATTATTTAGTCTAAATAGACGAAAATTCATAGCCTAGTTTCATCTCAAGATGTAAATTCCCTGAATAATTACGGCTTTGCCAAACACGATTTATAATATGAAAGGTAATTCATGTTAATAAGGAAAGTATTTTTACTCAGCTTAATTCCAGCAATGTTTATCATATTCTGGGGGTGCGAAGATCCGGCTCAAACGGATGAAGAGGTTCAATCCCTTGAGAATACACTTGAAGATAATTCTCTTTCAAATGACGGACATTACGATTCCTATTATTATGATTTCACGAAAGAATTTGATGTCAAGTTTTATCGTTACGATAAATTGTCAATGGAATACAGCGGTTTGTTTAATCCGGATGAGGACACGTTAAATTTTCGAAACTTCAGAAATTATTTGCTTACAATTGAACCGGACGATCAGTTAAGCCGGGATTGGAATACAGTTCATTTAGAAGATACACTTCAAGACATTCCAATTGTCGAGGAACTTCACTCATTATATCTTAATGAGAGTGACCCGAATGTACTTGACTCATTGATAAATGTTTATGACGATCAGGGATTTGCTGAGATGGTTTCTTATGACACAATTTCTGTTATTTCTTCCCCTTTTAAAAATGTTGAAGCATTAATTTGGAATGAATACAATGAGATCGATGTTCAGTTTCAGAATTACTCGATAAAAAACACCGGATATATATTAGATACGGTTTTTGTCCCGCACGAAGATGTGGTAACAAACAAATATTATCGTACAGATTTGATTGGCGGAGAAGAGAACTCTATGCTAATTGATACAACTGAGTGGATCAGTCAAAGTCAAAACTACTCAGATGGATCAGATACATTATTCGCAGAATTTATTTTTAGCAGAACTGCAATGAGCGGTGATTCATTAATCTATCGCATCAATACCGATTGTAACGATAACGGTGTTTGGGATGGCGCTGAGCCGTTCACTGATACAAATGGGAATGGTAATTGGGATGCAGGAGAACCATACACAGATCTTGGAAACGGTATATGGGATGCGGCTGAACCTTACGTTGACTTAGATGAGAACGGTGAGAATCCTTTACATGGATTCCAAGATAGAAACTGTAACTATATTTGGGATGATGCTGAAGAAATTGTTAGTGAAGAAACAGAAGGAGCTATTTTTGATGAAACCCACGGTATTTGGTTTATCGACCGCGGGAATGGGCTTTATGATCGCGATGAAAGTTTTACAGTCGTAAATGATGATGAAGAAATTTCATATGATGAGCTTTTCACCTTTGGAAAGATATCCAAAAACCTTCTTGTTTCTTGGGAAGACCCGGACAATCCGCGAATTTTAGAAGCCGTTTATCCGTCAGAAGTCTTTGAGGATGAAAATGGAGATGGAGAATATAATTACGGTGAATATTTTGAGGATTTGAATGGTAATGGCTCCTATGATACTCAAGGAGATTCCATCGTTGCACGCTGGCCGGATTTAGACGGGAATCCGATCGTTTACAAAGATATTATTAGTCGCTATTCGTATGAATTCACCACTAGAAAATACGTAACGAACCTGGACTCAGTTGTTATGGTTTGGAGCCACCCGATTGTTGGAAATGCAGACGAAAACGGAGAAGGTGTAGAATATTCCATAACCAAAACCAAATGGGAATATATTGATGCGACCAATCAAGAGTTAGTGCGTGAATATGATTATCATTTCTTTAAAAAGAATGAACATATTTATCAGAAAGTGTTCCCAAGCTATTTTATTCCTTACGGTTTCCATGGATATTCAACAGTTGGCGTGGTTGCTCCTGGAACATTGGAATCAGGATTTTGGTTTGATTCAACACGTTTCGTTGATCAAATCTTATATTATACTCCGGGGAATTATTTCAGAGATGGCGAACGGGTAGAAACATCAGAAGAAGTTATATCACCTGTTGCTGATTATATCATCAATCATTCATATGCGGTAGATCGTGAGGGCGTAACATTAACAACAACCGGACAAGAGTTTCCTCAGGATTCAACCATCAAAATCACGCGAGTGATTTCAATGACCATGTTGGGAACCGGTGTGGAATATGTTGAGAAAAACGAGACATGGCTCGTGGAAGGTCTTGGAATTGTAAAAGATCTTGTTTCATTCCGATGGACAGACCCTCCTGAATGGCTTGGTTTAACCGGAGAAGGATGGGTCCCTTTCTCCATGCTTGAGTTTGCAGAATATCGTGAGATTAATTCTGCACCTAGACTGATGTTTGGAAACCGTAAAATTACACATCCTAAGCAGATAAAGAATTTGGATGAGTTTCAGGAAGATCCGTTCAAATATACAAGAACCGTTGGTCTTCAAAGAATTGAATTTCCAGTCAATAATTAATGATGAATAGACTTATGAAAATACACATACAAAAACTTATCATTCCTTTTTTCATTTTTTCTCAGATCCTATCCGCAGGGACAGACGGTACACTTCGGGGTACCGTGACGGATATAGACGGCGCTCCTCTTCCAGGTGCTCAAGTTTATATTGAAGAAGTTGGCAGACAAGGTATTGTTGCCGGAACGATGGCAGGACAAGATGGAAGCTTTATCCTGTTGAATATTCAGGTGGGCAAATATGACATCACATGCTCGATGATGGGATATCGGAAAGAGATTCGTAAAGGGGTATCCATTATTATGGATAAAACCACATGGGAAAATTTCAGTTTAACTGTTGCGGCTATTGAAGGAGAAGAAATTCAGGTTTATGGCGAACGCGAGTTGGTTGAAAAAGGATCAACATCCAAAAAAGTGACTGTAAGTAAAGAAGCGATCGAATCACTTCCTATTCGTGATGTTTCAGAATTATACACGCTTCAGTCCGGTGTGGTTAAAGTTGAGAGTCGAAATCAGGGAATTCCTGATCATGAAGAACGAGGTTTAGAAGAAGTTCATGTCCGAGGAGGACGTTCAGGTGAAATCGCGTATATGATCGATGGATTATATATTCGTAATCCCATTTTTGGCGGGATAGGAAACGGAACTCGGTTAAATCTGTTTGCGGTGAAAGAATTTGACTGGCAACCCGGCGGATTTAATGCCGAATATGGTGATGCTATGTCAGCTGTCTCTAATATGCATACGATGATCGGCGGAAATGAAATGCAGTACAAATTTAAGTACGAGACCAGTCAAGCCGGTGCAGCAATGGGGAACGGATATGATGAACTCAGAGGATACAATGATTATAATTTAGGTCTTGGCGGCGGATTCGGAAAATTGCACTATTGGGTGTCGGGCCAGTTTACAGATCGGCAGTCATATCGTGTCTTAGAGTTTGATGACAACGTCTACAAACATGGTGAAAATGATCCGTATAATTATCAGATGATCAATGAGAGCTATGCGATTGAAAACCGTCGAAATTTAGTTCAGCCATGGGATACTGAACCCGGTTTTAGAGGATTTGGATTTGACCGAACCATGGATATATTTGGGAAACTTGCATATAATTTTACAAATCGTCTAAGAATGAATGTATCTTACTGGCAGGTTGCAGCACATCGTAAAGTTTTTAATCCGCGGTATATGTACTGGGATGAAGGGCAAAATGAGTTGTTCAGAGATACACATCGTTACACCTATGAATTGAACCACTCAATTACCAGTCGATCGTTTTACACACTTCGTTTGTCTCGGTTTGTTCAAGATCAATTTCAGGGTGTAAGATGGCAGGACAGTGATGATGACGGATATCCGGATTGGTATGAATGGAGTAATCCTGCTGGAGATTATGCGTCCGGTACGATTGAACCCATCTCAGATCCGTATAATCCGAATATTATTCCATACTCAACCTCAGCGATGGGCGATACAATCTTCTATACAAAACGAGATGAAAAAACCGGCTGGTTTTACGGTGCTGCTCCCGGGAATTGGAATTGGGAGATTGCTGAAACCTTCAGAGATGTAAATAATAACGGAATCTATGATGAAGGTATCGATGTCTTTGATTTGGAGAGAGATGATTTTGACGGAGACGGAGTATGGGACGGTCCTGAGTTAAAAGAAAAATGTTTAGAAAGAGACGGCAGCTATTGGTTAACACCTGACATGTATGTTTCCTATTATGATCACTTAGATTATCGTAAAGTTTTCCATGAATGGGAAAATGATCCTTATTATGCATATTTCGGTTGGGGCGATCCTCCTTTCGCTTATAACCCCACGACTGGTCTTGTTGATCCAAATGCTAATTACTTTTTACCTGTAAGCGGATACGGCTGGGATGAAGGGAAAGCGTTCGGTGGTCATGATCGTTTTTATGGATCGTCCAGCGCGGTAACACAAGAAGCCCGATTAGATGTTACATCACAGCTAACCGATAAATGGAAGGTTCGAACCGGAGTTGATTATAAGTCTCATAAATTAAATTTTGATGAAATAAGATTCCGATGGGAAGAAGACAAGGCGCCGATCCGTCAGAGTTTTGCAGAGTACTGGAATGATACCGGTCCCGATGGATTATTACCCGGTAACTCCGGGAACGGAATTTGGGACGAAGGAGAATGGTTCGACGATCTGAATGAAAACGGTGTTTGGGATGACGGCGAAGAGTTTTTAGACGAGGAAGTCATGCCTGATGAAGGCGAAGGGAACGGTGTTTGGGATCCGGGTGAAGCATTTGATGATGCTAATGGTAACGGGGAATGGGATGATTTTCGCGAACCGGAAGAGCTGTCCGCCTACATCCAGAATACGTTTGAAGTCCCATGGATGGTTGTGAATGCAGGTGTTCGTGTCGATGGAGTGAATTACAATACACGAATATGGTCAGACCCGGATGGGAATCCTTCTCCGAATAAACCGTGGTATTATGCTGATGTGGGTGAAGATGGAATTCCCGGTACAAATGATGCCGGTGAAAACGATGATAAATGGAATTATAATGAACTGGTGGATGAAGTTCCCGGGTTACAGAATCAGAAAACTCTTATGACACCTGCAAAATGGTTTTATAAGATCAGCCCTCGCCTAGGGATCAGTCATGTGATCACTGATCAGGCAACCTTTACATTCAACTACGGACTGTATTACCAAACCCCGATCTATCAAAATGTTTATCTGAATACAAACCGTTTAACTGATCCCCAGAATTTATTTGAAGAGACTGAAGGATTTTTAGGTAATGCTACGATGAATGCAACCCGAACCGAATCCTATGAGTTTGGGTTTAATATCCAAATGAACCGGTTCTGGGCATTCTCATTAATGGGCTGGGTCAAGGATATGGATCAGCTTGTGACAAGTAAAATCCAGCGAAGCGGTGTGTATAAATATTATGTATTTGATAATGGAGATTACGGAAGTGCTAAAGGAATTGACTTTACGCTGCAAAACCGTGGAATGCCGATCAACACCATGATTCAATACACTTATTCGATTGCGAAAGCCAACAGTGCTTATGATTGGGCAACGTTAGGACTTGAAGCGATGGATGCTCCCTCTCAGGAGTATTTAATGAGTTTTGATCGAACCCATGATTTCACGATTTCGTTATACACGGTACTTCCTTTTGGAGTACGAACTGCTTTGACCGGATTCTATCAGTCTGGGATGCCCTATACACCATACAAGAAATTATCATCAATCTTTGATTCACCTGAGTCTGATACAAAGAATAAAAATTCAGTTCGGTCTCCGGATTGGAAAACCGTTAACCTCTCTTTATCCAAGTTCATGAAATTTGGTGATGTTAGACTAGCTTTAGGAATGAATATCTTTAATGTATTCAATATTATCAATGCAGTAGATATTTGGCCTATGACCGGTGAACCGGATGATCCGGGTGAATATTATACCGCAAATATCGGTGTCCCAATTGAAGTTCCTGTCATTGAGAGAGCAAAATCAGGGACATTCTATGATATGCCGTGGTATATGTCTTCACCGAGACAGGTGAACTTTTTCATGAGAATAGATTTTCGATAGAAATCAAGATTCACAGGAAAGATTTGTAGAATCAAAAAAGAATTAACAACAAACAATGGAAATATCCATGAATAAATTGAACCATATCGTAAGTATCCCATTAACCATCTTGTTATTTGTTGGACAAATTTTCAGTGTTGAACCGGGAGCTTCATTTGAAAACAATCCGGGCAGTACAACACCGCCGCCTTTAACAAAGCGAGGAGATTTTGCTTATCCGACTAACCCGAATAATGATCGGGCAATTGGTTTTTTATTAAAAGGTAAAATTAAATCCACAATTATTAACTATGGAAATTTTATTGATATTGATCCGGATAGAGACGGTCGATGGGATGCAAAACCTGCCGGGTTATGGGGTGACTATGCGTACATACCGCAGGTGGGATTTATGGCGGGTGTCCCCGGAATGGAGTACGCTTACCTATACCATTGGACGTTGGAAGGAGAATTATCAGGATCAGATTTTAAAGTTTGGTCATCAAATGGTGCTTACAGAAAGATGGTGACTATTGATGCAGATACAACACTCAATTATGCCGGCGTCGTATTTGAAACATTTGAAGATGACGGTATTGTGGGAGAAGAAATAGAACACTTTTTAGATTTCTCTTTGCCAAACCAGTGGTGTCTTGTTTATGATGAGGTGGATCCAAATGCCGGGACCGTAATGATCAGCACGACTTACAATGCTGATCCCAACTTACCCAATGCCTATATGGATCCATCAGAGAAAAAAGGAATTGGGCTAATTTACCCGTGGGCTTTACGACCGGCACTGACAAGCCGGACATCCAGCTCTGTTTTTGATTTTTATGATTACTCAGGATGCGATGGATTTAATGATGAGTGGGATGAATGTTCTAATTTGGATTATTATGGAGCGACCGTATCAGAATCTTGGCTGCACCGACGATATAACACGGATTGGCAGGCTACCACGAATTCAAGACAAACATCCCAAAACAGAGAAGTCACCGCCGGAGAATTATTTGGAGATACACCTTATACTGACCCGAATGATCCGTGGCCTTTACTCGCACACAGTAATTTTTCTCAGACTTGGCCGGTAACGTATAATGAAAGCACTGAAGAAGAAATTCCGTTTTGGCCGGGATGGTGGGCAGAGGACTATGCACCGGAAGAAACAGGATGTGTTCCAGCAACGCGGAAAAATCCCGATTGTTGGGTCGAATTACCTGGGGTGTTTGTATCAGATTCAGATATCTATTTGGAATTTGATGATCGATGGGCTCATCGTGGAAATAATGTGAATTCGCTTGGGGATGAATACTTACAAAAAGGATATCCGATGGGATTAAAGGTAATGGCGACGGCTCATTCCTACGGTGTCTCTTTTGCGGAGGATATTTTATTTGTGACTGTGAAAGTCAGAAATGAATCCGGAGATTGGTGTGCATTTAGACGGGAACCGGACGGGACAATATATGAGAGGTATCAATGTTCTGATCCTTCGATATATACAGAAATAGCCTGTTTAGAAGCCGGTGAAGTTTGGGAACCGATTTGCGGCGAAGGAATCGTGTTACCGGACGGATCTAAGATCAATGGCGGTACGGGGTACAATTATAACCGTATGTATTTAGGATTTTACTTTGATGCAGATGCCTATTCACAGACTGTATCTGGAAACACTGGAGGACGTACACCAGGTGATGACACAATGGAATCCTATGACAGTACCATCGTGGTTAATAATGAAGAGCTGATCATCAGTATGGCTATGATCTATGATTTGGATGGCGTTAGCGGTGCTGCTTCTGGATCTGACCTTGGAATTGTTGCAGTTCAATTATTAGATACGCCAGTTGCGACGGATACTCTCTATGAAGATATCCATGGAATTAATCGACTACCCGGTCAGAAATTAAAAATTACCGATTGGCATTGGTTTGACTGGATGAATAGACCAGGAGTAAAAACTCCGAACATTGATCCACCACGAGCCAAGAATAAAGAGGAAATTCAATTAAAAATCATGTCAGGAGACACCACTAATGTTACAGAAAATGAACAAACGTGGTTCTTTCATTCAAAAGCACCTACTTTAGATGAGTTGGACCCTGATTTCAATCCTCATTTTGATTCGTTAGAAGGATTTGCAGAGGAATTTCCGGATGGTACCGATTGTGTTTTGATAGCCAGTACAGGACCATTTAATATTGATGTAGGTGAAGAGGTCCCCTTCTCATTCACGATAATATTTGGAGAAGATAAAGCGGATCTCATTAAAAATGCTGAGTTTGCCCAGATCATGTACAATTCACATTATCAGGGATTTACTCCGCCAACTATTCCGACTGTTGTTACTAAGGTAGATCAAGGTAAAGCAGAATTATATTGGGATGATGCAGCGGAGCTCTCAACCGATGTAGTAACGGGTTACGGAGATTTTGAAGGCTATAAGATTTATAAAAGTATTGACGGCGGTAAAACCTGGGGCGGTTTGGCAGATATGGTATATGATACGACAGGAAGACATGTCGGCTGGAGACCATTGGCACAATATGATTTAGATGCCGAAGATGATTCATTGCATTGTATTTACACAGGAGATCAATGTGATACAGAGAATAGGGGCCGTAGTATTTCAGGACCGGATCCGCATGCACCTTGGTTTTATTTAGGCGAAGATTCGGGGTTCGAATCCATATTAATGGATACAACAAACTGGGACACCATTATAGTTGAAGGCAAAGAAACAATTCTAAAATACAAGTATACTGATACAAATATCGTTGACGGAATGGAATATACTTATTCCGTGACCGCCTATGATATGGGTGTTGAAGATCCATATACGATCACATGGATTGAGCAACTGGACGGTACTTACATTATGGACAGTACCCGCACGCAATCGAACCCGGATAATTGGGGTGGATACCAAAGCATTGAAAATGCCCGCGGGACAACGATCCATGACAGAAATTTTGTCACGATTGTATCCGGAGCACCGCCGGATGAAGAATTAAGTAATGTACGAGTGGTGCCGAACCCGTACATTGTTCACTCAGAATTTCGTGAAGGTGAATATTTAAGAAAGATCCGATTCACAGGTTTGTCTTCTCATTGTACGATCACTATTTATACAATTACAGGTGAACTGGTTCAGACGATCCAGCATGATGACGAATCAAACGGTAACGTTTTTTGGGACCTCCGAACGGTCAACAATCAGGAGGTCGCTCCTGGTTTGTATATATTCAGGGTATTGTCGTCGGATGGTGAGGAATATTTAGGTAAATTTGCGGTAGTACGCTAGGAGGATGATTAAGATGAGAAAAGCAATAATAAGTATCGTTCTTTTGGTGATGGTGGGTTCAGTGGAAGCCCAGTATCGTAATATTCCTGATATTGTGACGAAGGTCGCTACAGCGGCAGGGAATTGGTTAAAGATAGAGTCTTGTGTAAGAGCTGTTGGTATGGGCGGGTCGTATGTCGCAGCCGGCAGAGGTGTCTCTGGTGTTCCGTATAATCCTGCGAGTATAGCGTTTATCACTGGATCAGAAGGGTATTACTCCAAAACAAATTATTTAGTGGGTATAACCCATAATGTGATGTCCTACGGGATGAAGCTGAGCGGTTCAGACTTTTTTGGTTTGCATTTGTTTTATGTGAATTCAGGATTAATGGATGTAACGACGGAAGTATATCCGGATGGAACGGGAGAAGAGTTTTCAGTGACATCGATGGCGTTTCGAACAGTGTATGCCCGCCGATTAACTGATCGGTTAAAGATCGGTATGTCATTGGACTATATCCGTGATCAGATTTACACGATACAGATGCAGACATTAGCGTTTGATATTGGCAGTCATTTTGATACCGGGATATATGGCTTTGAGTTAGGGATGAGCGTGAGCAACTTTGGTCCTGAGGTTCAGTACCATGGTAAAGGTTTAATGCAGCAGGTTCCTGATACGACGAGTGTGGATGGTCAGTTATGGAAGGTGACGGAGACATTTCCGTTACCGTTGGTATTTCGTTTAGGTGTGAAGAATGATATTGTTGGGAAGGAGAACGCATTTATCCGGAATGATGATCATCGCTTGAGTGTGTCTGTTGATGGAGTGAATCCGAGTGATTACACGGTATATGGTACGATGGGTTGCGAGTATGGATATCGTGAGTTTGCGTTTGGACGTTTTGGGATGCATTTTGGACATGATACGGCAGGCTTGGCAGCTGGAGCCGGAGTGAAGATACGTATTCCGGGTATGGTAGTAGGTGTGGATTATGCTTATTCCAGTTATCATGAACTGAAGAATACACATCAAGTTGGCATTAACCTCGAATTCTAAGACGGTAAATATTTTCAAAAGGAAATAAAATGATTCTGAAAAAAATTAGTAAAAAAATAATTCAAAGTTTGGTTATGGGATTATTGGTCCTGTCTTTTTCATTGGCACAAGGTCCAAATTATGCTATAACCTTTACCGTGACCGGAGATGGAGAGTCAACCGGATTAACTTTTGGGTTTTCTCCAATTGCAACAGACGAATTTGATGAGGGGATTGATGTTTCTATTTCATCTCCCGATCCGACTCCTGGAGTATTTTATTCAGGGTTGAAGTGGAATGATTTATACTATTCAACACAGATCATTAACGGAAGTAATGATGATTTAGAAGAACATTTATGGCTTGTGGAGTTAAGGTTTCCAACGACTAATGTGATTGAGATAACATGGGATAATACGGGCTGGGAAACTCTGGGGACAATACATTTAACTGATATACTTGATGGCTTGTTTGGTATTAATGTTGATATGACTAGTGAAACCAGTCTGACATTAAATAATCCTGCTTTTACTTCCCTAAAATTGAAAGTCACACCATGTGAAAATTGTGTATTAGAAACTCCTCCGATTGCAGATGCAGGTTCTGACCAAATAGTTATGGAAGCAGATGAAGTTCAGCTAAATGGTTCAAATTCGTTCGACCCGGGATTAGGAACAATCACATTCAATTGGCAATCTTTAAATGGTATCACTTTATCTGATTCTACGTTAGCGATGCCCGTTTTTACCGCTCCCGACATTAGCGATACGACGGATTTTTATTTTAGCCTAACGGTGGAAAATGAAGATCTAGTTCATTCTGAACCTGATACTGTAAAAATTACCGTATTACCAATTCTTCCAGTGGCTCTAATTGGTCCAACGCAAGAAGTATATCCGGGCGATGTTGCCGAATTAGATGGAAGTTTTTCTTATGATCCAGGTGGAACCGAGTTACAGTATTTTTGGTCTGGTCCAACTGTTAATGGGCAACAAATTGAATTCTTAGAAGGAGATCCAACATTAGTAACTGTCTCATTTCTTGCTCCTGATGTTGAGGTAGACACTGTGATAGTATTCACGTTACGTGTTGTTAATGAAGAAGGATTAGCAAATGAAAATAGTGCCGGTGTTACAATACTTGGAGATAGGACCCCTACTGCAATTGCAGGACGTTCAGAATCAGTTGATCAGGGAACAATTGTTGAGTTGGATGGTAGCAGATCTTGGGACCCTAGGGGCTCTCAATTACAATTTTTGTGGTCCATACCTTCAATAAATGGACAACCCGTTGAATTCTTAGAAGGCAGCTCTACATTACCTATTGTAACATTTCTTGCTCCTGATGTAGATGTGAATACGGTTGTTAACTTTACTCTACTTATTGAAAATGAAGAAGGGTATACCAACATAGATGATGTTAATATCACAATCTTAGAAAATAAACCGCCTACAGCCGATGCTGGTACATTTAGAAAGAGTGTTCAAGGTGGTTCAATAGTAGTTAACGGAGGGTTATCATCAGATATTAATAATGATCAACTATCTTACATGTGGGTCTGTGATAACGAAGCATTGTTGATTAGCGATCCTACAATCGCAAAACCGACAATTACATTGCCTGCTGGGTTAAATGAACATACAGATTATGACCTTTATCTAACTGTCACTGATGAACATGGTAGTATTTCCGAATCAGATATGGTGACAGTTACAGCCGTAACTGAATCACTCCAACCACCCGTTGCCCCTAATGTTTATGCACGAGTTGAACATCAGAAAGTCGTTTTGGCTTGGGATGATATTGCGGAATCGTCAATTGATCCAATGACCGGATACAGTGATTTTGAAGGATACAAGGTCTACAAAAGCTTAGACGGTGGTAAAACGTGGGGGAAAGTAATATATGATACTTATTATGACATGGATCCTACTGTTCCTCGAGATACTATCGGTTGGGAACCAATAGCGCAGTTTGATCTGACCGAAGAACAAGACAGACATCATTGTTTTTATGAAAATGCATATAACTGCGATGAAGATTATTCAAGAGGGATAAATATCGAAGGATTGGACCCGCTTCGTCGTGAGATAAACCTTGGGTCAAACAGTGGGTTGGCCTATACATTTATTGATACGAATGTAATAGACGGCGTTGAATACACGTATGCTGTGACCGCCTATGATATGGGGTTACCCACCTATCAAATTGAATATTTTGATGAAAACGGAGATGGCAGCTATTATGAAATAGAAGAATGGTCTCAAGCAAACCCTGAACATTTTATATCTTATACAGAAACTGCTCCTCATTGGGGAGCTTATAAAAGTTTGGAAAACTCCAAGACAGATTCAACTAATTTTATTACGGTTATCCCCGGATATTATGCAACCAATATTACGTTCCCTGATTTGGAAAACGTTGAAGCTTTTATTGTTGCTGATGAAGATAATATTGGCAGTGGTGATCGGCTTTTTGAACTCGTTGATGTTAATGCATTAACACCTGCGCTGATGCGATTTGAAATTGAAGCTTTGCCATTAACAAACTCATTCGAAGGTAAAGCATCAAAAGATCCAAAATTATATGTATATGAGATAACAGATTCAGAGTTTCAGGAAGCAGCAGATTGGATTGAAATAGGAGCAGTAAGTTCTTTGGATTCGTTAACCGTTGATAGTTTACAAAACTTGCCAGGTGCTTTAGTTGATAATGGTATCCTTCATTTACCAAACTATAAATTAGAAGCTTTCCCAATTATAGGTCAGTATGAACTTGGATACACCAGTAACTGGACAGATTTTTTTGATGGTATTCGTGTTCGGTTTGATAATTATATTACAGATTTCAATGCCTTAGGTATGACATATGAGGCACAAATTGAATCATTTGAATCTAACATGGATTCCACTATTTTGGATTTTTTAGATATTCGATTAGAGTTTGTTTCAAACGGTGTTTTTGATAAAAGACCAATATATAAGTATAAAATAGAATTTGGGACAACTGCTATCGATACAGCTGGAGAAGTATCATCTACTGAATCATGTGAAGGTTTACCGCATGTCGGGACTCCACTTCCTTTCCGAATTACAAATTTGACCACAGGTAAAAAGGTAAAGATATATCATCGTGATAATAAAGGTCATGGTGGAGATTATGTATACGATGGAACCAATGACTGTATGTGGGAGAGAGGTGAAAAGATCGGGCTCAAATGGGAAGAAGTTTATGTTGATACAACTTTAATAGATGATCCTTACATTTATGATTTGATTATTGATTATAGATTTTTTGACTATATAATGGGTGGTGTTCCCGAATGGGATGGAGATATATTCTATGAACAGGGAACTCCTGTAAAATACGCAGATATGATTTGGATTGCAGGTGAAAACATTATTGAAGAAAGCCCTGCTCCAAATGTTTGGTTAGAAGAAGGAAATCCGTGGAAACCGGATTATGGATGGAAAGATGGAGACTATATTATCATCACTCCAGAGCGCTGGTATGTTGACGGAGATTCTTGGGTGGCTGATTTGTCACTTCTTGGAAAACCTACTGAAATTACCAAAGAAAATTTGGAGGAAGTAAAAGTAGTTCCTAATCCATATATTGTTCATTCAGAATTTAATGAAACCGCAAATAACAGTTTATTACAATTCATTCATTTACCGCAAGATTGTCAGATAACGATATATTCGATAACCGGTGAGTATGTTACATCATTTGAACACCATGATGAGTATTTTGGTTATGAGTACTGGGACTTAAGGACTGATAACAATCAGGAGGTCGCTCCTGGTTTGTATATATTCAGGGTATTGTCGTCGGATGGTGAGGAATATTTAGGTAAATTTGCGGTAGTACGCTAGGAGGATGATTAAGATGAGAAAAGCAATAATAAGTATCGTTCTTTTGGTGATGGTGGGTTCAGTGGAAGCCCAGTATCGTAATATTCCTGATATTGTGACGAAGGTCGCTACAGCGGCAGGGAATTGGTTAAAGATAGAGTCTTGTGTAAGAGCTGTTGGTATGGGCGGGTCGTATGTCGCAGCCGGCAGAGGTGTCTCTGGTGTTCCGTATAATCCTGCGAGTATAGCGTTTATCACTGGATCAGAAGGGTATTACTCCAAAACAAATTATTTAGTGGGTATAACCCATAATGTGATGTCCTACGGGATGAAGCTGAGCGGTTCAGACTTTTTTGGTTTGCATTTGTTTTATGTGAATTCAGGATTAATGGATGTAACGACGGAAGTATATCCGGATGGAACGGGAGAAGAGTTTTCAGTGACATCGATGGCGTTTCGAACAGTGTATGCCCGCCGATTAACTGATCGGTTAAAGATCGGTATGTCATTGGACTATATCCGTGATCAGATTTACACGATACAGATGCAGACATTAGCGTTTGATATTGGCAGTCATTTTGATACCGGGATATATGGCTTTGAGTTAGGGATGAGCGTGAGCAACTTTGGTCCTGAGGTTCAGTACCATGGTAAAGGTTTAATGCAGCAGGTTCCTGATACGACGAGTGTGGATGGTCAGTTATGGAAGGTGACGGAGACATTTCCGTTACCGTTGGTATTTCGTTTAGGTGTGAAGAATGATATTGTTGGGAAGGAGAACGCATTTATCCGGAATGATGATCATCGCTTGAGTGTGTCTGTTGATGGAGTGAATCCGAGTGATTACACGGTATATGGTACGATGGGTTGCGAGTATGGATATCGTGAGTTTGCGTTTGGACGTTTTGGGATGCATTTTGGACATGATACGGCAGGCTTGGCAGCTGGAGCCGGAGTGAAGATACGTATTCCGGGTATGGTAGTAGGTGTGGATTATGCTTATTCCAGTTATCATGAACTGAAGAATACACATCAAGTTGGCATTAACCTCGAATTCTAAAGATAAAATAAAACTATTGAATTGTTCATACAGACTATAGTTAAATTGAACTATTCATTTAAATAAAACTGAAAAGATTTGTGCAAGGAGACATAGATGTTAAATAAAAAGCTAATCATTAATTTAAAATGGATTGTTTTACTTTCCGTGATGGTGTTCTCACTATCCTTTGGGCAGGATTTCACTTTTGCAATCCAAACAAATACAGATAACCCGACTGAAGGATCATATGAGTTGATATTCGGATTTTCACCGAGCGCAACAGACCAATACGATGACGGAATTGATATTTATGCCCCGCCCGCACCGCCGCCCCCTGCTTTTGATGCCGCGATCGGTTGGGAATCTGATCGGTATTACACTCAGATATTGGCAGGAGATGGAAATTATGTAGAGCATGTTTATGATATTTTGCTACAGTTTCCTTCTTCAAATATCATTAATATTTCTTGGGATAATGGCGGATGGTCTAATTTGATGAGCAGTGTGTTGCTCCAGGATGCGTTTGGCGGCGATATGATCAATGTGAATATGCTTGAGGAAACCTCTTATATAGTTAACAACCCAGCATTTTCAACTTTGAAATTGAAAGTGACACCCATGCCGGATGGTGCTGTTGGTGGAGAGCTCGTTCCAAATGCTTATGGGTTGTCTGATGCCTATCCAAATCCGTTTAACCCGGAAACGACAATCAAATACAGTTTGAATCAATCGGGAATGACAACACTTGAGATATTTGATCTTCTCGGACGACCTGTGACAACCTTAGTCAATGAATATCAATCAGCTTCTGACTACACAATCACATGGGGTGGAACAGATATGAATCATCAACCCGTTTCAAGCGGTGTCTATTTTTATAAACTGACATCAGGCGAATTTTCTAATGTGAAAAAAGTCATGTTGATGAAATAAGATATAGTTTTACATCAAACCATTCGAAAAGGGATATATTTTCTATATCCCTTTTTGTTTGTATAATTGATCATAGCCAATGATAGTAAAATTAGGTTTTACATCATTTTTGTCAAAATCTAGAAGGGGGAAGAGAATGAATCAAAATAAAATGTTAAAGACATTGTTAAATGTCATTATTATTGCAGTATCTGTCACTTCAGCTCAGGACTTCACATTTACAGTTACTGTTCAAACTGATAACCCGGCAGATGGATCTTATGACTTGGAATTTGGGTTTTCACCGGAAGCAACGGATGGATATGATGAGGGGATCGATCAATATGCACCTCCACCTTTACCTCCGCCAAGTTTTGATGCTGCAATCGGCTGGGGAGCAGATCGATATTATACCCAGATTCTAGAAGGGGATAATGATCTCACGTTACATGTTTATAATATCCAATTACAATTCGGGCTGACTAATATAGTTAACTTTTCTTGGGATATCACCAATTGGTCGGCATTAATGGATAGTGCTTACTTAAGTTTCCCTTTTTCCTCTTTACCCAACATAAATTTAATGGAGAATACGACCCTAACATTTACTAACCCTTCCAATAATTGGTTTTGCCTTAATGTTATCCCTAAAAATACATTGGCAATAGATGAACAAGTCATTCCAAATGCTTATGGATTGTCTGATGCTTATCCAAATCCGTTTAACCCGGAAACGACAATCAAATACAGTTTGAATCAATCGGGAATGACAACACTTGAGATATTTGATCTTCTCGGACGACCTGTGACAACCTTAGTCAATGAATATCAATCAGCTTCTGACTACACAATCACATGGGGTGGAACAGATATGAATCATCAACCCGTTTCAAGCGGTGTTTACTTTTACAAACTGACATCAGGCGAATATTCCGATATGAAAAAAGTCATGTTGATGAAATAACCCGCTACAGATTATGAATAATTGTAACAGACGCTATCGATGATTGCCCCTTGTGATTTACAGCACATCTAAAAAATAAGTGGAAATAATACTATCTTGAAAAGGATGAAATATTTTATATTATATGCACAATAAAATTCATGGTTTGCCCTATACAGTATTGAATTAACCAATGAAAGATAAAAATATGAAACCGATGAAACAATTGATTACGATTATATACCTGATGAGTATCGGAATTGGAGCAATCCATGCGGATACAATGGGTCAACAAACAGACGATACATTTTTGTTCTGCCTAAAGCCTTACGTACAACCATTAGAAATACTTAATAGTCACAACCCACCAAAAGTTGACCAGGCTGAAATACAAGCATTTCTTGATGACCATAATGCAATTAAAATTGAAGAATGGATTCCGCGGGCTGATCCCAGGGATCATGATGGAGATATCTATTTAAATCGAATCTATCGTGTTTATCTCGCTGAAAAAGACAGAACACAACTATCCATTGCAAAAGAAGGAATATCAACACTATCATCGGTGTTATCATCTGAATTTGAATCGATTCATAAGCCAATGTATGTTCCAAACGATCCTATGACCGGGCAGCAATGCAGTTTACCGTCAGTAAAAGCGAATCAGGCATGGGACTTTTTTATTGACAACGGACAACTCCCGGGTGATAGAACCGTGCTGTTAGCCAGTGTTGATACAGGCGTAGATTATACACATCCAGATCTGCAAAATAATATCTGGATTAATCAAAGCGAAATACCGTCTACATTGTTTTCAGCAGTAGATTCTGATGGTGATGGTTATGTAACTGCTCAAGAGATTGTAACATATCTTATTGATAATAATATGGATTATTATGCCGGAGACGGTATCAATCTCCGAGATGCGCTTCAACCTGCGTCTCCATTTACAAATGGTTCTGATGATGACGGAAACAGCTATGAGGATGATATTATCGGGTGGGATCTTTCAGGCTATTCCGGAACGGATGATAATGATCCAATGCCAAAAGCAGGTGTTCCAAATAACAGTACCTGGGCACATGGAACACATGTTGCCGGAATTTTAGGTGCGGTAACCGATAATAGTCTTGGGATGGCATCCACGGGTTTTAATTGCAGTGTAATATCAGTAAAGTGTTCGAGGGAATATCAGAATGAGCCATATGTAAATGACGGATATGCTGGCATTTATTACGCTGCAAGAGCCGGATATTATGCCGGAACGTTCACGATCATTAATAATAGCTGGGGCGGTGATGGCTTTAGCAGTTATGAACAAACCCAAATTAATACAGCGCATAACACCTATGGAGCAGTGATTGTTGCTGCTGCAGGAAATGGATTGGATTATCCAAATTACGGTGAAGAATATTCGTCACATTATCCGTCGAGCTATAATAATGTCATTTCTGTAGCTGCCATGGGATGCAACGGTGTGTGGGGTCACTGGGCAACGTATCACGAAACCGTTGATCTGTCTGCACCGGGTGAAAATATCACCAGTCTGATCATTGGCACGGGATATGAATCGTGGGATGGGTCATCTATGGCGAGTCCGAATGCTGCAAGTTGTATTGGATTGCTAAAGTCTTTTTATCCTGATTGGACTAACGAAGAACTTGAGAATGTAATCATTGAATCTGCAGACCCGTTTATTTATGATTTAAATACTGAAGGGTACCTTCAGGATCGTTTAGGGTCCGGAATGGTTGACGTGTACCAGGCAATCGGTGCGACAACCTATCCGAATTTAACCTATGAATTTCATGTGCTTGCTATTAGTGAGGGTGATGGTGATGATGTGTTGAATCCCGGTGAAACAACTGAACTAAGGGTGTCTCTTTATAATGAAGAAGGCTGGCTGGACGCACAAGATGTTACAGCAACACTTTCTTCAACAAATCCGGATGTTACGATCATAGATAATTCAGCTCAATATTCAGGAACCATCACCAACGGAACATCCAGTATTAATTTAACTGATCCGTTTGAATTCATGGTTTCTGATGCTATTAATTTAGGGGACGTCAATTTCCAGTTGACAATCAATGCGAATGGCAGTCAGGAAAACGAATATAATAAAACGATCGATTTTGCAGTTGAAGTATCATTACATCAGGATGGATGGCCCTATCTAATTAATCAGCAAGTCTGGTCTTCTCCTGTTGTAGTTGATTTAAATGGTGATGGTCAAAATGAAATTATATTTGGTGATTATTCCGGGATTTTGAGAATTACTAATGCTGACGGTGAAGAACTCAGTTCATTTGATACCGGAAATCAAATTTGGGGATCACCTGCTGTGGCTGATGTAGATGAAGATGGAAACCTGGAAATCATTGTTGCATCAAAAAGCAGACATTTATACATCTTGGATGAAAACTGCACTGTTGAAACGGATTATTATTCAGAGCAGTATTTAATGGGAACTCCCGCTGTTGGAGAAATTGATGGCGACTCCGGTTTAGAGATCATTTTCGGAGGATATTCATCTCCCGGTAAAATATTTGCCATCAATGCAGATGGTTCAAATGTCGATGGATTCCCGTATAGTTTAGGTGAAAAGATTCAACGCGGTGTAGCATTAGCCGATTTTAATGGAAATGGGCTGGTAGACATTGTTTGTGGTACAGATGGTGAAAAGATTTGGGTCATATATGATGACCTTACTGTAGCAGACGGATTCCCGTTCACCGCTTCAAATGATTTTAGAACGGCACCTTCAATTCTCGAGATTGATGGATCAAAGATTATCTGTGCAGGTTCTCGTGATGATTCATTTTATGCTGTGAGTGAATCAGGGGAACTGCTTTTCTCAGTTGCATCCAATGATGATATTGTCACCTCTCCTGGATTTGTTCAAACTGATGAGGGAGTTGGTATTTTCTTTGGATCGGAAGACGGTACATTATTTGGTGTAGACGTTAATGGTAACGCGCTTCCCGGATGGCCAAATACTCTAGATGGGATTGTGATTTCATCCCCGTCATTTGCGGATTTGGACGGAGACGGAATACCTGAAGTTGTTTCAGCAACTGTTACCGGAACTTTGTATGCTTATCGTCTCAATGGAGATATGTACCCTAATTTCCCAATTTTATATGAATATCCGTTCAAAGCTCCTTCTACAATAATCGATACAGATAATGATGGTGATCTTGAAGTACTAGTCGGATCAAGTTCATCCTTAGTAAATATCGATATTAAAACAACAGGCAGTTCTAACGGGTATTGGAATTTGTACCGCGGTAATTTGCATCGGACTGGATTTTATCAAGTCTCAACTGGAGGATCAACTACAATTCAAGCCGATCACATTTCGGGATGGAATTTAATTGGACTTCCGTTGAATGTTGAAGATTCTCATTACCAAAGTTTATTCACGGAAGCCATTAATGGAACCTTATACTCGTATAGTGGTGGATTCAACTCGGAAACGGAGTTAACACCGGGGATTGGTTATTATTTAAGATTTCCATCTGATGGATCCGACTTAATATCTGGAACACAAATTTCTTCGCTCACAATTTCTTTGACAGCGGGATGGAATTTGATCACAGGAGTGACCTCTCCGATCAGTGTTTCATTGATTGATGATCCTAATGGGATTATTATCAACGGGACAATTTTTGGATTTGACGGCAGTTATTATGTAGCCGAGACACTTTACCCCGGACAAGGATACTGGATCCGGTCATCAACTTCGGGTACGATTACGATCTCAAGTGAATAAAAACAGTGTCACATTATTGATGATTTAATACAATTGATGAAGATAGGAATTGTCATTTATTAAATTTCGATGTACAATCTGCTTCGACAATTATGATAAAATACAAAGTTTTATATCATTTTAACAAACATGGAGGAAACATGAAACAGGTTATGAGTATTTTACTGGTAGTAACCTTCGGGTTAGGAATTGTATTTGGTTCTACAGTTCCCCGACATCAGACGCCGGTAAAACATAGCACTATATTCCACCCAGAGATTGAACCTACTACAGTGGTAAATATAGAAGAGGGGCAACCTTCTGGACCGATCCATCACTACCCGGTTAGCCGGAATGACTACCACATATCTCTTGTGGATTCATCTAAAAACGGGTATGGTATGATCGTTTCAATGACACGTCCTATGTCAGTAAATGAAAATGGATTATTGATGGGGTATAGACAATGGGCAGGGGAAAGTGGTACCAGCGGTCAGATCGGTGCTGCATTTTCGGATGATGATGGGTACAGCTGGACAACGTACCAAAATATGAATCCCGGAATGGGCATTGGCCGTTATCCGAGTTCACTAGGTATGTTTGATTATCCTTATGTGTTCTGGAATGAATATACCGGAACCGGAGCAGGATACGGCGGAACACCCTATTATACATGGGATGAATTCGGCTGGGACGGCGGCTCATTTGCGGATGCTCAACCGGTTGATCTTGAATGGGCAGGACACAAAGACCTTTGGGTCGGATCACCTGATTATTCTTATGATGAATCAACAGGAAGTCATTGGTTCAATGTAGCTTATGCAGACTGGACCCGTGAAGATAAATTTGTTTTTCATTCCGAAAGTTATAGTGATGGGTATTTGATTTTTGGATCAGAGATTCTTGCCATTGATGTGAATAATGATATGGTTGGCGGGGATGATGAAGGATCCTATACATCTTCACCTGTTTTGGATGTGAATGATGATGGAATTGGCTATGTATCTGTTTCTACATATTTTGATGGGGCAGATGTTGGTGCGAGTCCTTACTGTAACACACATACGATTGCATTTAAACGGACGGATGATTATGGTGCAACATGGTACGGAGGACAGGAAGGAACAAATTACTTCTTTATTGATGATAATGTGTTTGATCACATGCTGAACAACGGTGCCTATGCAGATCACTATGGTCCTGATAATGACGAATGCGCAGATACGACGATTACATGGGATGAGTTATTCATTGCATACGATTTTGATATGCGTGTTGACAGCCAAGGAAATCCTCATTTTATTACAAGCGTTCTTCCTGCATCCGATGGCGGCATTTGGACATCACTTACAGAAAGTATCGGCTGGTGGCATTTCTGGATTGATAAGAATCATCTTGAAAACCCGGGATTTGTGAATACACCAATGGGATGGAATTACTCATTTGTATTAGGTACATCAGAATCATTCAGAGACTGGGATAATTATTTTCCTAACAGCTATTGGTATCAAACATTCTCACCTAGTTTGGCGATTAGTGAAGAAAGTGATGATGTGATGTACGTGGTCACAAGTTTGATTGAACCGGGCGAATTCACCGTAACCGACGATGGTGGAACTCCGGACGACGGATGTGACGACTGGGGATATTTCTTAGAATGGTCCTTTGATAATTTTGTGATCAAAACGGTTGACGGCGGTGACACGTGGTGGTGTCCTTATCAATTTGAAACACCGGATCCTGATTCAAGTGATGAAGATCGACCGGATGAAACCTATGCACATGCTTCACCGGATGGTGCAACCAATAATGATGTCTATTTATGCTATCAAATGCCCGATTATCCATACGGATCAACTACAGGTGATGTAGAATCTCCTGCAGATTGGAAAAATAGAATTTATGCTGGAAAACTCACTCTAGACACTGAACCGTCATGTGGAAATAGCTGTGAAACTACAGTTGATAATAATGCCGGCTGGAATTTAGTCGGACTGCCGGGTGACGTTGAAGATACAAGCTATCTGACACTCTTCCCGGGAGCAATTAGCGGTACATGTTATTATTTTGATGCTGGATATCAGCAGGCAGATAATTTAACTGCAGGAATGGGTTATTGGTTGAGATTTAATGACGCAAGTACAAATACTGTAACAGGCGGCTGTCTTGGAAGTTTAGATATTGCTCTAAATGCAGGCTGGAACCTGATGACCGTTGGATCGTTTGAGACAGAAGTTTCTACTCTTTGCGATCCGGACAATATCGTTATTCCGGGTACATTCTACGCATTTGATGCCGGATATCAGCAAGCAACTACTCTTATGCCTGGCAAAGGTTACTGGGTTCGTACAAATGCTGCCGGAACGGTTTCTACTTGCGGAACAGGCTTAGCTCGCATAGATGCTAATGAAACCATGGCTGATGCAAACTCAATCACCTTTAACGGATCAGTGTTGAACTTCGGTGTTAGCGTTCCTGAGGAAACCAGACTCAGTTACAGCCTGCCGCCGAAACCGCCTGTTGGCGCATTTGATGTCCGGTTTGCCGGAGATTGGAGAGCTTCTGAAAATGGTGGTGTTATTGAGATGATGACTGCAAAAGAAACGGTTTCCATTTCCTATTCCATCAGTGATGGAAATGAATGGGTTCTGGAAAGCGCAAATGACAGTTACACTCTGACCGGAACCGGAAGCATGGATATCCCTGCATCAAGTAGCTATATCCTAGTAAAAGGCGGAACGAGTACAACTCCTGATACTTATTCATTAGGACAAGGATACCCGAATCCGTTTAACCCGGAAACAACGATTGACTATCAAATTGCCAATGCAGGTCATGTGAATATCGTTGTGTACGATATGCTTGGAAGAGAAGTAAAAACCTTAGTCAACGGATACCACACTCCAAATATGTATTCAATTATTTGGAATGGAACGACCAATGAAGGAAAAATGGTTCCGAGCGGTGTCTATTTCTATCATATGACATCAGCAGACTTCTCACAGGTAAATAAGGTAATGCTCCTTAAATAAACCTATAGAAACAACATAATAAAAAGAGGGCTCAATTGAGCCCTCTTTTTTTTTCGATATACTAGAATTTTTAAGTACATTCTGACCCGTTATGAAGCCGATTAGTATACTCATCCTATCTCTGACAGTTATATTCTGTCAGACTCTTCCTCGTTCAGAATATGAGATCATTAAAGAATGGGAGGACTATACTGACTTCCAGCGGGAAGAATTGTTGTCATTTTGTGATTTTCTGTTTGAGAATGGTTATCATGACCGAGCTCAGATAAACCTATTCAAGTACCTATATAAATATCCGGACCCAGCCTTTGAATCTGTTATTTACTACTATATTGCGCGATCATACGAAGAAAAAGAAAAACACGATTTGGCCATAGAGTATTATTCTCGCATAACAGAAAAAGGAGATTCGACAGCTCTTGTATATCAAAGTGCGACCTATCGAAGTATCTATGTCCATTTGTTAAATAAAAATTATGATAAGGTTTTGTTAGAAACTGAAATGTCCAATGATCCGTATCATTTGGTTTTCAGAGGGTATGCATTTTTACATACTCAAAAATGGAATGAAGCGAAGAAATCTTTCAAGGGTGCGGAGCAACAATTTGATCATAAACATTACACAAAATTGCTGAAACCGCTATACCGATCAATTCAGTCGATCAAAATTCTTCCAAAAAAGGATAAAACCCTTGCAGTCGGGTTGTCCATTCTGCCGGGTGCCGGACAATCCTATTTAAAGCAATGGGATGAGGTACTGGGAATAATGGGGACAACCGCACTTCTATATCTGTTTACATCAGATAATAAATCAAAGAAGAGCACATTTTCATATCAATCACATACCTTAATTCCATATTCAAATTCTATCGTAAACACATCGCAGGGATGGAAACCATCCTTGGGGAATAGGCTTCCGGTCACAGTTAAAACTGAGAGCACGTCTCAAAGTTATATTGTTCCACCTATTGTCATAGGTTTAGGTGTGTATATCGGCAGCATACTAAAAACATTTGAAGATATTGATGAGATCAATCATCAGTCTGAAATAGATTATATTGATGGCCAGATAAAAAAATATCCGGTATCAAAGTTTTTAGATTTTTACGAACCGGAACTCCGATAACCGGTAATTCTGATATATAAACATACGGTTTTCTCGACGGTAAGGATATCGTAAAACATTTAATAAAAAATATTTAAATATTTCTGAGAAATAGTGTTGACACGGGTATAATAGAAGTGATAATTTTGTTGGCTTTGAGCAAGTATAATATGCTCATTTCAAAAGTTTTTTAAAAATTCAGGTATGCGTGGGTCTCAGAGACTAACCAGGACAAACTCGGCAAAGCTAACCATATTAAACATACAATGGAGAGTTTGATCCTGGCTCAGGACGAACGCTGGCGGCGTGCTTCATACATGCAAGTCAAGGAGAAAGTACCTTTCGAGGTGTGATTAAACTGGCGAACGGGTGAGTAACGCGTAGGCAATCTACCCCAGAGATTGGGATAACCCCGGGAAACCGGAGCTAATACCAAATAATGCAGCGACTTCTTCGGAAGATGTTGTTAAAGCGGGCTTCGGCTCGTACTTTGGGATGAGCCTGCGTCCGATTAGCTAGTTGGTAAGGTAACGGCTTACCAAGGCGATGATCGGTAGCTGGTTTGAGAGGATGATCAGCCACACTGGGATTGAGATACGGCCCAGACTTCTACGGAAGGCAGCAGTAGGGAATTTTGCGCAATGGGCGAAAGCCTGACGCAGCAACGCCGCGTGATTGATGAAGCTTCTAGGAGCGTAAAGATCTGTCGTGAGGGAAGAAAAACTCGGATGCAAATAGTTTTCGAGCATGACGGTACCTCACAAGAAAGCACCGGCTAACTTCGTGCCAGCAGCCGCGGTAATACGAGGGGTGCAAGCGTTGTCCGGAAT
>CAYQZV010000021.1:0-37283 GCA_964422145.1 uncultured bacterium | reverse complement strand
TCATGGATTTGGACTGATCGCTTATGATCTTTCCGGTAATGATCAGCACGGATATATCCATTATGGCTGGTGGGAGGATATTACGCCGGATGCTCCAATTTTACCGGCAAATTTAGGGATTGAATTGTTTTCTTTCCCAAGTGTTGTTGAACCTGGACAAATATTGAATACCGATCTGCAGTTGCAACTAGTAAATAACGGAATGACGGTTGCTGATTCTTTTTACGTCGGTGTTTATTTGTCAGAAGATTCAACAATCATACCAAGTTTGGATATCCAATTAACTGGTGGATATGAAAGGATATATGATCTTCAGAATAATGACACTATTACCGTCCAGTTTTATCATTCAGTGTCAATCCCTGAGAACACCGAATATGGTAATTGGTTTATTGGCCCCTATGCGGATGTGTTAGACGAAATTCCAGAGTCTGAAGAGGGTGATAATTGGTTATCGTCACTAATTAGTATCACCGGATCAAACCAGCCGCCAGTTGTATCCTTCATTCCAATGCCAAACGAAGTACATGATCTCGTAGCCGGTGAGGTAGCATATTATGATAACGAAGGGGACTCGCTGACTTTTGAATTATTCTACTCAGTGGATGACATCGAATGGTTTACGCCGACAATTGATACGACAGATCTGATTACGGATTCAACGTTTGGATTTATTTGGAATAGTATTCAAGATATTGGGTCAGTCTTTCAACCGCAATTGACATTGAAAGCAGTTGTTTCAGACGGATTGAATGAAGTAACCGTAGTGACAAATCCATTTGAAGTAGATAATTTTGTCGGAGAGATACAATTAGATGAAACGTTCTACCCCGCAGAAGTCTCCGGAGACATCCGGATTCCGTACGAAATTATAGACCCGACTGAAGACCTTTTTAGCATCGATGTCCAATACTCATTGGATGATGGAAACTCGTGGAGTCCTGCCACAATAATGAGTGAGACAAACAATATTGGAGTGGACAGTTATTCAGACACTTTATTATGGAGTTCAAATGAAGATATTCCGAATACGGATACAACACTGTTGTTATCTGCAATTGCATCGGATAATTGGGAGCAGGGAGTAGGCGACACGATTGTAATCCATGTTGATAATGAAACACTTCCATTTGTAACAAGTATTGATCTGCAGAACTTGAGATGGAATAATGAAATCATTATCCAATTCTCGGAAGAACTTGATCCGGAGACCATAGCAAGCGGGATCACGATCACATCTGCTAAGTACGAATATGAGCAGATTTTCATCGATTATCAATCTCAACTCTCAACCGTAACAATTTTCGAAGATTCCGGCTGGGCGGGAGGAGATACCCTTACATTAAACATTTCAACAGCTCTGACGAATAGTTGGGGAAATCCATTTGACGGGAATGAGAATGGTGATCCTGACGGTGTTGGTGATCACAGAACATGGGTTTGGTCGGTTGATTACTTAGGAGATTTTAACCGAGATACAATTATTGATTTCGAGGATTTAGTCCAGCTTCAACAAATATGGTGGGCAGATGAATTGGTTGCATATAACGATATTGGCCCATCAAACGGAACTCCGCCGTATCTGCAACCTGCTGCTGACGGATTATTTGATTTTGAAGACTTGATGGTATTTGTCCAAATGTGGAATTGGCAACATAGCAGTGGTTTTATCGGGAAAATAATGAATAGAGTTCGTCCAAAGATTTCAGATGAAACTGAAAGAATATGGATATCCACTGATCATGCTGAAAGAATAATTGATGATCAAACAGATCTTTTCACCATCCGGTTAAATGTTGATTCACTGACTCAGGCAATTGGGTCATTGGAGTTTACATTATCTTATCCGTCCGAACAGTTAGTTATGGTCACGTACGAAACCACAACCTCAGATGATTGGGTAACGCTAGTTTATCACGATGACGGAAATTCAACATTATCCTTTAATCTTGCAGATCTGGATCAGTCCACTCAAAGTATAAATGCAAATCCAATTTCAGTAACACTCAGAAAGAAAGACGAAGAAACAGCATTGTTAGAATGGTGTTTTGATGGAAGAAACTATTCCGGAGAATCGATCATTTATATAGAAAAAACGAGCATGATGGATATGAAGAATCCAATCCCGGACCAATTTGCTTTATATCCGAATTATCCGAATCCGTTTAATCCCATAACGACAATTAGATATGACATCCCTGAGGATATTCATTTTGATCTTAGTGTTTATAACTTAATGGGTCAGAGAATAACTACTCTTGTAAAAGGTAAAGAAACTGCCGGGTCTAAGTCAATTGTTTGGAACGGTAAAGACCATATTGGTAAAGAAGTTAGCAGCGGAATGTATTTTATTGTTTTCCGATCTTCTGCATATAATGCAACGCAAAAAGTAATCCTTTTAAGGTAAGCTTTTCTGCGTGTTCGCATAGATAGAATTCCGTATTTTCTGCCCTTAAAATTATGCAAAATATCCGTGGTAAAATTCTATGGGTTGATGATGAAATCAACTTTTTAAGACCTCATAT
Organism: uncultured bacterium; assembly: GCA_964422145.1. Classification (GTDB taxonomy): domain Bacteria; phylum Fidelibacterota; class Marinisomatia; order Marinisomatales; family JACNKV01; genus JACNKV01. Next base: position 34,758 of record CAYQZV010000021.1, on the reverse strand, counting down.
CCTTTTTTTGGAGGAAAAGGGGTATGCTGTATCGACTGCAACGAATGGACATGACGCCATTACCGCTGTAGAAGAGCAGTCATTCCAACTCGTTCTGATGGATCAGTTTATGCCCGGCATGGATGGGATGGATACCCTTCGTCACATTAAAGAACTTCGACCGTCATTGCCGGTTATTATGATCACAAAAAGCGAAGAAGAATGGTTGATGGATGAAGCAATCTCTGAGAAAGTGGAACAATTTCTGATCAAACCTGTTAACCCCACTCAGATATTTATGGCATGTAAACAGTTACTTGAGACGGAAAAAATACAGGAAGAAAAAGTTACATCAGGTTATTTAAAAGAATTCCAGGAAATTGAGTCCAAACTTCAAAGTTCAATGACTATTGACGATTGGTGGGAAATGTATAATCAGCTGATCAAGTGGCAATTGGAATTTGATGCCCATAAAGACACTGGACTTGGAGCAATTCTTGAAGAGCAGATACTGACCTGTAATCGTGAATTTGTCAATTTTTTTGAAGATCATTACCCGGACTGGCTCAGAGATGAATCCGCACCTGCTCTGTCACCAGATGTGATTCGAAATACAGTAGCCCCGTTACTGAAAAAGAATAACAAAGTATGCTTCATTGTTGTGGATTCTCTACGGCATGATCAGTTTATGACATTAGCCCCGTTACTGGATCATTATTTTGAGTTGGATATCAATTATCATGTTTCAATTTTACCTTCTGCCACACCATTTAGCCGTAATTCAATTTTCAGCGGACTTTATCCTGATAAAGTCTGTTCAAAATATCCGGAGCAAGTAGATGCATTCAAGAATCATGCTCAAAGTTTAAATCAGTTAGAAAGGGTTTTTCTTGCTGATCAGTTAAAACAGCTTCATTTGGAAAGAAAAAAGTTTCATTACCATAAGATATGGAAAGCCGGAGAAGGGGAGCGGTTTTTAAATCAGGTGTCAAATTATTTATCCATGGATTTGTTGGCGATCGTGGTCAATTTTGTGGATATGTTAGCCCACAAGAGATCTGAATCAGAAGTGTTGAAAGAAATGGTCCCGAACGAATCCGGGTATCGATATGCGGTAAAAACGTGGTTCGAGAATTCATGGCTCTACGCATTGCTAAGACAATTAAGCGAAAGCGATATGACCGTTGTTATAACAAGCGATCATGGATCAATTCGAGTAAACCGTGGTGTGATGGTAGGAGCAGACAGGGAAACATCTAGCGGTATTCGCTATAAGTACGGTCGAAACCTGAACAGCACGGATAAAAATGCTTTGATCATCAAAGATCCGAAACAATACTTACTGCCTGATTTAGGTCCGCAAACCAACTATCTCATTGCCAAGGATGATGTCTACTTCTTGTATCCGACTCAATACCATCAGTATCAAAATTTGTATAAAGGGAGTTTTCAGCATGGCGGAATCTCTATGGAAGAATTATTGGTTCCATTGGTGGTCATGAAGAAAAAATCATAATGACGAAAAACGAACAGACCATCCGTTTACATTCATTGCAGGAAACCAAAGATTTTGCATTTGCTTTGGCTGAAAAACTTCCGAGTGGTTCGGTCCTTGCATTGATCGGGGATCTCGGAACTGGAAAAACAACCTTTGCTCAAGGGTTTGCCAAAGGATTAGGCATTTCTGATAGTGTAGGCTCTCCGACATTTAAACTTGTGAGTCAATATAAGTATGATGAAAAGATTTTATACCACATTGATAGTTATCGCCTTAAAAACGGAACCGATTTCCTCAATATCGGTGGTGAAGTTTATTTAAACCCGAGGAATGGCATTGCGTTGATTGAATGGGCAGACATCATCGAAGAGGTGTTACCGGATCATACCATTTTTCTGTATTTTGAGCGGGTCAGGGAATTTCCGGATGAAAGAATTATCCGTATCAAAGGAGACATCAAGTGAAGTTCATCGCAATTGAGACAGCCACTTCCGTATGCGGCATTGCCTACATTGAAGATGGGCAATGTGTGTCAAGGATTGAACAGGATATTCCGCGTGCGCATGCAGAAAAACTTCCCGTCTATTTTGATGAGTTAATGTCAAAAAATGATATCCGATTAAGCGATATCGATGCTGTGGCAGTTTCAGTCGGACCGGGTTCATTTACCGGATTGCGAATCGGTTTAAGTTATGCAAAAGGGATAGCCTACTCTCATAACCTGCCGATTATTCCGGTCCCGACCTTGTTTGCAATGGCTGAAGGAACACAATTGAAGGAAGATGTGAGCATCTTACTCCATTCGCATGCGGACACATATTTCTATCAGCAATTTCACTGGAAGATAAATAAACTGTCTCCGGCCGAATCCCCGATTGCTGTTACCAAAGATGACTTTTCGAAACTTTTTGATCGGTCATCCGCGGTTTATTTTTGCGGCAGTGACAAAAAAGCTGAAGAATTAAAAGAGTTTAATTTCAAGAAGATCAAACCGTCGGTCAAATGGGTTGGAGAATTAGCTGAGAAGTTTGTTGATGATTGGATGGTGGTGGATCCAAAAAGTTTGACGCCCGAATATATTTCTCCATTTCAATTCGGTCATCGTAAATAACAGAGAAAGTTGTATATTAGGGTTCATGTTTCAAATGATAGTTAATAGAGTACAAGTTGATCCGTTGAGAAACAATAAAAACAATAAAATTTGAGTAATTATATCATGGCTTGGTTTAGAAGACAGGATAAAAAAGTAAAAGATTCTGAGAAAAAAAATATCCCTGACGGATTATGGGAAAAGTGTCCGTCATGTTCAGAAATTTTGTATAAACCTGAAATGGAAAATACACATTCTGTGTGCAGGCACTGCCAGCATCATTTCAGAGTTTCACCGGATGTGTATAAAAAGCTGATCCTTGATAAAGGGACAGAAAAAGAGGTGCTGACTGAGATCCAAACCGCCGATCCTTTGACATTTAAATCCGGGTCAAAATATACCGATCAAATCGTTCGTGCCCAGAAAAAAACCGGAGAGAAAGAAGCGGTGAAATGCTTTACCGGAAAAATAAACGGTAAGGACATCATTTTGGGTATTATGAACTTCGGATTTATTGGCGGAAGTATGGGTGCGGTTGTGGGTGAAAAAGTCTCTCGTTCCATTGATATCGCTAATAAACAAAAGATCCCGTTTATTTTGATCTGTGCTTCAGGCGGAGCAAGAATGCAGGAAGGAGCTTTATCCCTGATGCAACTGGCAAAGACCAGTACAAGGTTAGCCCGATTTTCCGAAAACGGCGGGTTGTACATCCCAATTTTAACCGACCCGACTACCGGCGGTGTCACTGCAAGTTTCGGAATGTTGGGCGACCTGATTTTAGCCGAACCCGGATCACTTATCGGATTTGCAGGACCTCGTGTTATCAAGCAAACAATCGGTCAGGATTTACCGAAAGGGTTTCAGCGAGCAGAGTTTTTATTGGAAAAAGGATTTATCGATCACATTGTCCCGCGAGATGATATGAAATCAACATTATCAAATATCATTTCAATCCTTCAAAAAGAAATAGATTAATAAAAAGGATAAGTTTAGTTTATCATGTTAACAAAACGATGGATCAGTTAAACGTGAATCAATCGCCTAATATTTTAATTACCAATGATGACGGCATTCATGCACCAGGGATTTATGCCCTTTGGGAAGCCATGAGCAAAATCGGGAATGTGACCGTCGTTGCTCCGGATTCAGAAAAAAGTGCCGTTGGACATGCTATCACGCTTTCAAATCCGATTCGGATCCAAGAAATTGAACGTCACGGCGGATTTACCGGTTATGCGGTGAACGGAACCCCGGCCGATTGTGTTAAAATTGGTTTTCGATCTTTAGTTAAAGAATCGATAGATTTAATCGTTTCAGGGATAAATGCTGGTGCAAACGTTGGAACGGATATCATTTATTCCGGTACAGTTTCAGCTGCCACAGAAGGTGTGTTTTATCACATCCCTTCAATCGCATTCAGTTTGGATGCTTTGAAAGGCGGTGATTTTGGTCCTTCAAAAATGATCACACAGAATATTGTCCGTGCTCTATTGAAGAATGGGATACCAAAAGGAACACTTCTAAATGTAAATATACCTAATTTACCTTTACATCAGATCAAAGGTGCTCGTATCACTGAACAAGGAGACTCTTCGTTTCGCGATTGTTTTGAAAAACGTGAAGATCCGCGCGGACGAATTTATTATTGGATGTCCGGAGAAGTGGTGAATCCCAATCCAGATCCTGATATGGATATTAATGCGGTCAATAACGGATATGTCAGTATTACACCAATCCATTATAAATTGACCAATCAGGAATTTCTTCCATCCTTGAAAAAGTGGGATGTATCATGGTAGATCGTGGCAAGTCAAGTATTGCTGTTCTAGATTTTGGTTCCCAATACACTCAGCTAATTGCACGAAAAATTAGGGAACTCAATGTATATTCTGAGATTTTTCCACACGATGTTCCGCTTAAGGCATTAACAGATCATCAGGTCAAAGCCGTGATCCTTTCCGGTGGACCGTCCAGTGTTTACGGTGAAAACACACCGGATTTTGATGAACGAATTTTAGATATGCCTGTCCCAATTCTTGGCATTTGTTATGGTCTTCAGCTCATGACCAAAACATATCAGGGGAATGTTACTTCCGCCGGGCAGCGAGAATACGGGCCTGCTCATTTGAATATTCTAGAAGAAAATGTTTTATTTAATCACGTCTCCCAGGGGACGCAAGTCTGGATGAGCCACGGTGACTCAGTCACTAAAATTCCCTATGGATGGAAACCGATCGCTGAATCATCTAACGGTGTTATAGCGGCGATGTGCCACGAAGAGCTGAATCGGTTTGCGACTCAATTCCATCCTGAAGTTGCCCATACAGAAGAAGGGAAAACTATCTTAAGCAATTTCCTGTTTAAGATTGCACAATGCGCCCCGGACTGGACACCTGCTAATTTTATTCAAGAACAAATTCAATCTATTCGTAAGCTGGTTGGAGATAAAAAAGTGCTGATTGGTGTCAGCGGAGGGGTAGATTCATCTGTTGCGTCTGCGCTCCTTCATAAAGCGATTGGCGATCAAGCCGTTGGCATTTTGATCGATCACGGTTTATTGCGGAAAAATGAAGCGGATACCAGCTATCACGCGTTGAAAGATTCGATTGGTGTCAATCTTCATCTGTTTGATGAGTCCAAACGGTTCTATACAAAACTAAAGGGTGTGACAGATCCGGAAGAAAAACGAAAGATCATCGGGGAACAGTTTATCCGTGCATTTGAAGAAATTTCGCAGCAATTCGGTAATATTGATTATTTGGCACAGGGAACGCTATATCCGGATATCATCGAAAGCGGAACCTTACAGCACGGGGGAAATGCTGAAGTGATAAAAAGTCATCATAATGTTGGCGGGCTGCCTGAGGATATGAAATTTGAACTCATCGAACCTTTTAAATATCTTTTCAAAGATGAAGTACGTTTAGTCGGTGAGCAGCTGGGTTTACCGAAATCATTGATTTATCGCCATCCATTCCCAGGTCCCGGATTAGCCGTAAGAATTTTGGGTGAAGTCACTGAAGAACGGATCAACATTTTAACCGAAGCAGACGATATTTTTATACGAACGCTGAAAGAGACTGGTCATTATGATAAAATATGGCAGGCGTTTTGCGTGCTGATCCCTGTTAAAACTGTGGGGGTGATGGGCGATCAGCGGACCTACGAAAACCTGTTGTCCCTTCGGGCTGTTGTCAGCACGGATGGTATGACAGCGGATTGGTATCGCTTCCCGTCTGATATTCTGTCAAAGATTTCGAATAAAATTGTAAATAATGTTCAGGGCATTAATCGTGTTGTTTATGATATTACATCCAAACCTCCCGGAACTATTGAATGGGAATAATCGTAGCAAAAATGAAACATGATAAGCAGACGAATTAATTAGGATGTTTAAACCTTTTACCAAAATGATAAATAAATTAAATACGAGCAAATTATGTGTGGAATTGTAGGATATATTGGGTATAATAATTCAGTCCCATTTTTACTAAAAGGCCTGAAACGTTTAGAATATAGAGGATATGACTCAGCCGGTCTGGCTGTACTTGCAAATGATGAACTGTCATACGTGAAGCAAGCTGGTAAAGTCGCCAAACTTGATGAGAATGTTCAAAGGGAAGGTTTAGCCGGAGAGGTCGGTATCGCGCATACTCGATGGGCAACCCATGGTGAACCAAACGATATCAACGCACACCCTCATTTAGATCAAAATGATTCGATCGCATTGATTCATAACGGGATCATTGAAAACTATAATGCGATCAAAGAAGTTTTAGTAAATCAGGGCGTTAAATTTAAAAGTGATACCGACACAGAAGTCCTGGTGCAGTTAATCTCCTCTTTTTATTATGGGGATGGCTTAAAATTTGATGAAGCAGTTCAAGCTGCTCTTCAGGATGTGGTCGGTGCGTACGGTATTGTAGCCGTTTGCAAAGATGAACCGGATGTCATCGTTGCTGCTCGATTAGGCAGTCCGCTCGTCCTTGGGATAGGTGAAAATGAATATTTTCTTGCCAGTGATGCCTCGCCGATCATTGAACATACACGCAATGTCATCTATTTGGATGAGGGCGAAATGGTGATGATTCACCGTGATCGCTATTCGATTCGCCGAATTCAAGATAATACCATTGTTTCCAAACAGATTACAAAACTGGATATGAGTCTAGAAGAAATCGAAAAGGGCAATTATCCTCATTTTATGCTGAAAGAAATCCACGATCAGGAACGAACGATTGCAGACACGATGCGGGGAAGATTACTGAAAGATGAAGGGACTGCGCACCTTGGCGGAATTCACGATTATATACACAGGATTGAACAATCATCACAAATTATTATCACTGCCTGCGGGACATCCTGGCATGCAGGGTTGATCGGAAAGTATCTAATTGAGGAATATGCCGAGATTCCGGTGCATGTTGAATATGCCTCTGAATTCCGATATCGTGATACGATCATTAATGAAAACACAACGGTGATCGCGATCAGTCAATCCGGTGAAACAGCTGATACATTAGCGGCGATCCGGAAAGCCAAGGATCACGGAGCATTAACCGTCGGGATTTGTAATGTGGTTGGGAGTTCCATCGCACGGGAAACCATGTGTGGTGTGTATACGCATGCCGGCCCTGAGATCGGTGTCGCATCTACTAAAGCATTTACCGCGCAAGTGACGGTGTTATCCATGCTGGCGTTACTGTTAGGTCGGCGAAACGGATTATCACTTGAAAAAGGACAATCCATTGCTAAAGCATTATCTGAGATTTCTGACATTACTGTTAAGATTTTGGAAGACACATCGCAGATCGAAGAAGTCGCCAAAGAAAATGTGAATTGTAATAATTTCTTATACCTTGGCCGTGGACTGAATTTCCCCGTTGCTTTGGAAGGGGCTTTAAAGCTGAAAGAAATTTCGTACATCCACGCAGAAGGATATCCTGCTGCGGAAATGAAACACGGCCCGATCGCATTGATCGATGAAAAAATGCCGGTGGTTTTCATTGCACCTCATGATAAAACATTTGAAAAAGTTGTCTCAAATATCCAGGAAGTAAAATCCAGGAAAGGGCGCATCATCATCGTAACGGATAAACGGTCAAAAGACATTGTTGAATTAGCTGATTATCTGATCGTGATTCCGTCGACTCACAGCCGGATTTTCCCAATCATTGCCTCCATTCCGCTTCAACTATTGGCATATCATTTAGCCGTTCTAAGAGGATGTAATGTTGATCAACCAAGGAACCTAGCGAAGAGTGTCACGGTCGAATAAATATACGATCCTCATTTTAGGATTCTTCTTTTCTGCATCCGTTTTAATGGGGCAGGGTTGGTTAAAGTCTAAACGAATTCAAGACGACATCCAGAAAGCTGTTGTTTCATATAATGGTGGAGATTTTACTGAAGCTGAGCAAATTCTTACCCCGTTGAAAAACAAAAGCGGGAATTACAATTCCACAGTTGATCTGCTGCTGATCAAGACATCGGTCATGTTGAAAAAAGATGACCAAATGATGAAATTAGGGCGTGAGTTTTTAAGAGATTATCCACAAAGCAGATATTTGGATGAAGTGTATTTGTCCTATGGAGATATGTTCATTCACAAAGGTCAGTACACTACCGCATTCCGGATGTATTTGGACAGCCGAAAACATGCTGTATCAGATTCACTGATCTCCAAGCTGGACGAACGGCTTCAAAAGACACTCAGTTATTCGATAGATCATCAATTGATTAACGAACGGTTATCCTTGGAGCATGATGAAATAATCGTCACCATTCTTAAGCTGGCGAGATCATTTAATTTACTGGAGTCCGGGAAGCACTCTGAATGCGCCGATGAATTAGCCGAGATTGAGCCCGCATCGGTTCCGGATGCATATTTTGATTTGTATGAGCGGCTGATCCTTACATCATTTAAACCGGTAGCTGCCGTTAGAAAAGTAGGCGTTATCTTGCCATTGAGTGGGAAAAACATGGCGTTAGGACAAGCCTTTTTAACCGGGTTTCAAAAAGGGATAAACGAATCACAAAATGAAACCGCTGTTTCATTGATCATTCATGATAATCAAAGCAAGGATGTTGAAACCATCCGTGGAATTCAAGCCCTTGAATCTAATCAGGATGTTCTTGCTGCCATTGGCCCATTAACTCATGAAAACTCATTATTGGCGTCAACGGTGTTGATGGACTCGCAGCTTCCGTTGATCATTCCATTTTCGACACAAGATGAATTGACGGAATTATCTCCATCGGTGTTTCAAATAAACTCGACGCTAGAAACAAGAGGGCGGTATGCAGCGAGAACAGCATTGCTGGAGTTTGGGTTGGATTCCATCGCGGTTTTGGCTCCGTCCATTGGTGAGGGGTATCAGCTTGCCAATGCGTTTATTGAAGAATTGAAAGCGTTGGGTACAGCGCTCGTTCATGTCGAATGGTATTCTGAGATTCCGGAAAATTTATCGCGGCAATTCAAATCCATTCGTAAAAAGGCATGGGCGATGATTCCAAAGGATAAAGAAACCGACGCGTTTTTAGGGATGGAAATTGACAGTTTAGACGCATTGTTTGATGTTACGGGTGAGGACTTTTTTGATCTGCCGGAAGAAGAAGTCAAGGTGATGACATCCAGAGATTCAAGTAAAGTGGCGTTGGGAACTATCCATGGGATTTACATTCCGATCGTACCGGAACATCTTCGGTACATCGCCACACAATTCCCGATGTATAATTTGTCCGCGACCGTTATCGGAAATGAAGCATGGCAAAATTTGGATATTCTGAATGAGAAGAACGTTGGACCGCATTTAGACAGTATGCTTGTCATTTCGCCGTCAATTGCATCCACGTTGGTTGAGCATTATACGGTTGAAGAATCAGAATATTATACGCAGGGATATGATTGTGCGACGCTATTGACATCAGCCATCGAAACGACAACCCCAACCCGACGGCATATTTTAAATCGATTAGAGTCCATTGATGAATTCCACGGCAGCGGAAAATATATTTCATTTTCAGATACATCAAATCATGTGAATACTGCTTTGCAAGTCCTGCGGTATCAGGACGCTTCATTTCATTCATTGGGATATTTTAAAGGCGATTCTCTGTATTCAGGAGAAGAACCTGTTATTCTTCCTGATGCTTTGCTGCCGGGAAACCGGTAAACTTTTACCCAAATCTAATGCATCCTTTTTTGGATTTATCGCATTACTTCCCTGAAGATTCAATCCGTGCCGGATTTAGTTTACGACCCTTCCCCTTTACACCGCCGGAGGATAGGATTGAGCTGGCGAAAGAATTTGGACTTAATCCTGATTCAATTGTTATCCCAAACCAAGTTCATTCCGGAAAGGTTCAAATTGTTCAAGAACCAAGATTTCATCCTAGCACGGATGGATTAGTCACAGATGATCCGTGTAATGTACTGACAATCCAAGTTGCCGATTGCGTTCCCATCTTTATCGCGGATATCTCAAAAAAGATCATTGGGCTAATTCATGCCGGATGGAGAGGGGTAACCTCAAATATTATTGAGCATTGTTTGGACAAACTTTATTCATTGGGTGCAGAACGTGATAATCTGCATGTTGTATTGGGGCCGTGTATTCATGAATGTTGTTTCGAAGTTGGCCCAGAAGTGACTGAGCATTTTCCGATACAATTTGTGAAAAGCGGAAAGTCAGATCGATCTTACGTGAATTTGACGGGAGTGATCAAAGAAAAAATGATGATGGAAAAAATCCCATCGAAACACATTCACATCGTGGATGAGTGTACATGCTGTTTACCGGAGAAATACCACTCATATCGGCGAGACGGTGATCGGTCCGGTAGGATGATTGCCATCCTAGGTATAGCGGACGATTAATTTTCATCCGCTTCATTTTGTCATAAACAATTTTCAGTATTTTGAATAAATTCTCTACTAATATTCAATTATTATGTCTTTCATTGAAGCAATCATATTAGGAATTGTCCAAGGATTTACCGAGTTCCTTCCGATCAGCAGTTCAGGGCATTTAGTCTTGGGGCAGCATTTTTTAGGGATCAACATTCCAGGGAATGTTTTTGAGATCGTGGTGCATGTCGGTACTCTTTTTAGTATTTTGGTCGTATTCTGGAAAGATTTGTTCCAAATACTGATTTCACTCAAAGAGAAGAAAACTCAAATATTTATCTTAACGATCATTCTTGGAACGATTCCCGCTGTGTTAGTCGGATTTTTTCTGAAAGATCATATTGAGAAGGCGTTTGACAGCATCCAGGTCGTTTCAACCGCGTTATTGTTCACAGGAATATTGCTGATCTCAACTAAATGGACGACCGTTCGCAAAGACAAAATCAGTGTTTTGCATGGAGTTTGGATTGGTGTAGCACAGGCTTTTGCAATCATTCCGGGAATTTCCCGTTCAGGGTCAACCATCGGGATGGGTTTAATCTTAGGGTTGAATCCGAAACAAACCGCTAAATTTTCATTTATCCTTGCCATCCCGGCTTTGATTGGTTCAGGATTATTAACCGTTTTGGATACGGTTCAGTCGTCTGAAAGCCTGCTCCCGTATTCGGTAATTACTGCGGGATTCATCAGTTCATTTCTTATGGGTTGGATTTCATTAAAATGGTTGATCCATCTGTTACAAAAAGGAAAATTCTATTGGTTTGGTGTTTATTGTTTTCTCATCGGATTAATAGCACTTGCACTATGAATTATATGACCGAATCCAAACAAATACATGAGAGATTCCTGAGATGAGCGCATTAAGCATCACGTTTTTTATCTATTTGCTTGTGATCATGGTCATCGGTTTGTTTACTGCTAAATTGATGAAAAACATCAAAGATTTTGCGTTAGGCGGACATCGTTTAGGCCCAACGGTGATTGCCTTTTCCGAACGAGCATCCGGTGAATCTGCATGGCTGATTTTGGGACTCCCCGGTGCTGCATTAACGTTGGGATTGTTAGAATCATGGACGGCCCTTGGGTGCATTCTCGGGATTATCACATCCTGGCTCATCATCGCGAAGCCTGTACGGGTACTCACCGAAAAACTGAGCGCGATCACGTTACCGGAATTATTATCGAAAAAACACAACGATGAAAAAGGAACCATCCGTTTCTTATCAGCGCTGATCATTACATTCTTTTTCACATTTTATGTCGCAGCACAATTTTCCGGAGCAGGTAAAGTCCTTCATGTCACATTCGGATTCACTCAAATCGAAGGGATGATCCTTGGAGCGGTCATCATTTTAGTGTACACAATTTTAGGTGGTTTTTTAGCCGTCGCATGGACGGACCTCATCCAGGGGATCATTATGATCGGAACATTGGTCATTCTCCCGATTGTCGGCTGGATTGAGCTTTCAAATATCGATCCTTCGGCTCAGGTTGTTGATTGGTCTACATTATACGCCGGTCAAATCGGGATGAAAGCTGTTTTGGGTGCTGCGGCAGGTTTGAGTTGGGGATTAGGATACATGGGGCAGCCTCACTTGATTGTTCGTTATATGGCCATTGATCGTCCTGAAAGTATTAATACCGGACGAAAGATTGCCATTTCGTGGGCAATTCCAGCATTTATCGGTTCACTCTTCATTGGGTTGATCGGAGCAAAACTGATCGCAGCCGGCATACTCAAACATCAAGGCGTAGTCATATCGTTGGCAACATTGGGTGATCCTGAAAAACTAATGCCGATCATGGCCGCAAATTTACTGTCACCATGGATCGCAGGGATATTGATCTCCGGTGCAATTGCTGCTATGATGTCGACCGCAGATTCTCAATTATTGGTCAGCACAACGGTTTTAACTGAAGACTTAGTCCGTCGATCCGGATTGAATCAGATTTTAAGCGTGATAAAAACATTAACACTGGGACGAATACTAACCGCCATTATCGGAATTATTGCATTCATGCTAGCGTGGACGTCGAAAGATCTCGTGTTTGAAATGGTGTCTTATGCATGGAGCGGACTTGGAGCTTCATTTGGCCCGGCGTTGGTCTTATCGCTGTGGTGGAAGAAAACAAGCCGCAACGGAGTTATTGCAGGGTTATTTGTCGGCTCCATTTCAACGATTATTTGGAAAAACGTTGCTGTTTTCCAAGCGGCGATGACTGAGAGAATCGTCAGTTTTGTGTTGTCTCTGGCAGCAGTAGTAATCATGAGTCTAATCGATTATTATAAGCAGAATGGCAACCGAGATTAGACAACTGTTCCAATCATTGGAAAATGGGAAGATAAGACCCGTCTATTTCTTAGAAGGAGATGACTACTTTTTACAGGATTTAGTTTCATCCAAGGTTGAAAAAGCACTTTTTGACGGAAACGCTGCCCATCGGACAATCCTTTTGCCAGATGAAATGAGTGGGAAAGAGATCGTTGACCGACTAACGGAAACCGACCTGTTTTCAAGTAAAAAGTTGTTCATCCTGCGAAATCCCCAATCGATTCGAGAGAAAACTCAAAAAGAGATTTTAGACTATTGCTCTAATCCGATCCCGTCTCATTGTCTGATCATCATCCATGATAATTTTTTAAAGAAAAGGGCGTTCATCACAAAATTAAAATCAACACTTGATGTAATTTCAGTAAGCCGTCCATTTGAGAATAAACTCAAAGAATGGGCACGGTATTTCTTTAAAGAGAACGGAAGAAACGTTGATCAAGGGGTGATCACTGCGATTATGGAGATTGCCGGAGATTCTCTGCATCATTTATCAAACGAGATCAGTAAGATTTGTTTATTGATTCAAGATGATGAAATTGTCACAAAGGAATTGGTTTATCAGTTTACCGGATGGAACCGCGAATTTCAGCGCTGGGAATTTATTTTATCCATTGCCAACAAAGATTTACCAAAATCCTTAGCGGTTGGGCAATCCCTTATAAATCAAAACGAGACGTTATTAAGTCTGTTGTATCCGCTGACAAGTTTCTTCCAGGAAGTGTTGTATGAAAAACTCTCTCCGGGAACTTTTAACCCGAGAACGGGTTATATACCATTAGCACCATCTGTGAAAAAGAAAATACCGCAATATGCGAAATCGATTTCACAGCAAGAGGTAGAGTTTGCATTGGGTCAATTAGGAGAGTTAGATAATCGGATCAAATCCACAACCGTCTCGGACGAATCAGAACTTGTCCGTCTCCTCTTCAATATCATCGGCAATCATGGATAAAGATCACCGTTATACAGATGAAGAGCTGATCATTCGTTTTCAGAAAGGAGACGAACGAGCCTATGTCGAATTAGTGAATCGATACAGAGACAGACTCATGACGTTTGTTTATCGGTTTGTCAGTGATATGGAACAAGCTGAAGATATTGTTCAGGATGCGTTGCTAAAAGTCTATACTCATCGGCACTATTATAAAGAGATCGCAAAGTTTTCCACTTGGGTGTATACCATCGCCGGGAATTTAGCGAAAACGGAACTTCGAAAAAGGAAACGGAGAAAGATAACACGACTCAGTCAAATGGGCAGCGAAGAAAGAGATTATGATCTGCCGGCTGTTCAACCCGAAACGGGAGAAGCAGTACAGAGTGAGTTTGCTGAACAGCAAATTCAACAGGCTATCCAAGAATTACCGCTTCATTTTCGAACCGTTGTGATTTTACGAGATATTCAGGAACTTTCTTACGAAGAGATTAGTAAAATAGTCGATGTTCCGTTAGGCACAGTTAAGTCACGGATCAATCGTGCTCGATTACAATTACAAGAATCTTTAAAAGAATTTCGATACAAATAGGAGAAATGATTATTGATGGATCGTTATCAGTTTGAAGACAATATATCAAATTACATAGAGAACTCACTTACACTTCAAAAACGGAAAGAGTTTGAACAATATTTAGAAGGTCATCCGGAATCTGTAGAGTTGGTAGAGCAGGTTCGAATGACCATCCAATCCATGCAGACAATGCCCGAAGTAAAAACCTCTACGGATTTTATGGATCGGTTATCGACTAAGATTGAATTGGAAAAGAACCGATCAGCCCGAAAAATCAGTCCGCAAAACACCGTATTTGGTTTTACCCCGGTATATGCAGGATTAATGTCCGTTGTGATAGTCGGATTGGTTTTTGTCGGATTGACATTGATGCCCAACCCGGTACAAACCCCGGGGATGATATCTCCCCATATAACCGAAGCTGAAGATTTAGCCCCTGCGTCTTCTGTCAAATCAGAAGATTATATGGTGGAAGTTGGTGAAGATTCCCTTGATCATGAAACAAAAGATACCCACCAAAACAGAGCGTTTGATAATCGAATTCATTTAGTGAAAGACAATAAACCCTCATTTAAATAAAAAATAGACAATCTTACTTTATTTCTCCCCACTGTATGTGTAATTTTACAGTGGGGTTTTTATTATGAATTTTGCTAAACATCAGAGAACAGCTTTGCTGGCTTCAGTCCTGTTAATAACGGTCTTCATCCTTCTGCAATTTGTTGGCGGAAATGAATCCCTGTTTTTTGTCGTCTTAAAAGCCGTTACCGCTGTTGGTGCTGTTATTTGCCTTGCCTATGCTTATGTGTCCAAGGATAAACCTTTCGGGGAATCCGCATTATCTAAACCGTCGCAAGCTGCCGCAGCTCCGACCGATGAAATCAACAAGTATTACGATGAATTATTAGATTCGGTGTTACGTTTAACACAGTCGATTCATCCAAAATATCAGGTTGCTGTGTATATGATTGACTCGATGCATGGAGGACAGGTGTTGCAAAAAGCGTCGTCGGATATTTTCAATACATCCATTGCAAAAGAAAGCAAATTGCTTCAGTTATTGATGAATGAAAAACATGTTTCCATTCTTCAGCAAAAGGATGTCCGTGACGATTGGGAAGATGTATTCAAAAAGGAGACATGGCGAGGAAGTGAATGTCTGTTGGGACGACAGATTATTTATCGGGGCAACCCCGTTGGCTGCATATTGCTGTTCATGGATCATTTCAGCAAAGTCAATAAACCGGATAAAAATATTTTAAGCGTAATCTCCGATCTAATCTCAGACGGGATGGAAAGATTGGATAAAATCAGCGAATTGTCCCAGCGATCCTCGTTTGAAGAATATTTTTCAAATCTATATTCTAAAGTTAACTTGAAAATGGATGTCAAGGAGATCTGGGAAGTTGTCTTGCCTTTATGCCGCACATTATTTAGCTACGATAAATTAACCATTTCAGCTGAAGATATCACTGAGAATCAAGGAAGAGTTAACTTTGTCGATGGAGACCAAGACGCAGTTGAACCCGGATTGAGATTTGCATTGGATACGTCCCTGCATGGTGCCTGTATCACATCGGAAGAATATATTATTTCAAAGTACTGGAGTCATGACTTTGCAGAAAAAACTCGTTTTGACTTAGAAGAAACATCGGAATTTCATTATTCATCAGTTTTATTGGTCCCGTTCAAAGTAGGTGAATACAAAGCATGTTTAAGCTTTGAAAGGATTTCCTCTAAGTCATTTAGTGAGACAGATATTTTTTATACAAAGAAAATAACAGATGTATTGAACACGCTGTTATCTAACAGGATAGAATATAAACGAGTGCTCAAAACAGCCAGCCACGATGGATTAACAGGATTATTGAATCACAGATATTTTCAGATTCGATATGAAGAGGAGTTAAATCGTGCCGTTCGGTTTAATCAGAATTTTGTTCTATCCATTTTAGATTTAGATAAATTTAAACGGATCAATGACACATACGGACATATTTTTGGAGATTATGTTATAAAAACCGTTGGGCAAATTATCAGAGACAATGTCAGAAATATTGATGTGCTTGCACGATACGGCGGTGAAGAGTATGCTCTGATTTTAGTGGATACAACGAAGGAAAATGCAAAAATTGTCGCAAACCGAATTGTGAAGAGTATTGAAACATTTCATTTTAATCAAGATAATAATCATACGCGTATGACAATCAGTGTAGGACTGGCCGAATTTCCGATGGATTCTGATCTTGGAAAAGGACTGATTGAGAAAGCCGATGCAGCCATGTATGAAGCGAAGAAAATTGGTGGAAATTCATTTTGTGTTGCACAGACTGCTAAAGAAAAGTCATCTTGAACTGAAGTATTGGCCCCGACTCAATAACAACCGTTTATGAAGTTTATACCATATCGAATATTACCCGCAGTTTTATTCATCATTTTATCAGGATGTACCGTGATATCTCCACATCTTCCATCTCAGAAGAGTGAGCCTAAGCAAGATGAAACCGATGAGCAGCCAGATCCGATGGCTTTACAGCATTTCATGGATGGACAATTCTACATGAATGACGGTAATTACTCCATGGCGATTATCGAATTTCAAGATGCATTGATGTACGATTCAACGGTCAGCACCATTCATTTATCCTTGGGAGAGGGATACTGGCATCTCGGGAAACCCGACCGAGCTGAGTATCATTTGAAAAAAGCAGTCAGTCTTGACCCAGATGATCAAGAAGCAAGGGAAATGTTAGCAGGACAATTCTTAATGACGAGCCAATTTGAGTCCGCAAAAAAACAATTCCTGATTTTATGTGACAAATTTCCGGATGACATCAATTACATTCTCGCATTGGCTGATATAGAGAAAGTGAATAAAAATTATCTCAAGGCGATTTCATACTATGAACACGCGTTTGAATTAGATGAACAATCTCCTGTTCCTTTAGAAGCGATTGTTGAAATCCAGTTAAACCAAAAAGATTTCACCTCAGCGATACTGACGCTAAAAAAATTGATCTCTGTTGATCCGGGAAACCTTCACTATAAACAAGCATTAGCTGATGTTGCTATTGCTAATGGCGATTTGGTCATCGGACTTGAAGCGCTGCAAAGTCTTATTGCCGAGGGAGGTTTGGATATTGAAATCTTCTCTCAAATCGGATGGCTGCAATACGAAATGAAACAACCGGATGCTGCGATTGAAACGTTCCTGGATGTGATTGATATTGACAGTACACATCAAGAAGCTCTCAATGCATTATCCGTCATCTTCAGAGAACAGGAAAATATTGCCGACGGAAAATATTTTTCCGAGCGAATGATTAAAAATGACTCAACCGATCCCAGAGGATATATCAACGCCGGATTGGCTGGAGCGGTCGATGATGACAATCAATATATCGTGGATATTTTATCTCCAGTCAGTGATCGGTTTAATGATGATTATTTGGTCCAATACTTGCTTGGTGCGGGTTATGAATCATTGGAAGAATATGAAAATGCGATTCATCATATGAATGCAGCATTGGCTGTTCAGCCAGATTCGAAGATGGTCACGCATAGTTTAGCAATGATCTATGATGTGGTAGGGCAATGGAGTAAATCCGACAGCATGTATGTTCAGTTAATTGAAGCAGACAGCACAGATGCGCAGGCGTATAATAATTATGCTTACAGCCTGATCGAACGAAACGGTGATGCCGAATTGGCAAAACAGCTGTCCGAAAAAGCCATTTCCTTGGAGCCGGAATCTGCGGCTTATTTAGATACATACGGCTGGATTTTATACAAGATGAATAACATTGAGACGGCTTATGAGTACGTCAAGAAATCGATCGAAATTGAAGATACAAATTCAGTAGTTCTAGAACATCTTGGAGATATCCTGTTTGACTTGGGTGAATTGGACGAAGCGAAAAAGTATTATCAACTAGCGTTGGAGATCAATCCGGAGAATGTTTTGCTAAAGGAAAAATTAGCACGTGATTAAAACGACATTTACTCGAATAGTGTTGTTGTGCTTAGCGCTGTCCGGATGTGCGAAAATTAGCACAATTCCCAGCGAAATTGAGCAATATGAAATGAGTTATGAGACGTTAAAAACATCGTTAAAAACTTGTTCTGGGAAAGGAAAACTTCAAGCATCAGGGTCCATCACGGGGCAGCTGCTGTTTTCATTCACATCGAAAAATGACAGCACACATATTATGTTCAAAGATATTTTGGGCAGGCGAACCATGTATATGCAGTTGTTTCAAGATGATACTCAAATTTGGGATATGAGAAAAAATAGACGATATTCTTATGACTTATTTATCGAGCAGTTCCCCGCGATACAGTTTTTCTCTCCGTTGGATCTGACCAAAGTGATGTGGGGCACAAATCCATTTGAAGAATCCAAGGATTTATCGGAATTAACATCATTAAATGTTTCGTTGGTTTTATCGTCTGAATTAACGCAATTTGGATCCGTAACTTCGGGACTGGAATTCCAAGATAAAGAGAATAATCACACGATATCGCTTGAAATAACCAACCGCGAATATGGGACTTGGAACCCATCGATTGTTCGAAACATCCCGTCAACAGTTAAATGGAATTAAACATGAATAAAACTATTTCTGTGGTTATCCCGGTATACAATGAGGTTGAATCCCTGCCGGAACTTTTTTCAAAACTATCGTACGTTCTGAATTCATATTCGTCATGGGAGATTGTTTTTGTCGATGATGGCTCTACAGATGGCAGTGTTGCATTTTTAGAAACTTTGGCTCAAAGTACGTCCACCGTTACGTTTATACAATTTCACCGGAATTATGGTAAATCTGCAGCGCTTTCAGAAGGATTCAAACATGCAAAAGGTGATTATATTATCACCATGGATGCTGATTTGCAGGATGACCCCGAAGAAATTCCGAATTTAGTCAATAAACTGGAAGAAGGGTTCGATCTGGTCTCAGGCTGGAAAGTGAATCGCAAAGACCCCTGGACGAAAACGTTTCCATCTAAAATCTTTAATTTTATCACAAGATTAATGACAGGCGTTCAAATCCATGATTTTAACTGCGGATTGAAAATTTACCGAAAAGCGGTTACAAATGCGATAGACATTTATGGCGGGCGGCATCGATATATCCCTGCAATGGCAGGACAGAAAAAATTCAAAGTCACTGAAATTCCGGTTAAGCATCATGCCCGGAAACATGGTGAGACAAAGTATGGCGGCTCGAGATTATTTCATGGTTTTTTTGATCTGCTTACGATTTTATTTTTTAACCGTTACACGCAGCAGCCGCTGCATCTGTTTGGATTCTTTGGGCTGATCAGCCTGATCATTTCGTTCTTCATTGAGCTGTATGTGGTAGGATTAAAGGTGTTTGCGGGCCATTCGTTTTACACCCATATGGCGATGATGCTGTTTGGTGCGATGATCTTTATTCTTGGCTTATGGTTTTTCTCGATCGGTATTATTGCTGAGATGATCGCTCGAGGAGATCAGGATAAAGAATCAAGAGTTCGGCAGATTCTTTAAATTTTCATCCGGTCTGAGTCACAATAATGAGGATATGTTACTTCGGCACCTATGAACGGGATTATCCACGTAACTCCATTTTTATCGAGGGATTAAAACAGAATGGAGTGGAGGTATTTGAATGCCACGCACCATTATGGGAAAAGACCCAAACCAAAGGAAAAGATTTCGGGTCCTCTCCTGCGTTTGTACTCTCTTTCATCCTATCACAGATTCGTCTGTTCTTTAAATATATCTTTATCATTCCAAAACATGACATAATAGTGGTAGGATATATCGGTCATCTGGATATTTATTTAGCAAAATTACTATCATTTTTCGGTCGGAAAAAATTGGTATTCAATCCATTGATCTCATTATTTGATACAGTGATTTCTGATCGCGGATATTTTGATGAATCCTCACTTAAAAGTAAACTATTCTATTTTTTAGACCGAACAGCGTGTAAGTTGTCTGATATGGTTTTTCTGGATACAAACGCACACATCCAATACTTTAAAGAAACATTAGATTTAAATAATATCCGATTTAAACGAATACCTGTCGGTGCGGATGATAACGTGTTTCGGCCTTTTGAAACTCAGTCCAATCCAAAATTCACTGTCATGTTTGTTGGGAAATTTATCCCGCTTCACGGAATAGAAAAAATTATAGAAACAGCCGTCCTTTTAAAATCATCTGAGGAAATTCAATTTGTTTTAATCGGGAAAGGGCAGCTGAGAGAATCTGTTGAAATTAAGATCAGCGAAATGTCGTTGGGTAATGTTCAGTTGATTGACTGGATTTTGTATGATTCATTAGCAGAAGAAATGAGTAAAGCAGACTTACTGTTGGGAATCTTTGGCGATTCTGAAAAAGCGAGACGAGTAATTCCGAACAAACTATATCAGGCATTAGCAGTAAAAAAGCCAATTTTAACTGCTGAAACAGATGCACTGAAAGAATTACTTATTCCGGGCGAGCAGGTGTTCGCTTGTGATCCAACTCCGGAAAAAATGGCAAAAAAAATCGTTGAGATAAAGGATAATCCTTTGGAGAGAGAAAGAGTAGCCCAGCAAGGATATCACAATTTCCAGGATCGTTTATCCGTGAATAAATTGGGATCATTGGTAAAAGATAGTTTAGCGGAACTATGATCTTAAAAGATAAAGATATTATCCTGATCTCAAATCAGATGATGGATGACAGATACTGGACATCCAAACAATATATTACTGAGCAGCTGATCAAGGAAAACCGGGTTTTATATGTCGAAGCCAATTACTCATTCGGGAAGTTATTTTATGGATTAATGGGAAAAAAGTGGCCGGTGACATCTTTGGGCAGATTGACACAGGATAGCGATAATTTATTCATCCTTACACCAATTCCTAGGCTTCCATTGCGAAACCACTTTAGATGGATCGGATGGCTGAATCAAAAACTATTGCGATGCAAGATAAACAAAGCTGTAACAAAATTGAAAATGTCTGATCCGATTCTTTGGACGTTTTTACATCAAACTGCTGATATTGTCGGAACGATGAATGAATCGACCTCGGTATATCATTGCGTGGATGATTGGCCTGTATTGCTGTCCGATGCAGGGATGGGAAACCCATCGGTGATCAAAACTGACGAACAAGAGTTGATATCAAAAGTGGATACCGTGTTTCGTGTTTCACCCAAATTATTGACCTATACTGATGCTTCCCATACAAACATCGCAGACATTCCCAATGGAGTTGACACAAATCTCTTTGATCCAAAAACCTATGAAGGAGCAGCTTTACCTGATGACTTACAGGGATTGTCCCATCCCATCATCGGATTCTCAGGATCGGTTGGCAAATGGATCGACATTGATCTGATCATTGAAACTGCAAAACATTTTACAAAGGGTTCAGTTGTGTTGATTGGGCTGAACGAGAAACATCCGAATATCCAACTACTAAGTTCTCTGAATAACGTTCATTTTCTCGGAATGAAAAAACGCAAGGACGTCCCCAAATACATTCTTGGATTTGATGTTTGTTTAATGCCGTTTTCTCAAGGAGAAGTTGGAGAGGGGTTAGTCCCGCTAAAAATGTTTGAGTATTTAGCGATGGGAAAACCGATCGTAACCATTGCTTCGAAAGCATTAATACCGTTTCAGAACGTAATGTATTGTACACAAAAAAATGAGTTTATCAACGGAATTGAAACAGCGCTATCTGAATGGGATCATGAAAAACGTCAATCTACTCAAATATTTGCGGATACATATTCATGGAAAAATCGTATCCGTGAATATGATCGGGTATTGGAAAAAATTATTAATGATGACAGGAATTTATCGTGAAGGAAATCAAATTAAATCAATCGGTTAAAACATGGATATTAATGCTGGGGTTATTGCTGATTGGCATTGTTTTCCTTTATCAAGAACCAGTTTTAGAGGGGCAGAAGCTATCAATCGGTGACGTAAAGACTCAAGGTATGATCTTTGAAAAATACAAAGATGATTATTACGAGGCCTATGGAGAACATGCCCTCTGGTATCCGTATATTTTCTGCGGAATGCCGTTCCATGCTTCAGGGACGTACCGATTGCAATATACACTCGAAACACTGTACAAAGTTTTCCCGGACGTTGTCCGAAAAAGATTATCGGCAGGGTTCACCTTTAATCTGTTTCTCGGTGCAGTATTCATGCTCTTATTGATGCGCTCATACGGTTTGGGATATCCGGCATCGTTTCTCGGTGCGATGGCGTTTATATTCACAACCAAAATGTTAGGCACACCGCATACAAACCGAATTGTCACCTTTATTCACTTGCCATTGATATTATACGTCCTTCGCCAATTATGGAACACCAAGAAATGGATTTTTATGATATTGCTCGGTGGAGCGGTAGGATCACAAATCGGAAGTTATCATCCGCAGGTGGCTTATTACGGTTTACTTATGATTGGTTTATATACGTTGTTTAGAATTGTGGATGCCGTTAAAGAGAAAACACCGTGGAAGGACATTGTGCATGTATGCGGTATGACACTGATTTCACTTGGGATCGGATATTTAATGGCATCGATCGTTTTAAATCCGATGAGGGAATATTTACCGTACTCCATTCGCGGTGCTGGAAGCGGAGGGGCTGGGGCCGGCGGATTATCCTACGACTATGCTACGGGGTGGTCATTCAGTTGGTGGGAAATATTCTCCTTCCTCATTCCGGGATTTAGCGGATTTGGCGGAGGATCGTATTGGGGAGATATGCCGTTCACAAGTTATCCGCATTACTTGGGTATCCCTGTCATCATTTTAGCAATTTTTGCGCTTGTTTCTGGGAAAAAACGCAAAGATTACTGGTTCTTGATCATGATGATCGTTTTTTCATTATTGATCAGTATGGGAAAAAATTTCTCAGCGTTATCTCATCTGTTACTGAACTATTTACCGTATTTCAACAAGTTTCGAGAACCTTCAATGATCTTAATTCTGTTTGCAATGAGTGTTGCTGTTCTCTCTGGATGGGGATTCCAACTCATTTTGGATAAATTATCTAGAGATGCAAATAAGATAGATTCAAAGATCGTGCTGAAGTCACTTGTCAGCGTCGGTATCCTTGCAGTGATCGTTCTCTTATTTAAGGAGACATTATCGACATGGATGTACAGCATTTATAACAGCGCTGATGTTTCTACCCAGCGGATCAAACAATTTTCCGACCCCAGACAGATCAACTATTTATATCAAATGCGGTTTGATATGTTTTACAAAGACCTTTGGATTGCCATTTTATTAGCTGCCGGCACGCTTGGGCTCATTTGGGGGACGATGACGAAGAAAATTTCAGTAAAACCGTTTATTTTTATCATGGCGGTTTTGATTTTCGCTGATCTTTCATATATCGGACGACAAGTTATTCCTCCAATGTTTTCACGAACCTCACGCAAGTTGATGGAACCGAAGAAAACCAAAACGATCGATTTTCTAAAACAGGACAAAGATTTGTTTCGTGTCTTACCATTAGATGACTTTTCAACCAACCAATATGCCTGGTTTGAAATAGCGTCCATCGGAGGATACCATGCAGCAAAAATGGCAAATTATCAGGACTTTTTAGATCGAAATTTCAACGGACAATTAAACTTTTTGAGAATGACAAACACCAAGTATGTCATCTCAAAGCAACAGTTTAAACATCCGGATTTAGTTTTCCAACGTACATTCAATGGTGAAAATATTTATCGGGTAAATGGATATTTACCCCGAGTCTTCTTAGCTGACTCGGTTATAGTGGCAAAAGACAAAGAAAATGTGTTTTCAAAGATCGCATCTCCTGAGTTTAATCCTGAAAGACATGCGATTGTTAATATAGCATTACCTCAGTCTGTCTTTAATTCAGATGATTCACAGGTTGAAGTGACTCATTGGGAGCCTCAAAAAACATCTGTATCAGCGACAATGAAAAAGGATGGTTTGATTGTATTTAGCGAGGGGTATTATGCTCCGGGCTGGAAAGCGTATATTGATGGTAAAGAAACTGAGGTTTATCAAACAAATCACATGATGCAGTCTGTGATCGTTCCCGAAGGTGAGCATCAAGTAGAGTTTCGATTTGAACTGGCATCATTCTCACGAGCTTTATGGTTAAGCCGAATATTGTTTGCCGGGGTCATTATCATTTTGATCGGATACGGACTTTGGTTGAATAAATCTATGATTTTACGAACCCAAAACAAAAATAAATAATTTGAACCGGAACTTGAAACATACCATCATTTGCACCCAACAGTTTGGAAATTACTGGTCCGGATTAGGTGCATATTCTACAGCGATGGTCAAAGGATTGGTTGAACAAGGAATCAAAGTAACCGTGGTGTCTCCGGGTGAACCTATTGAAATGAAAGGGGTTACGTTCATTTCAGTCAAGCCTTCAAAGCTAGACTTTACGCACGGCGGATGGTTTTCTTTGTCCTATGCCTATAAAAAAGCATTAAAAGGGTTAAATGCAGACATCATTCATTTCGCGGATGCCCGTGAATCGTTTGCTTACCGCGGGAGTATTCCGGCTATAGGAACATTGCATGATGATTATTTTGCCCGACATAGTTGGAACTTTTTTCATTATAAGCACGATTATATCGACTGGCTGAAACGTTGGATGTACTATTCATTTGTACGAATTTTAGAAAAGAAAGCGCTGAAACGATTGTCGGGTTTATTGGCGAACTCGAACGCAACCACTGAAAAAATTGCTTCAGCGTATGCGATCTCTAAAGATCACATTAAAACGGTTTACCTCGGAATGAAGTTAGACATTCATCTGGTTAACGATCAGATAGAAGCTAAGCGGTTAATGAATCCTACATTATTGCTCGTCGGTGGAAATGTTCAGCGAAAAGGTATTCAGACTATTTTTAAATCGTTAAAACAGCTTATTCAGGAATATCCAAATATATCGTTGCTTGTCATCGGGAAGAACCAAAATATCCCAAAGCTGAAATTTATCGCAACTAAATTAGGAATCGAACAACATGTGGAGTTCACAGGATGGGTGAACCCGACGGATATTCATAAGTATTATCAGGATGCATCCATATTTGTAATGCCGTCTTTAATGGAAGGGTTTGGATTGGTCTTTTTAGAAGCCATGTCAAACGGACTTCCAGTTATCGGCGGACACTCGGGCGGGATTCCTGAGTTGATTGAAGACAATGAGAATGGTGTTTTGGTTTCGCCACGGAATACAAACTCATTAACAGCGAAGATAAGCATGCTGTTGAAAGACCAAAAGTTTAGAAACAAGATCATCCAAAACGGATATAATACTGTTGGAGAATTTTCGATAAGTAAAATGGTTGATAAGACCATCCAATATTATGAATATGTTTTAAATGCTGAATGAGTTAAAGAAAATATTAAATCTGAATACTGAGTTTAGCCGTAATGTGCTGACTCTCGTAACCGGGACGACTGTTTCTCAGATCATTCCCATTGCAATCAGCCCAATTTTAACCAGGATATATTCCCCGGAAGATTTTGGTGTACTGGCGTTGTTTTTATCCATATCAATGTTGATCGGCATGATTGCAAGTGCTCGATATGAACAGGCGATTTTACTTCCGGAAAATGAGGACGACGCTCTCAATTTAATTGTATTGTCTTTTCTGATCCTAATTGTAACAACCATCCTTACATTCTTATGTGTACTCATTTTTCATACTCAGATTTTATCCTTGTTAAAAAATAATTCAATATCGGCATGGTTGTATTTCGTCCCGATCATGATATTTGGTTTAGGATCTTTTCAAATTATCAATGTGTATGCAACCCGATTAAAAAAATATAAAATCATTGCAAAAGCCAATATACTTAAATCAGTCACATTAGCTTCAATTCAGGTCATCATTGGATTGCTAAAGGCCGGTGTTCTCGGACTAATTTCGGGTCAGCTTTTTTCAACGTTTTTATCATCCGGGCATTTGATCATAAAGTCGTTAAAACTGTCTTCGTTGAAGAAACAAATATCGTTGAGCAAAATTCGAGACTTAGCGGGGCGGTATCATCGGTTTCCAAAATATTCTGTGTGGGCGATTATGTCAAATACCTTAACACAGAATGTGATGAATATCAGTGTGTCATCCATGTTCTCGATAGCGACACTTGGATTTTATTCTTTCGCAAATAAGATAATCGCAATGCCAATCAACATCATTGGAAATTCCATTGGTCAGGTTTTTTATCAACAGGCTTCTCAAGAACAAAAAGAGACCGGCGAATCAGTCAAAACTTTTAAGGCAGTGAGTCGAAAATTGGTCATTTTGTCTTTTGCTATTTTTGTTCCACTGTTCTTCATTGTTGAAGATATCTTTGCATTTGTTTTCAGTGAAGAATGGCGAATCGCAGGGCAGTATGCTAAGATATTGATGCCCATCGTTATGGCTAAGTTTATTATATCTCCACTGAGTACTGTTAATAATATTTATGATAAACAAATCACATCGCTGCTTTGGCAAACCGGCCTTTTATTAATTACTATTATGATGGTGTTATGGGGATCAATCTCTAATCTAGACTTCAGCTCATTCATTACACACTATACAAAGATTATATCAATCTATTATCTAATATTGCTTCCGGTGTTGTTTAATCATTCCCGCGGAAAAAACTGGCTGGGAAGATAAAAACATGTTGACGCAGTATCAAACTGTAGAGAACGTTGTTCATGATGGTTTATGCATGGGATGCGGTGTGTGCCAAGGGATTTGTCCGCAACAAGCTATTCAGATGGATTTGGATGATAAAATGGGGTATTTTATTCCGAAAATCGATTATTCAGTCTGTGATTATTGTGATAAAATGAAAAACGGCAAGTGTGTTGTTGTATGCCCCGGCATAGAAGTTGATTTCGATAAACTGGGTCATCGATGGATCGGAGGAAATCAGCCATCCGACATCCTTGGGCATTCTATTCGTACACTTTATGCACATGCAGTGGATGAATCCATACGATATCGTTCATCATCCGGAGGATTGATAACCTCATTGCTGATTTTTATGTTAGAACAGAAGTTAATCGACGGTGCAGTCGTTATACAGTCTAACAAAGAGAATCCCTTAATCCCTCAAGGAGTGTTAGCTGAAACCCCAGAGGATATTGTCAGTGCTTCAGGGTCAAAATATTGCTCAGCTCATATAGGAGAACCTTTAGCTGAATTATTAGAGAGAGAAGGCAATTTCGCTGTTGTTGGCTTGCCATGCCACATCCATGGTATTCGGAAATGGGAACAATTTAATCCGGAGTTGTCGTCTAAAATCAAATACCATTTTGGTTTATACTGTGCAAATAACTCAACAATATACGGGACGGAGTATTTTTTATCACAGAATCATATTCAATCCGATCAGGTTAAAAGTATTATGTATCGTGGGAACGGATGGCCGGGGAAGCTGATGATTGGTTTGAGGAATGGAGAGAAGAAAGAAATAAAACGCGGTACGACAGAAAAATCGTTGATCCGAAAATTGAAATTCAGTTCTTCCTTCCATTATGATTTTCAAATTCCAAGATGCTTAACCTGCATCGATTTGACGGCTGAGTTAGCAGATATTTCCTTTGCAGATCCATGGAATGCACGGTTTCTACGAAAAGAAACTATTGGTAAGTCAATGCTTGTGATACGAAACAAAATTGGAGACGAATTAATCCAACATGCTGAAAAACATGGAGTCATTAAATTAGAAGATACGGACCGAGATGAAGTCAGACGATCTCAAAATCTGACATTTAAGAGAAAAGCACCTTCAAGGACTTGGCTGCGTCGAATGTTAGGATTTTCGTCTCCACACTACAAAGGCAAATCATATCCGGTAATTTATTTGGATGTATTATCATTTGGGAATTATTTTATGTCATGGTTTACAAAGTATCCATTTGCACGAGCCATATTACCTCTTATCCAAATCGCACGCTGGGGTGTTAGCGTCATCATTGGAAAAATAAACAAGATTAAACTAAAAATCACATGAAGAACATTATTCTCATTGGAGCAAGACTAACGGATAATTTAGGGGGTCCGTCGTTAGCTGTATCAACGGTTGAAGTATTGAAATCTGTTTATCCCAACTCAACATTTACACTTCTCGTTCCGGAAAAAGCTTACCCAAATGATTTGGCTGTTGCGGATAAATATCCATTAACTGTTTTACCTTTCCATACTGAGAAAATATTCCTGCTATTATTGGTGAAAAAATACTTCAAACTTAGTTTGGGAACGTTTGCTCTCCAAAAAACGGTCAATGCACTCTGCAATTCTGATATCATTGTTGATATTTGGGGAATCATGTTTGCGGATTCGTTTAGATCAACATCGTTTATCAGTAAGTTTAGAGAAGGACTTCGATTAACACTCAGAAAGATAGTAAAAGTACCAGTGGTTAAATATACTGCAGCTATGGGTCCTTTTGAATCAAGATGGAATAAGTTCTTCGCTAAATTTTATTTGAATCATTTTGTTGACTTGATTTTTTCCCGGGACCAACAATCAGAGGAATATCTGAAATCACTTGAAGTAACAACACCCGTTTACGGTGCTCCGGATACCGCTTTTTTACTGCCGGTATCAACTAAATATGCTTTTACAAAATCAAAAAATCTGATTGGGATATCTGTAAGCTACCAAGCTCGGAATCGTTATAAAGAACCGGATAATTATACATCGATAATGTCAGATATCATTCGGACTTTGATTCATAAATATGACGCACAAATTTTGCTGATTCCTAATGAAATTGAAGAGGGAAAGGATGATGATGTAAAGATTGCGGCTGAGATCAATACGTTAGTTTCGGATGAAAATTGCAGTTTATTGGATACATCTGCATTGATAGCCTCGGAGATAAAACAGGTGATCAGTCAATGTGATGTTGTAATGGCTGCCAGATATCATACAATTATAGCTGCATTATCCTTGGGAATACCTACACTTGCATTAGGGTGGCATCATAAGTATGAAG
Organism: uncultured bacterium; assembly: GCA_964422145.1. Classification (GTDB taxonomy): domain Bacteria; phylum Fidelibacterota; class Marinisomatia; order Marinisomatales; family JACNKV01; genus JACNKV01. Next base: position 5,425 of record CAYQZV010000021.1, on the reverse strand, counting down.
GAGTTTTAAAGTTGTTTCATCAGGAACACTTTATGATAGACATTCACACAATGACGGTTTTTCAAGTAGAATCCTTATTTGAAACAATGTGGGCCCGCCGACAAGATATCCACGAAGAAATAATTTCACACAGGGATCAAGTAAAACAGAATGTGTTAATGGTTGGTAACTATATTTTGAATCATATTGAGAAAAACTAATTATGCGACAATATCGACATACTGCAAATATTAAAACAGGGTTGTTAATCCTTGGCCTAATTCTCATTTTCGGGCTGATGTTTTTTACCCAATCATTGGTTACAAGCTTACGTGAAGATAATCGGGAAATTGTAAAATTGTATTCAGAGATTATGGCGGAAGCTATCCAAAATGAAGATGGGGAGAATCTAAATTTTGTGTTTGAAAATATTATTAAGAAAGTCCAGTTCCCGATTATTCAGTCTGACAAGGATGGAAATCCGCAATCTTATCGAAATCTCCAAATCGATATCAATGAAGAAGGTGAACTGTTAAAGTTTATGAAAACCATGGATGCACAAAACACACCCATCCCGCTTATGTACAATACGCCCGACAATGAACCGATCATCTATGGATATCTTCATTACGGAGATTCGGTGTTGATTCGTAGATTGATGTGGCTTCCGTATTTTGAAATAGGAGCAGTAACGATATTTATCTTTTTGGGGTTTGTTGGATTTACATTTATCCGAAACAGCGAGAAACGGCATATATGGGTCGGGATGGCAAGAGAAACTGCTCATCAACTGGGAACGCCTGTCTCAGCATTAATGGGATGGATAGACTGGTTGAAAAATCATCCTGAAAAATCAGAAGATATCGCAAAAGAAATGGAAACCGATCTTCAACGGTTGGAACAAATCAATGAACGATTCAGCAAAATGGGATCTGAGCCTGAGTTTGAAACCATTGACATCTCTGAATTACTAAATTCCATTTTTGGATATCTGCAAAAACGGTTGCCCAATACGCGTAAGAATATTGAGTTTGAACATAATGTAGATGAAGGAATCTATTTAAAGGGGAACGGTATTTTACTATCATGGGCCGTTGAAAATATTGTAAAGAACGGAATTGATGCTATTCATGAAGATTCTGGGAAAATTATCACGTCGGTCGAGATGAACCAAAACAATGTTCTAATAAAGATCAGAGATACCGGATCAGGAATTAGACGGAAAGACTGGAAGAATGTCTTTCGCCCTGGATTTAGTACAAAAGCCCGCGGCTGGGGGTTGGGGCTATCCTTGACTCAAAGAATTATCAATGACATTCATAATGGAAAAGTGTCTGTCGTTGAATCAACCGAATTGGGAACAACCTTCGAGATTATTCTGCCATCGGGGATAGAATCATAATTAGTCGTTTTGAATGTCGCGGGGGGAGATTTTTTCTCGGGACTTTTTAACCAGTCCTCGGCGACGCTTTTGATCGAGTCTTCGTTTAACTGACGATTGTGTGGGTTTTGTTTTGAGTCTCTCTTTTTGAATGATAGATGCTTCTTCTATCAGTGAGTATAACTTATTTAATACACTCTTTCGATTTTGATATTGAGTTCGATGCTCTTTTGATTCCAAAATGAGAATTCCATTCTCGTTGATCTTATTTTTTGCAATGATCAAAAGCTGCTGTTTTATTTCATTTGATAACGATGACGAATTGGTAATATCAAATCGTAGTTGAACTGCGGTTGCAACTTTATTCACATTCTGTCCTCCCGGTCCGGATGAATGAATAAACTTGAGTTGAATCTCATTTTCAGGAATGTTTATTCTTTGCTGAATATTACTCATGTTAAACCAAAATATGATCAATTCAAATTACAAGAAAAACCGGATCAATAGTCAGAATATTTTCATCAATTATTTTTAGGTGAATGTCTTGGAAAGCGATCGGATAAAACGGTAAATTTCATCAAAACTAAAAGGAGTTTATTTTGGAAATAATCTATGCAATGGCTGGCAGCGGTCAGCAGCAAGGCGGTGGAATTATGGCATTCCTGCCTTTTATTGTTATCATGGCAATCATATACTTTTTAATGATTCGTCCGCAATCGAAACGGCAAAAAGAAAAAAAGGTCATGTTAGAAAACCTCAAAAAAGGTGATAAAGTGATCACAATCGGTGGGATTCACGGTGTAATCGCAGGGATGAAAGCTAAAGGAAATATCGTTGTCCTCAAAACTAGCAAAAATAGCGACCTTACTGTTAACCGTTCATCTATCGCAGGATTAGCCGGTAATATTTCAGAAGAAGAAACTTCTATCATTGAGAATTAATCTTCGTGTTGGTTAAAGAGATCATCAAATTGGGCGATCCAATCCTTCGAAAGGTATGTACGCCCGTTGAGGATTTCTCCGTTCTTCCAGAGATCGTTGAGGAAATGTTCGACTCGATGTATGAAGCGGATGGAATCGGTCTTGCTGCAAATCAAGTTAATTTAGATATGCATCTCTTTGTTGCGCATGTCCCTGGTGAAGAAGACGATGATGGCGAGCAAAAAGTATTCGTTAATGGTAAGATCATTTCCTGTGATGGCGAATCCGCTTATGCTGAAGGCTGTTTATCAATTCCGGGAATCCAGTTTGAAGTGATGCGTCCGGAAACCATCACGCTGGAATATCAAGATATTGACGGGACTCAACACACCGAAACATTCGAAGGATTACTCGCGAGAGCCATTCAACATGAATTAGATCATTTGAATGGAATGCTGATAACTGACAGAGTCAGTAATATACAAAAACTTCAATATAAACAGGATTTGAAAGAAATAGAAAAACAGGCGTTGCTACGTTTCTCTGAAAGGAATTCAAATTCAGTCTGATTTTCCAGACATTAACACTCGCGGTTTCAACAATATCCGTTCTTAACCGAAAGTGAAGCCATGAGAATCATATTTATGGGGAATCCCGAATTTGCAGTCCCCAGTCTTCAAACATTAACCGCATCCAATCATGAAATTGCTGCAGTGGTTACAAATCCTCCCAAACGAATGGGGAGAGGAAAGAACGAACGGCCTTCTGCGGTCCATCAAGCAGCCATTGATTTGAATATCCCGGTGATGTTTGCCGATTCTCTCAAATCCGAAATTCTGCACAACCAATTAAATCAATTAACACCTGATCTTTTCTGCGTGGTTGCATACCGGATTCTCCCAAAAGAATTATTGCAAATCCCTAGAATAGGTGCGATCAATCTGCATGGTTCGCTTCTCCCAATATACAGAGGAGCTGCTCCGATTCAACGTGCAATCATGAACGGAGATATATCCACCGGATTAACAACATTTTTCCTTAATAAAAAAGTAGATACGGGAGAGATACTCCTTCAGAAAAGTATTCAAATTAAGAGCAAGGACACGTACGGTACATTATCTGAAACGATGAGTATTTTGGGTGCTGATCTGCTTTTGGATACCATCGACATGCTAGAGAGTGGACGTGTTGAACCTGTTCAGCAAGACCATACTCAAACAACATCTGCTCCGAAAATTAAATCGGAAGAACGGGAAATCAATTGGAGCAACACCGCTTCAGAAATTTGTAATCACATCCGGGGGATAACGCCAATCCCCGGGGCATACACCACATATAAAAACCGTCGATTTAAATTATTTGAAACCGACGTAGTATCAAGCCAATCTGTGTCGGGCGTCCCTGGGATGATTACCGAAGTGACTAAATCAACGTTAATTGTAAACACTGGAAATGGGTTATTATCAATTTTATCTCTTCAGCGAGAAGGGAAGAAAAGAATGTTGATCAAGGAATTCTTGATTGGTTCTCCGTTTAAGGCAGGGGACATATTTGGCGCATTATGATAGATTCCCGCGGACATGCACTAAATATTTTAGATAGATTCCGGGAAACTAATCTTCGATTAAAAACCATCCAGGAATCGTATTATCGTCAGAACAGAATTCCTTCGGAAAAACGAGCACGAATTCATGTTCTTGTCTATGAAGTACTTCGGTGGAAACGCCGCTTAGATCTCTGGATCAACTCTGCCGTTCACAAACCGATCAAATCCATGCAGCCAAGATTGCTAACACTGTTGCGAATTGCAGCGTGGGAGCTGATTATGGATGAAAAAAGTCAGAAGTATGCAGTGATCCATTCAGCTGTAGATTTAGCCAAAAAACGGATTGGAAAGCATTCTGCCGGTTTTGTGAATGCAGTATTACGGAAATTAGAATCTGTAGACAGAACTACTGCGCCAGATGGTGCTCAAACGGCAGAATGGTTGTCTTTCCCGGATTGGTTGTATGACCGATGGAATGTTGAATATAAGGATGAAACCGTCCATCTTTGTGATCAATTGAATAAGCCGAACCAATTAGTCATCCGGCGTAATGTGAATAAAATTGATGAATCAACGTTATTTACAACATTGGAAAAAGATGGGATCAAATGTGAGACCATCGAAGACTCAGATCGTTTTTATCATGTGGTGAAAGGCGGACATTTTCTAAGGAATCACACCTTATTCAACAATGGATCAATCTCGTTTCAAGATCGCGGTGCGGGAGCGGTTGTGGAGTTGCTTGATCCAAATCCGGATGATATCATCGTGGATGTATGCGCTGCTCCCGGAACGAAGGCATTATATTGTGCAGAACGGATGAATGACGAAGGCAATATCTATGCGTTTGATCATGATCGCCATCGAGTCAGTTTAGGTGAGCAGGATATCGAACGTCATCAAATGATGAGTATTGAATGGGATGTTCGTGATGCGACAACCTCAATGTATCCGATAGCAGATCGAATGATCGTTGACGCTCCCTGCACAGGAACAGGCGTTATCGGCAGAAGGCCGGACATCAAGTGGCGGAGACATCCTGAAGAAATTGATGAGATGCAGCGTCTACAAATGAGCATTCTTCAAAACGTATCTCAGTATATTAAAAAGAATGGAATTTTATTGTATTCAACCTGTTCAATTGAGCGGGAAGAGAATTGGAACGTAGTGGAGGCTTTTCTTAAATTAAATGCTGAATTTAAACTGAAAGAAAACTTGGAACTTCTTCCACATAAAACACATACAGATGGTATGTTTGCTGTTACTATGGAGCGAATTAAGTGAAAACACTTATCAACTATGGAATGACGATTGGTTTTATCATTGCAATTGGCGTCTTGCTGCTCGAAACCGTTTTGATGCCTTTGTACATTCGCTCTGATCAAGAATTTGTATTAGTCAACGTGCAGCAGCGCCCATTGTATCAAGCAGAGCAAATCCTTCGTTCTGAAGGATTTAAATCTGTCGTTGAAGACACAGTTTATTCGAATTACGTTCCAACGAATACCGTTGTTGATCAATTCCCGAAACCGGGAAAGATGGTGAAATCAGGACGAACAATTCGATTGAAAATTTCTCAACCGGAGAAATTAGTGTCCG
>CAYQZV010000020.1:0-40946 GCA_964422145.1 uncultured bacterium | reverse complement strand
CTGCTGATTACCTTTAACTATTGGAAATTCATAAACTCTTCCATTAAAGTCTTTCCCAGCTTCCTGAGAAGTCAATAGATTAACGGAAAGTAAAGAGAAAAAAAGTATTTTAAATTGGATTGTAGTCATAAGCTTTCCCTCAATAAGATGTTCTTGAACGAGTACTCAGTTATGCAAATGTATTAGGAAACAGCGCGCTGTTTCCTCCGCGGAGAGTGCGATGGCAGGCCAGTGAGGAGTTTTCTCAATTACCTAAACGCTGCCAATGTTTGGTAATGAGAATTACAAGTGTATAGTTAACGTTATTAAATAACTTTCAACCTTACGGTTAATAAAAGCTAAAAATAAAATACCTTGAATGTCAAATAATAAAATATTTTAAATAAAACCATAATATAATGCTGATTATCTTCGGTTTTTATACTTTTTCATCCTCGTAAAGATTTCGCTGTAATATCGCAAACTCTCCCGGGTCATGATCAAGCGGAATCGCGCCTCTGCCTGCACCGCCATGGATCACATCCGTTCGCTTGTATTTTTTATCAACAACTTCTTTTACATCAATTTGATAGTCTTTAGTCGGCGTGTAAATTGTTACCGTCGTATCCGTTTTTAACCGATTCTTAATATCGAACCAAAGCAATCCGTTTTCACTATCCCATTGGCACTCCATCCCAATCGGTTTTTTGATGCGTTCTTTTGAACGGCTTTCGTGATAATTCTGCCCGAATTCTTTCGGATTCCGTGTGTAAAATCCGGTTGTGTATTCCCGGTTGGATAACGCCATCAAATCACCCAAAATGGATGGATCAAACGGCTTTCCTTCTGCAAGCAGATTTAAGGCTTTGCGGTAAGCACGGGCAGACATAGCGGCGTAATATTCCGACTTTGTCCGTCCTTCGATTTTTACGCTCATGATCCCGGCATCCCGTAATTCTTCCAATAATTCCACAGCGCAAAGGTCTTTTGCGTTAAACATGTATGTTCCGCTTTCGTCTTCATCCACCGGATATTTCACACCCGTACGATCGCTCTCTTCCAAATAATAGGAGCTTCCGGAATCACCATGCGGCGTGTCAGGCGCGTGCGGAATTTCTTCACTTTCCATCTCCAGCAATGACTTAGGCGCTTCGCCTAATTTATAATCCCATCGGCATGAATTGGTGCACGTTCCTTGATTCGCATCCCGATGATTCATATAGTTCGAGATCAAGCACCGCCCGGAATAGGCAATACAAATCGCACCGTGAACGAAAGATTCCAGATCAACATCTGGAACTTTTCGCTTAATCTCTTGAATTTCCTTTAAATGTAATTCCCGCGGTAAAATAATCCGCTGGACGCCTAAATCTTTCCAAAATTCAATGGTTGTCCAGTTGGTTGCATTTGCCTGTGTTGAGAGATGAACCGGTATATCAGGGAGTCTTTTTAAGGTTTGACTGATCATTCCGGGGTCTGCCATGATCAATCCATCCGGTTTCCATTCGGCAATCTTATCCAGTGTTTTTAAAAAGCCGTCAATTTTGGTATTATGTGCATAGATGTTCAGCGTCAAATACACCTTTTTTCCGTGAGCATGTGCATAGTTGATTCCCTCAATTAACGACGCCTCACGAAAGTCATTCTCACGAGTTCGCAACGAGTATTTTGGAATCCCTGCATAGACGGCATCCGCACCGTAGGCCAAGGCATATTTCAGTTTTTTCAGACCACCTGCCGGTGACAGAAGTTCAGGAATGACAGAATTTACAGCCACGCTATTCAGACGGAGACAGTGAATATTTCCGTTGGGCTTTTAACAAAAGTAAATCAGCTTTATGCTGTTGGTCATCTTGTGCTAAAGAAACAATTCTCAAAGCTTCAATCAAAGGAATATTAACATTGTCATATCCGGCGTATAGTGAATCCAAATGACGTGTAATAATAATGAGATTATATCCAACCGTTTCACTGCGATGTTCGTTTAAAATATCATAATACCGTTCAATATAGTACGGTTTAATCCACCCCGGCTGCTGATTATACTGTTTCTTCACTTCCTGTTGATGATGAGTTTTTACCGCTGAAACCATTCCGTAAGCACCATTTACAAATGCAATTTTTTCATCCAGGGACAAACCCTTCCAATAGCTGGCGGGCGTTGAATTTGCATTTATGATTTGAACAAACAAAAAACAGAAAATCAGGATGATCTTTTTCATATCCTTAAACCTTTTACTTTTTATTGCCTGAATAATGGTTTACGATCGGGATGCGCCGTCCGGTCCCAAATGCTTTTGCACTGACGCGTAATCCGGGCGCGGCCTGACGCCGTTTATATTCACTTAACCGAATCCGCTTGTATAAATCATTGATCAGATCAACATCAGATTCTTCTTCTGCTAAAGCGTTTATTCCTTTATGATCCTCAACGATGGCATCCACTAACGGGCTGACCTTTTCATAATCAAACGGATCGATTTGATCCGGTTTTAATTCGGCAGACGGTGCTTTGGTTATACTTGAATCCGGGATTCGATCAAATCCGGCTTTATCATTAACCCAGCGGGCAAGCGCATAGACATCGGATTTTGACAGGTCGGTAATAACCGATAGCCCTCCACTCATATCGCCGTATAAGGTACAATAGCCTAGAGCCAATTCGGTTTTATTCCCAGTGGACAGCGCCATCCATCCGAATTTATTAGCTAAAGCCATGAGAAGATTCCCGCGAATACGAGCTTGAATATTTTCTTCAGCAATTCCGGGTTCTGTCCCTGAAAAAATCGGAGACAGTGTTTTTTGGTATAAGACATTTAATTCTTCGATCGAAAGGGATCGATAGTCAATTCCAAGATTCTCTGCCAGTTGTTTTGCATCATCTTTGCTGTGATCACTGGAATATTTTGACGGCATCGAAACCCCATGGACATGATCCGCCCCGAGTGCGTCTGTCGCGATACATGCAACCAACGCTGAATCAATTCCGCCACTGAGTCCCAGCACCGCATCTCGATGACCGGTTTTATGGAAATAATCACTCACACCCAAACAAAGTGCCCGATAGATTTTTTCCTCGCGGCACAAATCGGGTTTTTGAGTCCGTTGATCTGAGGTTGTATCGATCAAGATCAAATCTTCTTCAAACGGTTTCCCGATGGAAATGATCTCTCCACTTCCGTCAATGGCTAATGATTCCCCATCGAAGATCAGTTCATCCTGACCGCCGATCAGATTGCAATAATAAAACGGAAGTCCGGTTGCTGATGTTTTTTGACGGATCAAATTTAAACGCTGGGTCAAACGTCCTTCGTGATAAGGTGATGCCGATAAATTGATAATTATTTCAGCACCGTTATTAGCAAGTAATTGAGAAACTTTTGTAGGATAATCATCATCCCAAAGATCTTCACAAATCTCTACACCGATCGTTATTGTTTCAGAATGCGTTTGGATGGCCCAAATCCCCGGTGTAGACCCGGGAGTAAAATAACGATCTTCATCAAAGACATCATAAGTTGGAAGCAGCATTTTATCGTACGTTTTTTCGAGGAACCCATCCCTGCAGAGAAATGCGCTGTTAAATAGTTTTATACCGTCTTGACGAACGCCTCCGACAATAAGTGGTATCGATGAAGCTTCTGCGATCTCGTTTAAAATTGTTTGACTTTTTTCAATAAATCCGGTCTCCCACAGTAAATCCTGAGGAAGGTAGCCGGTGATGGTTAACTCAGGGAAGACAACTAAATCTGCACCGTGATCTAACGCTTTTTGATAGAAAGATAGTATTTTATCTTTGTTGTGTTGGAAACCCCCAACAATCACGTTTATTTGACATAATGCAATTTTCATAATTAAGCTTTTTTAATCAGTATCGAACTTCAAATCCGGAATATCGTTGATCGGTTGTACCCCAAACTACTTCGATATCTTCTACGTGCGAAGATTCCGGTCCTTGATATAAGTATTGAATGAGTTGGTCCAAATCAGGTCGGTCTCCCGTCGCTTCTGCATAGACGGTTCCATCACGTTGATTTTTGACCCAGCCGCTTATTTTCAAAGCTCTTGCTTTTTCACGAGTAAATGCACGAAACCAAACACCTTGCACCCGCCCTTTTACCGTGATTTTAGCGAGAGAGATACCCATTTAATCTTTCGCGATCTGTTTTTTTAATTTTTCGACAACCTCTGTCGGGGTCTCAGCTGAAACAACATTATCTATTGACCAGGTTTTGTATCCGATAACGGGTTTGTTCATTTGACCCGCATATGCGATCTCACTCAAGGTTCCATAATGTCCGGAGACAGCTATTGCCGCATCGCAATTATAGGCTAACAATGCGTTACGTGCAATACCGATCCCTGTTGCAATTGGTATCGATAAATATTGATTCCCGTCGCTGGGATCATTTCCTTTTAATATTCCGATACAAGTGCCGTTTCCTTCTTTTACGCCTTTGGCTATCGCTTCCATCACACCTTCTGCCCCTCCGCAAAAGACCAGCCAATTCTCTTTGGCTAATAATCGGCCGAGTTCTACTGTCTCTTCATAGATATCATCCGTAATATCTCGACCGCCAAAGACAGCTATTCTTGCATCAAACATCTACGTTACGGTTCCAACCTTGACAATGTTCTTGGGAACGGGATGGTTTCGCGAATATGTTTGATTCCGGTAATCCATGCAACGGTTCTTTCAATTCCCAAACCAAATCCAGCATGCGGAACGGATCCGTATTTTCTCAAATCAAGATACCAACCAAATGGTTCCATCGGCAACTTATGCTCCTGGATACGGCTGACGAGTATATCATAGTCATCTTCTCTCTGCCCGCCACCGACGATTTCACCATAGCCTTCGGGAGCCAGCATATCCACACCCAACGCGAGATTATTGTTTTCAGGATCGCGCTTCATGTAGAAAGCTTTCACTTCAGCCGGCCATCTGTGGATCATTACCGGCCGATCGAATTGCTCAGAAATGACCGTTTCATCTGTCCCGCCGAAATCACTGCCGTATTCAAAATCAATTCCGTTATTTTTTAAGATCTCCGCTGCTTCATCATAGGTGATCCGCGGGAATGGCGGAAGTACCTTTTCTAATTGAGATGTATCTCGCTCTAAAATCTCTAATTCTTCTTTACACTGTTCAAGACACCATTGGACGACATAGGACACATATTTCTCTGCCCAATCCATATCCTGATCCAGATCACAATAAGCCATTTCAGGTTCGATCATCCAAAATTCTGTCAAGTGTCGGCGTGTTTTTGACTTCTCCGCTCTGAATGTCGGCCCGAAACAGTATACGTTACCAAAAGCCATAGCACCGGCCTCCTGATACAGTTGCCCGCTCTGAGTTAGGTAAGCTGAGCGATCAAAATATCCTAATTCAAAGAGATTGGTTGTTCCTTCCACTGCATTCGCGGTGAGGATCGGAGAATCCACCAAGGTAAATCCATTCTGATCAAAGAAATCCCTGCTGGCTTTAATGATCTGATGACGAACACGGATTATCGCATGCTGTTTTTTCGATCTGAGCCAGAGATGCCGATGATTCATCAGAAAATCCGTACCATGCTCTTTCGGAGAAATGGGATACTCCTGTGCAATTTGATTGATTTGAATGGATTCGACTCCAAGTTCATATCCGCCAACTGCTCTTGGCTCTTTTCTCACGGAACCGGTCACGGTGACAGAAGATTCTTGAGTTAACTGTTCTTCTAGCTTGAAATTTTCCGGAGATACTTCCTTCTTCACTACGACGCATTGCAACAGCCCGGTTCCGTCACGAAGGATTAAAAACCATATTTTACCGATGGATCGCAGATTATATACCCATCCGTTCAATGACACCGTTTGGTTTTCGACTTTATGCAGATCTTTTATTGTTAATTGTTCCATAATATGTATTTTGATTTATCCGTTATAAAAAGCGTTCAATATTGACTCTTAGCAGAGAAAAATCTATAGATATTTTTCAATCTCTTCCACCCATCATTTGAAAAAAAATGCCCCCAAACCAACATCGGATTGAGGGCAAAAATGAATGGTTCATTTTTTCTATCGTTTCTCTGTGATCCGTGTGGCTTTTCCAGTCAGTTTCCGAAGATAATTTAATTTAGCTCTTCGTACTTTTCCGCGTCTGACAACAGACAGTGAAGCGATCATCGGTGTATGAACCGGGAAAATTCTCTCAACTCCGACACCTCCGGAGATTTTCCTAACCGTGAATGTTTCTTCGATTCCACTTCCTTTGCGACCGATCACAACACCTTTATACTGCTGGATTCTTTCTTTACCGCCTTCAACGACACGAAAATCTATTGCTACGGTATCACCGGGTGCAAATTCCGGGATATCCGTCCGTAGATAGTCTTTTGTTGCTTCCGTTACTTTATTCATTTTCTTTCTCCGAAGATTCTTGTTTTTTTAAATATTCTTCCCACAATTCGGGACGGCGTTTTTTTGTCCGATCCATTTTGATCGAGCTGCGCCATTCTTCAATTTTTTTATGATGACCTTCAATCAGTACATCCGGGACTGTCATACCTTCAATCTCTCTCGGACGCGTATAATACTGCGCATCCAAAAGATCATCGGCAAACGTATCTGTCATTGCTGAGTCAAATGTATTCAGCACGCCCGGTATTAATCGTACAAAACTGTCTATCATGAGCATCGTCGGTAATTCTCCGCTGGTAACAACAAAGTCTCCGATTGAATACTCATGCGTCACATACTTTTCAATAACTCTTTCGTCAATACCCTTGTAATGACCACAAATGTAAATAACGTTGTCCACCTCCGCAAATTCCATTGCGGTCTGATGAGACCATCTCACTCCCTGCGGAGAAGGATATACGACCCTCAAATCTTGAGGTTTTCCCATCGACTCTATCGAATGATCTAATGCCTTAAATAAAGGTTCAGGCATCATTACCATTCCACTGCCTCCGCCAAAAGGTTTATCGTCAATTTGACGATAATTCCCTTCTGCAAAATCCCTTAATGGGACCACCAAGAATTTAACTATCTTGTTTTCTTCAGCACGCCTGAGCATGCTGTTTTGAATCAAAGCTGTGATTACATCAGGGACTGGTGTAATAATGGCGATCTGCTTCAATCGAGCAGACCATCCATCGGTGAGATCAGAATGACGCCGGTTTTCAAATCGACTTCTTTCACAATCTCTGGTATTACAGGAATTAGTATTTCCCTTTGTCCATCTTTAATCACATAGATATCATTGGAAGGAAGCCATAATATCTCGGACAAATCACCAACAATATTTCCGTCCTCGGCAATCACGGTAAATCCAATAAGTTCACCGGATATCCAATGAATTTTATCAGATTCGGGGACGGAAGCGAATATCAATTGTCCGATCATGGACTCTGCCTCATCGCGCGTATCAATTCCTTCGAAATGATATCGAGTTTGTTTGCCTGCACCGATGGTCGTCTTCAGTGTGACCTGACGGCTGTATTCTTCGGTTGCACCGAGATACAGCTGTTTCTGCAGAACATAGTCATTAAAATATCTGGATAACGGACGAACCTTGACTTCGCCTTTCAATCCGGAAGGTTTTGTTATCTGTGCTATGGCAAACAGTTTTTTCATTATTGATCAATCACATCCAGACGGGCGCGTTTTCCACCCTGTTTAGCATTAATCGCGAAAACGAGAGAACGAAGTGAAGAAATGTTTCTTCCTTTCTTGCCGATCACTTTACCAAAATCGCCTTCTCCAACGGACAATTCGTAAATGATCTGCTTTTCTGTCTCAACGATATTTACAGAAACTTCATCTGGTTTATCAACTAACTGTTTTACGACAGTTTCAATGAAATCCTGCATAGCTTTTTCCTCCTTTGTCATCATAACTACTCTTTATCACCTTTTGTTTCTGATTCTTCTGAATCGTTATCTTGTGCACTATCAGATACCGTTTCTTCTGTTTTATCTGAATTCTCTTCTTGAGGAGCTGGTGTTTCTTCTTCTGCTGGTTCTGCGTCGTTCTGCTCGGAACTTTCTTCAGCTTCAGGGGTTGGTTCTGCTTCAGGCTCTTCCGCCGGTTTTTCGGTCGGCTCTGCCGGAGCTTCTTCTACAGTTTCTTCCTGCGGTTTTTCTGCCGGTTCTTCCACAGGTGCTTCTTCCGTTGGTTTTTCCGCAGGTGTTTCTTCAGCTGGAGTTTCAACCTCTTCTACTTCCGGAGCTTTCTCTTCAACCGCTGCTTTTTTTGCTGATTTAGCTTTTGCTTTTTTCAACGCTTCTTCTTTATTCAGCTCCCACTTTTGCATTTCTTTTTCAATGGCTTTTTCATCTAAGCCCTGACGCATTAAATGCCAGCGAAACGCGAGGCCTGCTTTTTTCAGTAACCGATGAGTCACCTCACTAGTTTGGGCACCTTCGCCCAGCCAATGAAGAATTCGTTCTTCTTTTAATGAATAGTTACTGCTTTTATCTTTGACAATTGGATCATACCAACCCAATTCTTCAATCGCGGCACCATCTCTTCGCGTTCTAGTATCCATAACTACCAGACGATAAAATGGTCTGTTCCTTCTTCCAATTCGCTTTAATCTGATTTTAATCGCCAATCGTATTCTCCTTTAAGTTATTCCAATAAATTGCCCTAAGTTCATTTGTTTTCCTAAATGAAGGGGCGAATTTGTTTTTCCCATTTTCTTCATCATTTTCTGCATCTGCGAAAACTGCTTCAACAGTTGATTAATTTCCTGAACCGAACGACCGGATCCTTTTGCAATTCGTTGTCGCCGACTACCATTGATAATTTGCGGATTGCTCCTTTCACCCGGTGTCATGGAACTGATGATTGCTTCAGTCCATTTCATTTGGTGATTATCAAATTTTAATCCCTTGAGCATTTTCTTATTCACTCCGGGAACCATTCCTAATAATTGGTCCATTGGACCCATTCGCTGTAATTGCTGGATTTGATTTTTGAAATCTTCCAGCGTAAAAGAGTTGCTCTGTAATTTTTTCTGCAGACTGTCCATGTCTTGTTTATTCATCACGGATTCAGCTTTTTCAACCAGCGATATCACATCTCCAAAGCCCAGGATTCGATCCACAATCCGTTTCGGATCAAATAACTCTATTCCGTCAATTTTTTCAGACACACCAATGTATTTGATCGGAACGCCGGTCACTTCAGTGATGGAAACAGCCGCACCGCCCCGAGCATCACCGTCCATTTTTGTTAAAACCGTTCCCGTCAACGACAATGATTCCGAGAATGTCAAAGCAGACTGCACCGCATCCTGTCCGGTCATTCCATCGACAACAAACAAAATCTCTGTCGGCGAAACCCGTTCGGAGATCGTGCGTATTTCATCCATCATATTTTCATCGACATGCATCCGTCCGGCCGTATCAATGATGACAACATCAACTTGCGTCTTTTTAGCTTCAGCAATTGCATGATCACAAATCTTGATCGGGTCATCCTGCCCCATTGAAAATACGGGTACATCAATTTGTTTCCCCAACACTGATAACTGATCGATCGCCGCAGGACGGTAAACATCCGCTGCAACCAGCATTAACGACTTTCCTTGCTTCTTCAACTGATAAGCTAATTTAGCACAGGTCGTCGTTTTACCCGATCCCTGCAATCCAGCCATTAATATCACGGTCGGTGCTTTATTGGCGAACGTGATGGGCTGAACATCGCTTCCCAAGAGCTCAATCAATTCCTGATGGATAATTTTGATGAATTGTTCACCGGGTTTCACAGATTTAATTACCTTTGTCCCTAAAGCACTATCTTGTACTTTATTGATAAAATCGCGAGCCACACGGAAGTTAACATCCGCATCAAGCAACACCCGGCGGATCTCCCGCACAGTCTGCTGAATGTTTGTATCCGTTATTTTTCCCAATCCTCTCAGATTGCGAAAAATCGTATCAAATTTATCTGTAAGTTGAGTAAACACGTATTTTCGAGTCTAGTTTAGCAGGGAAAGTTAGAATTTTATTCGCTCCAAAACAATTATTTTCGAAGATATAATGCAAAAGATATTCGTCGGAAAAAGACATCATTTTTGCGGTTTTTTCCCTAATTCTTCGCGGAGCACTTGGATATAATTCGGTGACTTGATTAGCGAATTATATGAAAACAGACAAATCCCAGGGAATTGAGTCATTCGCGTGTACTTCATTTTATCCAATGCATCCAAACCGGGTTGATTGTAGGTGGAAATCCCCATGATGATCTTATCACGATATTTCTTGGGAATATTGTCATACATGATCTCTATTTTCGATGCAAAGTCTCTGATCGATGTTGAGTAATTCATTGGTATTGCATAATCCAAGTAATCGGCTGCAATCCATACATCCCACTCCTGATAGTATCGATTTCTAGCAGCATATAAATCCGGCTTGACCGATGCAGAAAGAATCGTTTGCGGGCGAACATCATTAACCAATTCTTTGGTCTGTTTAACGAGATTTGTAATGGCACCTCTGCGATACTCACTCCAATTCGTTAATTGGCGGGTAAATCGCGGGTCTCCATGGGAAAGATTACTGGTCGCCGATAAAAACACTTTAGGGTTTTCGCCGGTTAAATGCGTGTATGTTTCCAACGCCTGATTATTCTTACCGTATTCAGAATCTTTGTAGCGGATGTAATCCAAATGCAAACCGTCAACATCATATTTTTCAAGGACTTCTCTGAAAACAGTCAGTAAATACGGCGTGACTTTCGGGTGATGCGGTGCCAAATAAATACCCTCATCGTTCGGTCCTCGGGAAGAATATAATTCAGCAATACTTTGGTTCTCTGTATTCCCGTCGAGCCAATCACCATGCAAATTGACGACATGTTTCTCAGAGGTTGGTTTCTCCTTGGATGACCAGATGACGTAAACATTTACCCATGCGTGGACTTGAATTCCATATTCATGAGCTAGAGAAATGGTATACTCTAAAGGATCGTAATATTGGAGATCCATAATTTCAGGCTCCGGTTCGAATTCAGATCGGTAATACGCATCTCCCCGACCGCGTACCTGAACGTATAATTGGTTAAATCCGTTCTCAGAAGCGAACTGGATCGTGTTTTGAATAGACTTTACAGATAATAACGCATCTCTGACGACCCACAAACCGCGATGTTGAAAGCCGGAAGGATAATTATTCCCTTCGACTGTATTAAATAAACAAAGGGCAACAATTAATGCTGCCCTTATGTGGGTAATAAATCGTTGCATGAACGAGAAGTATAACCGACTTAGGATTATTCCTTTTCCGTCGATTCTTTCTTTTCAGGTTTGCTTTCAACCGCACCTGCAAGATCAACCAGTTCGATCATCGAAACATCAGCACAGTCATTATCTCTGAAACCAAGTTTCGTGATCCGTGTATATCCACCCGGACGGTTTTCATATACAGGGGCAATATCATGGAACAATGTATGAACAGCATCTTTATGCTTGATCTGCTTTAAGACCTGTCTTCTTGCATGAAGATCTCCTCGTTTCGCAAATGTGATCAGCGGTTCAATAAACCGTCTTAATTCCTTTGCGCGGGCATGTGTGGTTTTAATCCGTTTATGTTGAATGAGAGACACGGCCATATTATTCATCATTGCCTTTTTATGGCTTTTAGAACTTAACCCCAGTCTTCGTTTCGAATTTAAATGTCTCATATGACTATTTTACACTTCTTCGTTTAAATATTTTTGAATATCCATGCCAAAGCTTAATCCCATATCGTCCAGTTTCTCAACTAATTCTGTCAGGGATTTACGACCAAAGTTTTTGTATTTGAGCATTTCTGCTTCATCTTTGGAAACTAATTCATGGATATATTTAATTCCTGCAGCAACTAAACAATTGTAACTACGTACAGAGAGTTCCATTTCATCAATCGTTGAATTCAACAGGTTTTGGATGGCTAATGTTTCTTCATTAAGGTTCTCTGTGACTTCCAATATCTCCGGATTTGAAATGGCTTCGATGTATTTCAAGTGATCGACCATAACCGATGCTGAATAGCTGATCGCATCTTTCGGAGAAATGGATCCGTCTGTTGTTACTTCGACAGTCAGTTCTTCTAAATCTTCTTTTACACCCGGCAGCGGATTTGAGTTGAATGTCACTTTCGTTACCGGATTAAAAATACTGTCAATCGAGATAACGCCGATGGGAGCATTCAGTAATTCATTTTCTTCCGCAGGAACATATCCTTTGCCGATTCCGAGCCAAAGTTCCATATCAATCTGACCGTCATTATTCAATTCGGTAATGTAATGATCAGGATTTAAAACAGTAAACTGATCACTTGCATCTTGGATAGCCTGAGCTGTTAATGTGCCTTTACCGTTCAATTTGATATGAATTTTATCCGGGTTGCTTTCGAACAGCTTAAAACGAACGCCTTTTAAATTCATCAGGATATCAGCAACGTCTTCTTTCACGCCTTTAATCGTTGAAAACTCATGTAAAACGCCATCAATTTTTACATTGGTGATTGCAGCACCCGGCATTTTTGTCATGAGGATCCGACGAAGAGCATTCCCTAAAGTGATACCATATCCCCTGAAAAGAGGTTGGACGTTAAATCTGCCAAAGGTATCCGTTAGGACGTTATCATCTACTTTGATGTTTAATTCTGTATCTGTTTTCATGTATGAATATCCTTGTTCCTATTATTTGGAATATAATTCGACAACTAACTGTTCATTGATTGTTTGACTCATCATGTCCCGTTCCGGAATTTCGAGAAAGTTTCCGGTCATTTTTGCTTTATCCAGTTCAAGCCACGGAAGATCAATATCGCCTTTGATTCGTTTCATGGCATTTAAGATAATATCAATTTTACGGCTTTTTTCTCTGACCTGAATTGTATCTCCGGGTTTCACTTGAAATGAAGGAATGTTGACCCTTCTGCCATTCACGCTAAAATGGCCATGGTTAACTAATTGTCTGGCTGACGGTCTTGTCGGAGCAAACCCAAGCTGGTACACGACATTATCTAAACGTCTTTCCAATAACTGAAGCAGGTTTGTACCGGTTTCGCCTTTCATGGACTCAGCTTTTTTAAAGTAGTTTCTAAACTGCTTTTCCATCACACCGTATGTCATTTTGATCTTCTGTTTTTCTTTCAATTGAACCCCATAGTTAGACAGTCTCGGTCTTCGGCTTTGACCATGCTGGCCCGGCGCGTAGGGTTTTTGATTTAACAGTTTATCAAATTTGGGATTGCCAAAAATATTTTCTCCAAATTTTCGGACTAATTTCCCTTTTGATCCTATATATTTAGCCATTCAGCTTCTCTCCTAAATTATTATACACGTCTACGCTTTGGCGGACGACATCCGTTATGCGGAAGCGGTGTAATATCGGTAATTGAAGTCACTTGAAGTCCTGCAACGCCTAATGCACGAATCGAAGATTCACGCCCGGGTCCTGGACCTTTTACTCTGACATCTACAGTCGTTAAACCCATTCCAATTGCTTCTTTGGCAGCATTGTCAGCTGCGATCGTTGCCGCATATGCTGTGCTTTTTCTGGATCCTTTAAATCCTGAAGTCCCTGCCGTTGCCCAAGCAATCACGTTTCCAAATTTATCTGTAAATGTAATATGCGTATTATTAAAAGTCGCTTTAATATGAGCAATTCCAATCGGGTCGACGGAACGCTTCTTCTTTTTCTTACGCCTATCTTTTTGTTTAGCCAACTAATTACCCTTTCTTTCCAACTGCTTTTTTCCCCATACCGACCGTTCGCTTTCTGCCTTTTCTCGTACGAGCATTCGTTTTGGTTCTTTGACCATTTACCGGCATTCCGCGACGATGGCGAAGACCTTTATATGATCCAATATCTTTTAATCGTTTGATATTCATCGCCGTTTCGGATCTAATTTCACCTTCGACAAGAATATTTAAATCTGTTAGCGCTTTCCGGATAGCAATTTCCTGCTCTTCGGTTAAATCCTTTACCCGGATATCATGAGCAATCCCTGCTTCATCACAGATTTTCTGTGCTAACGTGAGTCCTATTCCATGAATATATCTCAGAGAATAAGCGAGTTGTTTATCTTTTGGTATATCAATACCCGCAATACGCGCCACTATATACTCCTACCCTTGCCTTTGTTTATGTTTTGGATTATCGCAGATCACCCGGATAACTCCCTTACGTCGAATGATCTTACATTTTGTACAAATCTTTTTTACTGAAGGACGAACTTTCATATTTCTCCTATTTCTTTCGATACACGATTCGACCGCGACTCAAATCATACGGTGTTAATTCAAGCGTGACAACATCACCAGGGAGAATTTTAATAAAATGCATTCTCATTTTTCCGCTGACGTGTGCCAAAATCTCATGCGTTGTATCACCAATTTCTACTTCGACTCGGAACATGGCATTGGGGAGTGTCTCTTTAATGACACCGTCAATTGTGATTGGTTTTTCTTTAGCCATGTTTTTTTCCTCGACTCAATATTTGTGTTCCGCTATCTAAAATAGCTACGGTATGTTCAAAATGGGCACTGGATTGTCCGTCTTTGGTCCTGACAGTCCAGCCATCTTGGTCCGTGATGATGTCTTTTGTTCCCATATTGATCATAGGTTCAATTGCAATACACATCCCGGATTCTAATTTTTTCCCTTGCTTTGGGATACCGAAATTGGGAACCTGAGGATCTTCGTGCAGATCGGTTCCGATTCCATGTCCAACTAATTCTCTGACAACCGAATATCCGTGCTTTTCAACATATGATTGAATCGCATGACCGATATCCGATACATAATTTCCGACCTTTGCAGCTTCAATCCCGAGCATCAATGCTTCTTGTGTTACATCCATCAGCCGCTGTTTCTCAGGTCCAATTGTACCGACGGCAAACGTTTTTGCATGATCACCATAATAACCATTTTTTTCTGCACCGCAATCAATGCTAACGATTTGGCCTTCTTTCAGAATTCTTTCCGTTGGAATTCCATGGACGACTTCATCATCTACTGAAATACACAGCGTTGAAGGAAAGCCCATATACCCTTTAAAAGCAGGGCGTGCGCCTTGCAAAATAATAAATTCTTCTGCTCGTTGATCCAGTTCCATCAGCGAGACACCTGGAACCATAAACTCAGAGAGCATATCCAGCGTATCTGCAACAATCTGACTGCTTTGAGCAATCAGTTGAATTTCCCGTGTGCTGCGAATACGTACCATTACATCCGTTTCCGACCGCGAATCTTTCCTTTGGATAAGAAACCATCATAATGACGCATCATCAAATGGGATTCCATTTGCTGGAGGGTATCCAATGCAACACCGACAATAATCAGCAAACTTGTTCCACCAAAAAAAGATGCCAAATCGTATCCGATATCCATGAAATTCATTAAGATGTAGGGAAAAATCGCCACAAAGGCCAATGAGAACGAACCTGGGAGTGTAACCCGGGTTAAAATATTATCAATAAACTCAGCCGTTTTCTTCCCGGGACGAACACCCGGAATAAATCCGCCCTGCTGTTTCATCGTTGTTGAAACTTGGACAGGATCAAAAGCGATCGCAGTGTAAAAATAGGTGAAGAAAACGATCATTGTGCCAAAAACAAACCAGTAAAACGGATGATCAAAATTGAACCAGATCATCACGCCTTGCATAAATTCACTTTCGCTGAAAAATGTCGCAATTGTACTCGGAATAAACATGATGGATTGCGCAAAGATAATAGGCATCACACCGGCTGTATTGATTTTCAACGGGATATGTGTGGACTGTCCGCCGTAAACTTTTCTGCCTACAACTTTTTTGGCATACTGAACCGGAATCTTTCGAGTTCCTTGAGTCAGCAAGACCACAAATCCGACGATCACGAACATTAAACCGATCAGAATAACTTCTGACAGAATCCCGCGTACACCGGTTTGGATGTAATTAATTTCACTTAGAATCACATTCGGAAAACGTGAAACGATCCCTGTCATAATGATCAATGAAATACCGTTTCCTAATCCGCGTTCTGTGATTCGTTCGCCAAACCACATCATCAGCATAACGCCCGTGACTAAACTCACAATTGCAGTGAACTTAAACATCAGCCCCGGATTCGGGATAACATGAACAATTCCACCGCCGACATTTGCCGTCATACTTTCAAGGAAGATTGTCACACCATATGCCTGCATGGTACCGATCAGTACGGTCCCATAACGAGTGATCTGAGTCATTTTCTTCCGTCCGGCTTCCCCTTCTTTTTGAAGACGTTGGAAATACGGAACAACCGCACCCATCAACTGAATGATAATAGATGCAGAAATGTACGGCATAATCCCTAACGCAAAGAGAGTTGCCTTTGAGAAAGCTCCTCCGGCAAATAGATCGTAGAGTCCAAAGAGACTATTTTGGAAACGCTGAATAGCGGAACCAAGGGCTTCTCCGTCAACGCCGGGAATCGGAATATGTGCACCCACCCGGACAATGATCAAGATTCCAAGGGTGAACAGAATTCGGTTTCTAAGTTCAGGGATACTGAATATGTTTCTTATCTTATTTATCACAGAACTGTGGCAGAGCCTCCTGCCTTTTCAATTTTTTCTTTTGCAGACGAACTGAATGCGGATGCAGAAATGCTGATTGCTTTTGTAACATCACCGTTACCCAAAACTTTCACCGGTTTATAAGCAGACCGGATCAGACCATTTTCTTTCAATACATCGGACGTTACCGTATCAACACCAAGATTCTCGATATCAGTCAAATTCACAATCTGGAAATCTTTTCTGAACAGGTGATTTGAAAATCCGCGTTTCGGTACACGGCGCATCAGGGGCATCTGTCCACCTTCAAACCATGGCCTGTGTTTATTTCCGCTTCGCTGACCAGCACCTTTATGACCCCGACCGGCTGTATGACCTAAGCCTGATCCTTGACCCCGGCCTTTTCTTTTTGAATTTTTTCTTGAGCCTTTTTGCGGTTGTAATTCGCCAAGCTTCATGCTACTTCCTCCACCTTCAGCAAGTATTCAATTTTTTTAATCATACCGCGCATCGCAGGATTATCAACTTTCTCAACAGTTTTATGCATCTTATTTAAGCCCAATGCTTTCAACGTTGCGATGGCTTTGGGTTTATACCCGATACCGCTGCGGATCTGGGTAATTCGTAATACTTTTTGTTTTTTACTCATGATTAATTAAAAATTTGTTTGATGGTTACACCTTTTTTGTTGGCAATCGCAACAGCATCCTGCAAGTTTGTTAATGCATCCATTGTTGCACGGACAACATTAATCGGATTATTTGAACCGATAATCTTTGTCAAAATATTTGAAATTCCGGCCATTTCCATAACAGCACGAACCGCAGCACCGGCAATAATTCCGGTACCAGGGGCAGCCGGTTTTAACATCACACTGCTTGCACCGTATCTGCCAATAATTTTATGAGGAATCGTTCCATTGATGACTGAAGTGCGGTAAATGTTTTGTTTTCCGTTTTCTTTCGCTTTAGCAATGGCAGCGATGACTTCGTTTGCCTTGCCAATGCCCATGCCGACATGACCTTTACCGTCACCGACGATCACTAATGCAGAAAAACGAAGACGCTTTCCTCTTGAAGTTACTTTTGAGACCCGATTTATTCGAACAACGATCTCTTCTTTTAGGTCTAGTTCTGCTGGATTAATATGCGCCAACTCTACACTCCCTCTGTTAAAATTTTAAACCTATTTCACGTGCTGCTTCGGCCAATGATTTGATTCTTCCACTGTACGGAAAACCATTCCGGTCAAACACAACTTGATTAATTTTTTGTTTCAAAGCACGTTCTGCTAACAGCGTTCCGACTAATTTACTCACATCGGTTTTTGTTTGATCACTTTTCCCGGCAAAGTCTTTCTCTAAAGAAGAAGCTGCAACCAATGTCAGACTTTTATGATCATCAATGATTTGAGCTTCAATATGCTTGTTGCTACGGAAAACACATAATCGTGGAAAATCAGGATGACTGAAAGCAGTTTTTTTACTCCGATTTCGGCGCCGCAAGAAGCGACTGTAATCTTTTTTAATTTTACTCATAAGGCTTATTTACCAACCGTTTTACCTTGTTTCTGACGAACATATTCACCTTTATACCGAACACCTTTACCCTTATATGGTTCAGGAAGACGGAAAGATCGTATTTTTGCTGCAACTTCACCGACGAGCTGTTTATCAATCCCTGTTACAGTGATCTCTGTTCTATTAGCAGTGACTGTAATCCCTTTGGGCGGTTCAAAAAGAATATCATGGGAGTAACCAAGAGCTAACTTGAGTCTGCTTCCATCCATATTGGCTTGATATCCTACACCCACCAAAGATAATTCTTTTGTAAACCCTTGTGACACTCCGAGAATTGCATTATGCAGCAACTGTCTCATTGTACCATGATTTGCGCGAGACCGTCTCTCGTCAGTTAATCTCTCAACGGATAACGCTCCTTCAGTCTCTTTCACATCGATCCCAGAGATTAAAGGCAGATATAATTCTCCTTTAGGACCTTTTACCGTTGCAACTTTATCCTTAAATGAAACGGTAACGCCTTCGGGTATTTCTACTGGTTTTTTTCCAATTCTTGACATATCTATTTTACCAAACGTTGCAAATTAATTCACCGCCGACATTTAATTTTCTTGCGGCTTTATTAGACATAACACCCTTTGGGGTGGATAAGATAGAAATGCCTAATCCATCCAGCACTCTGGGTATATTTTGTGATTCAACATAAACACGGCAACCGGGTTTACTGACTCGTTCAATTTTTGAGATGACGGGATTGTCTTTATAATCATATTTCAAGAACACACGAATGGTTTCTTTATTACCGTCGGCGATAAAGATGAAATCTTTAATGTAATGTTCTTCTTTTAAGACGTAAACAATTCGCTTCTTAATGTTGGATGCAGGGACATCAACCCAACGTTTTCCAACAGCGAGACCGTTTCGGGTTCTGGTCAATAAATCTGCTATAGGGTCACTCATCGACATAATCTATAATTCTCCTTACCAACTTGCTTTCGTGACACCGGGGATTTCTCCTTTGAGAGCCATTTCCCGGAAACATATTCTACATAATCCAAATCGACGCATATATGCATGAGGTCTGCCGCAATTCGTACAACGACTGTATGTTCTTGTTGAAAACTTCGGCTTTCTGTTCGCCTTAACAATCAGGGATCGTTTCGCCATTAATTAACCTCCGCTGCAGTTTTAGTGGACTTTACTCTTAACGGGAACCCAAATTCTTTGAGTAACCAATAAGCTTCATCATCAGTTTTTGCCGTCGTAGTGATTGCAATATCTAATCCACGAATGGCATCAATTTTATCATAATCAATCTCGGTGAACACAATCTGTTCTTTCACTCCGAAATTATAATTTCCGCGCCTGTCAAATGATTTAAATGACAATCCGTTGAAGTCCCGGGTCCGTGGTAATGCGATTGAGTTTAAACGATGAAAGAATTCATACATTTTATTTCCTCTCAGCGTGACACGAACACCCACCGGAAATCCACGGCGGATCTTAAAGTTAGAGACGTCTTTCTTTGCATATGTAACGACAGCTTTTTGTCCTGCTATCAGCGTCAATTCATTTTGAGCACTTTCTAACGCCTTCTGATTATTTTTAGCATCTCCGACTCCCATATTCAGCGTGATCTTTGAAAGTTTAGGGACTTCCATAGAACTGCTGTATTTAAAACGATCTTTCAGATTATTCAAGACAGTCGATTGATAATATTCCTTTAAGAAAGGAATGTAAACTTTTTTTGCAGCTGCTTTTTTAGGGCTGGATTTTTTTCCAGCGGCCGCAGGTGCTTTATCAGCTGATTTTTTGGGTGCTGATTTCGCCGTGCTTTTCGTTTCTTTTTTAGTTTTTTCAGCCATAATTAGATATTAATCTCTTCGCCGGTTTTTTTTGAAATACGAACTTTAGAACCGTCTTCTAGTTTTTTGTAACCAATCCGAGTGGGTTCCCCGCCCTGAACAACAGTAACGTTAGAAATATGAATGGTAGCTTCTTTCTCTGCAAATCCGCCGGATGGATTATCCTGTGTCGGACGAACAGACCGTTTAATAAAATTCACGCCTTCAATGATCACCCGATTTGTTTTTGGAAACACCCGAAGAACTTTGCCTTTTTCGCCCTTATGATTTCCGCTGTTCACTTGAACAGTCATTCCTTTTTTAATCCGCATATTACAATACCTCCGGTGCCATGGATACAATTTTCATATATCCGCCTTCGCGTAGCTCACGAGCTACCGGGCCAAAAATACGAGTTCCGCGCGGCTCACCGGTTTCAGTCAGCAGCACTGCGGCATTATCATCAAATCGAATGTATGTTCCGTCTTGACGACGTACTTCTTTATTGGTTCGGACAATCACCGCTCTGGTAACTTTTCCTTTTTTTACCATTCCGTTCGGCATCGCTTTTTTCACCGTAACAACGACGACATCTCCCAAAGATGCATAACGACGACGACTCCCGCCCAATACTTTAAAACACAGGACTTCTTTTGCGCCTGTATTATCTGCTACTTTTAATCTTGTTTCTTGTTGAATCACGACTTTTATCCAATTTTTACTGATTCGCGGACGATTTCACTAACTTGCCAACGTTTGTTTTTACTTAACGGACGTATGGCAGATATTATAACCAAGTCACCCATTTTCGGTTCAACTGATCCGACATGGGCTAAATATTTTTTATAACGCTTAACATATTTCTTGTATACGGGGTGTTCAATTTTACGTGTGACTTTCACCGTAACAGTTTTATCCATTTTAGTGCTGACGACTTCACCGTATAGCGTTTGTCTTTTACGAACATCAGACATAATTATTTATCTCCATCTTTTTGAGCGCGGATCCCTAGATCCAACTCACGCAAAACTGTTTTGATCTGAGCAATTTCGCGACGTAATAAGCTAATTTGTTTTGGGTCTTCAATTTGCTGTAATGCTTTTTGAAACCGGAGGTTTTGCATCGCATCCAAATTATCTTGGAGTCTAGTTTCGAGTTCAACCCGATTCAATTCATTTAATTGACTACGCTTCATTGGTTAAAACTCCCTCCGCCCAACAATTTTTGTTTTAATGGGTAGTTTATGACCTGCATTACGGAATGCCAATTCTGCATTTTCAAACGAAACACCTTCGATTTCAAATAAAATTCTACCCGGCTTAACGTTTGCTGCCCAATATTCCGGAGCTCCTTTACCTTTTCCCATTCTTGTTTCTGCAGGTTTGGCTGTGATCGGTTTATCCGGAAAAATACGAATCCACATTTTTCCAACCTTACGAACAACCCTGGAGATAGTAATACGAGATGCCTCAATCTGTCGTGCTGTGACCCAGCCCGGTTCCATGGCTTTTAATCCATAACTTCCGAACGCAACATAATTCCCGCGATGGGCCATGCCGCGTCTATGACCTCGATGATGTCTCCGATATTTAATTTTTTTAGGTTCTAACATATCTATTTACCACGCACTTCACCGTTACAAATCCAGACTTTGATCCCGATAATTCCATACGTCGTTCTTGCTTCAGTAAGCGCATAATCAATATCTGATCTTAACGTATGCAGCGGGACACTCCCATCCATAAATTTTTCACTTCGAGCGATCTCCGCTCCGCCTAATCGCCCGGCAACGTTTATACGAATACCTTGCGCTCCCATTCTCATCGTGGATTGAATCGTTTTATTTACAACGCGTCTGTAAGAAATCTTCTTCACCAATTGATGAGCAATATTTGCACCAACAAGAGCCGCATCTAATTCCGGACGTTTTACTTCAGAAATATTAATCTGAACATCTTTTTTCGTTAACTGTTTGACTTCTTTTTTCAGACGTTTTACTTCTTCACCGCCTTTTCCGATAACAATCCCCGGTCTGGCTGTGTGAATCGTAACCGCAACAACTTTAGATGTCCTGCGAATTTCAATTTTAGATACACCGGCATTAGGTAAACGGTGTTTCAAATATTTTCTGATTTGTACATCTTCGGCCAGCTCATGCTTAAATTGCTTTTTTGAAGCAAACCAATTGGACTGCCAAGCTTTATTAACCGTTAGTCTAAATCCGACTGGATGTGTTTTTTGTCCCAAACAATCCTCCTACGCGTTCGTGTCCGTTAGGACAATAGTTAAATGACTTGATGGTTTACGAATTCTTGATGCACGTCCCATCGCAGAGGCGCGGAATCTTTTTAACGGCGGTCCGCCATTGACATAAGTTTCTTTAATGCTCAATGTCTCTGGATTGACATTGGATTCTTCAAGCTTATTCATAAAGTTAGCTACAGCTGAGTGAAGCGTTTTTTCAATCACGGTTGCAGCTTTTTCTTTTGAAAAATGCAGTACATTAAGAGCAGAACCAACGTTCATCCCGTCGATCAACTCCAACGTTTTTCGTATCTTTCTTGGAGATTGCCGAATATGTTTTGCGTGTGCAGTAGCTTCCATTATTTTTTCTTCCTGTCACCTGAGTGCATTCTAAAAGTTCTTGTAGGAGCAAACTCTCCGAGTTTATGACCTACCATGTTTTCATAAATAAAGACAGGGATAAACTTATTTCCGTTATGCACGGCTAGTGTATGCCCGACAAATTCCGGTGTGATCATCGATCGGCGTGACCATGTTTTCACCACACGTTTTTTCCCGCTGTTATTCATTACGCCTAATTTTTTTAACAGTTTAGGATCCACATAAGGTCCTTTTTTTAGTGACCGTGCCATCCTATTTTCTCCTCTTTACAATCATTTCATTGGATTTCTTATTCCGGTTCCGAGTTTTATATCCTTTGGTCGGCTTACCCCATGGAGTTGTCGGATGACGTCCACCAGATGTTTTACCTTCTCCTCCACCCATCGGATGGTCTACCGGGTTCATTACAACACCTCTCACCTTAGGACGACGGCCTAACCAACGTGTTCTTCCGGCTTTTCCTGAGACAACTTGTTCATGTGTACGATTTCCGACCTGGCCTAATGTAGCTCGGCAATCACTCGAAACCATTCTGACTTCACCAGAAGGTAGTTTTAATGTGGTGAACCCTTCAGCATGAGCCATCAGCTGTGCAGCAGCACCAGCACTACGGACCATTTGTCCGCCTTTGCCTGGAACCATTTCAATATTGTGCACAAACAAACCGGTTGGGATGACTTTTAACGGCAAGGCATTTCCGATTTTCAAAAGTGTTTCATCACCTGAGATAATCGGGTCACCGACTTTAAGCCCATATGGAGCTAAAATGTACCGTTTCTCACCATCTGCATAGTGAATCAATGCGATATAGGCTGAACGGTTCGGATCGTATTCAATCGTTGCCACTTTACCCGGAATATCAAATTTATTCCGTTTAAAGTCGATAATACGATACCGTCTGCGATGCCCGCCGCCACGATGGCGAACGGTGATCCGGCCATTGTTATTACGACCACCGGATTTCCGCAATGCGGTGGTTAATTTTTTTTCCGGTTTATCGGTCGTGATATCGGCAAAATCAGGCCGTGTGGCAAAACGACTACCCGGAGTGATTGGTTTTAATGTACGTATCCCCATGAGATATTAAACTTCACCTTTCAACAAATCGATTGAGTATCCTTCTTGCAATGTGACAACGGCTCGTTTCCAATCGGCACGTTTTCCTTGAGTTCGGATCGTTCTTCCGCCGCTTCGAACGGTCATCACTTTAGATTTTCCTTTACGGTTCATCGTAGCAACTTTTTCGACCTTAACATCAAATTTTTCTTGAACAGCCTTTTTTATTTCTATTTTGTTTGCATCCGTGCTGACTTGAAATGCATACTTTCGTTGCGTTTCTTCAAGTATACTCATCTTTTCAGTAAAGATGGGCCGGATGATAATTTTTCTGTAATCAACCATGACTAATTTTTCGATGTTAATTGATTGTTTATCAATGCTAAACCGGGTTTATCAAATAACATCACTTCGTTATCTAATAAATCGTAAGCACTTGCATGATCTGCTTTAATCACAGATACATTCTTCAAATTTCTGACGGATAGACATATCGCATCATTTACAACCGCCGGTAAAATAGTAACTTTCTTTCCTGCTAAGTTTAAAGCCTGAAGCAGTTCAAGAACGGCCTTAGTCCTTGGAGCTTCAATATTCAGCTCATTCACCACAACGATTGCGCCTGAAGCCGCTTTATCGGACAGTACGCTTTTCCGGGCTAACTGTTTCATCTTCTTCGGGATGGCACGAATATGTTTATGCGGATGCGGCCCAAAAACTACACCACCTCCTACCCAGAGAGGAGAACGGATTGTTCCGGCTCT
Organism: uncultured bacterium; assembly: GCA_964422145.1. Lineage (GTDB taxonomy): Bacteria > Fidelibacterota > Marinisomatia > Marinisomatales > JACNKV01 > JACNKV01. The sequence goes on along the minus strand of CAYQZV010000020.1, from coordinate 16,628 downwards.
TGCTGCACCTCTGCCTTTTTGTTTCCACGGTTTTTTACCACCGCCCCGTACCATTCCGCGACTTTTCGCAGCACGTGTCCCTTGTCTTCTATTGGAAAGCTCAGAGACAACAGCTTGATGCACAACAGCTTCATTCGGCTCAATACCAAAGACTGTTTCATCCACCGTGATTGCGGTTCCTTTAGAACCATCCATTTTAAATACGTTTAATTTCATAATTATTTTGAGATGTATATTATTCCGTTGTTTGCCCCAGGAACTGCACCTTTAAGAAACAGTTGATTCTTTTCAGGGACGACTTTAACCACTTCCAAATTCTGGATGGTTGTCCTTGCATTTCCGTAATGACCTGCCATTCTCATCCCCTTAAACACGCGTGAGGGCGAAGAGGCTTGTCCAATGGAACCAGGAGCTCTCATCGTATGTTTTTGTCCATGTGTAATCGGAGGACGATGAAATCCGTGGCGTTTAATTACGCCGGCAAATCCGCGTCCTTTTGATTTTCCGCATACATCAACAATATCACCTTCTTTAAACAGAGATACTGTAAACTGCTGTCCGGCCTTATATTCAAATCCGGGGACGACTTCAAATTCTGCATATGTGGCTTGATGCTCAACACCGGCTTTTTTACAATGACCCTGCATCGGTTTTGTTACGTGTTTTTCTTTTCGTGATCCAAATCCAACTTGTACAGAAGTATACCCATCATTGTCTTCAGTTTTGACTTGAGTGACAACACAAGGACCCGCTTCTACAATTGTTACCGGAATCATCTTCCCGGATTCATTATAGATTTGCGTCATTCCAAGTTTTTTACCAATCATTCCGCGCATAACTACACCTTAATCTCAATATCTACACCAGCCGGGAGATCTAATTTCATCAGAGACTCAACCGTCTTCGGAGTAGAATTCAGAATATCGATCAAACGTTTGTGAATTTTCGTTTGAAACTGTTCTCTTGATTTTTTATCAACGTGCGGTGATCTTAATACAGTATAGATCGTTCGCTTTGTCGGCAGCGGAATCGGACCCGAAATAACTGCACCGGTTGATTTTGCTGTTCGTACAATTTTCTCTGTTGATTTATCCAACAGAGTGTGATCGTACGCTTTTAAGCTGATTCTAATTGTTTGTTTCGCCACGAATTGGTTCCTTATTCAACAATTTCAGTCACAACACCGGCACCCACGGTATGCCCGCCTTCACGAATCGCAAACCGAAGTTCCTTATCCATCGCAATCGGGGTGATCAATTCTACTTCTAATTCCACGTTATCACCCGGCATCACCATCTCGGTACCCGCAGGTAACGTCGCTACACCTGTCACATCCGTCGTACGGAAGTAAAACTGAGGACGATATCCATTAAAGAATGGGGTATGACGTCCGCCCTCATCCTTCTTCAATACATAAACACTCGCCTTAAACTTCGTATGAGGTGTAATACTGCCCGGCTTTGCCAATACCATTCCGCGCTTCAACTCATTCTTATCAACCCCGCGAAGCAATAACCCGGCATTATCTCCGGCCTGACCTTCATCCAATAACTTACGGAACATCTCTACACCCGTACATACGGTCTTCTTGTGTAAGTCCATTCCGATAATCTCAACTTCATCACTCACCTTAATGATCCCGCGCTCAATACGACCAGTCCCAACCGTACCGCGTCCCGTAATACTGAATACATCCTCTACCGGCATCAAAAACGGACGGTCAATGTCACGCTCCGGCTCAGGAATAAATGTATCACATGCCTCTAATAAATCAACAACACACTTCGTCGCTGCTTCATCTGAAGGATTATTTAATGCTTCTAATGCACTCCCCATGATAATCGGTGTGTCATCTCCAGGAAAATCATATTCATTTAATAAATCACGAAGCTCCATCTCCACCAACTCTAACAACTCAGGATCATCTACCTGGTCTGTCTTGTTCATGAATACAACAATCGAAGGCACATTCACCTGACGAGCTAATAATACGTGCTCTCGTGTCTGAGGCATCGGACCATCGGCTGCACTGACCACCAAAATCGCTCCGTCCATCTGAGCAGCTCCTGTGATCATGTTCTTAATATAATCCGCGTGTCCAGGACAATCAACGTGAGCATAGTGACGGTTTTCTGTCTCATACTCAACGTGGGCTGTCTGAATCGTAATCCCGCGCTCACGCTCCTCCGGCGCATTATCAATATCATCAAAGGCCATTACCTTCGATAAACCACGAGCTGACTGACCTAACGTGATCGCGGCCGTCAATGTCGTCTTACCATGATCCACGTGACCAATCGTCCCGATGTTCACGTGTGGCTTCGTTCTCTCAAATTTTTCCTTTGCCATGAGAAACTCCTAAGTTTATGTATTAGTTAATTTTTTTCCCGTGAATTCGTTCAACAATTTCCTCTTGCACTTTAGCCGGAACTTGTTGGTGGTAAGCAAATTCCATATGGAAAACTGCTCTACCCTGTGTAATTGATCTTAAGTCAGTTGCGTATCCGAACATTTGACTCAAAGGAACATTCGCCTGTATAACTTGTGCATCTTTTCTGCGATCCATTCCTTCTACTTTTCCTCTTCTGGAACTGATATCACCCATCACATCGCCTAAATATTCTTCAGGTGTGACCACTTCAACCGTCATAATCGGCTCATTCAAAACCGGACCGCATTTTACACATGCTTTTTTAATTGCCATTGATCCAGCAATTTTAAAAGCAATCTCTGAAGAGTCAACTTCGTGATAAGACCCAAACACCAATTCCACCCGAACGTCTTCGATCGGGTATCCTGCAATTACACCATTCTTCAAGGCTTCTTGAATGCCTTTATCCACTGCAGGGATATATTCTTTCGGGATAACGCCACCGACAATTTTGTTTTCAAAGTGGTATCCCTTACCGGATTCGTTCGGTTCAACATTTATCACAACATGACCATATTGACCGCGACCACCGGATTGTCGTGCAAATTTCAGATCCACATCTTTGGCTGATTTGGTAATCGCCTCAGTATATGCTACTTGAGGTTTACCAACATTTGCACCGACTTTAAATTCTCTTAATAAACGATCAATTAAGATCTCTAAGTGAAGTTCACCCATTCCGGCAATAATGGTTTGGCCTGTTTCCTGATTTGTCAAAATACGGAATGTAGGATCTTCCTCACTCAATTTAACTAATGCTTTGGACAGCGAATCCTGATCGGCTTTACTGACAGGCTCAACAGCAACTTCAACAACCGGCTCAGGGAAATCCATGGACTCAAGCAAGATCGGATGTTTTTCAGCACTTAACGTATGACCTGTATTCGTCTTTTTTAAACCAACGGCTGCCACAATTTCTCCGGCACCTACTTGATCACGTTCTTCCCGCTTGTTCGCATGCATTAATAAAATTCGACTAATTCTTTCACGCGATCCCGTGTTGGGGTTATAAACATAGGATCCTTTCGTTAAAACACCGGAGTATACCCGGATATATGTCAACCGACCCACATAAGGATCCGTCATGATTTTAAACGCTAAAGCGCTAAAATGATCTTCTCCATCCGGTTGGCGCGTCATTTCAACATCCGAATCTTGAGGATCGTATCCTGTGACAGCACCGATATCACTCGGAGAAGGTAAAAAATCAACGACTGCATCTAACAAACGCTGAACCCCTTTGTTTTTAAAAGCTGACCCGCAAAATGTCGGGACGAATGTATTGTCGATACACCCTTTCCGAATCGCCGCTTTGATCTCATCAACCGAAATTTCTTCACCGGCAATGTATTTTTCCAACAGATGCTCATCATACGTCGCTGTTTCTTCAATCAAATGATGACGAAGCTCTTCTGCTTTTTCTTTTAAATCATTAGGAATCTCGGCGTAATCAAAACGAGCACCGAGTGTGGTTTCGTTATATAAAATAGCTCTCATCGATAAAAGATCAACGATCCCGTTAAACATTTCACCATCACCGATCGGAATAGTTAACGGCAACGGATTAGCGCCTAACCGTTCTTTCATCATTTCAGTTGCATGATAAAAATCTGCTCCGGTACGATCCATCTTGTTAATGAAAGCAATCCGAGGAACGTTGTATTTATCAGCTTGGCGCCAAACGGTTTCACTCTGAGGTTCAACACCGCCGACTGCACAAAACACTGCTACAGCGCCATCTAGAACACGGAGGGACCGCTCAACCTCAACGGTGAAGTCAACGTGCCCGGGAGTATCGATGATATTGATACGATGATTATCCCAAATTGCAGTTGTTGCAGCTGATGTGATCGTGATACCGCGTTCTTTTTCCTGCTCCATCCAATCCATGACAGCACCGCCCTCATGGACTTCACCAATTCTGTGAGAACGGCCTGTATAAAACAAAATCCGTTCGGTAAGAGTGGTTTTCCCGGCATCAATATGAGCCATGATACCAATATTACGAACCTTGGATAGCGGGAGAGGTTTCATTAACGCGCTCTACCAAAATGAGCAAAAGCTTTGTTGGCTTCTGCCATCCGATGTGTATCATCTTTTTTCTTGATTGCTCCGCCTTCACCATTTGCAGCAGAGATCAACTCAACCGCTAATCGGTCAGCCATCGGACGACCACCTCGTCCTTTTGCAGCATTAATTAACCAATGTGATGCTAAAAAATACTGACGATGTTTTGGGACTTCAATCGGGACCTGATAAGTAGCTCCACCAATTCGACGGGATTTAACTTCCAAAAGCGGTGTAGAGTTTTTAACAGCTTCCTGGAAGATTTTGATTCCATCAGTTTTGGTTTTGCTCTTGATAATGTCCATTGCATCATAAAAAATCTGTTCAGCAACGCCTTTTTTACCGCGTTCCATCAAAAAATTAATAAATTTAGCAACCTGGAGATCTTTATAAACAGGATCCGGCAGGATTTGTCGTCTTTCTGGTCTTCTTCTTCTCATGATAATCAGGCTTTAGGTTTTTTAGCCCCATATCTGGAGCGACTCGTTTTACGATCCGAAACACCTGCGGTATCTAATGCACCTCTGATGATGTGATACCGTACTCCGGACAAATCTTTGACACGTCCACCTTCTATCAGAACAATCGAGTGCTCCTGAAGGTTATGTCCTTCACCCGGAATATACGCTGCAACTTCCATTCCGTTAGTCAGTCGCACACGTGCAACCTTTCTCAGCGCAGAGTTCGGTTTTTTAGGTGTAGTTGTATACACACGAGTACACACACCCCGTTTTTGTGGATTTCCTTTAAGAGCAGGCGTCGCAGTTTTCTTTGCAACACGTGTTCTTCCCTTTTTTACTAATTGGTTTATCGTCGGCATAGTATTTTTGAATTAAGCCTATAAATTTATTAATTATTTTGAAATACAGTCAATCATTATTTGACTCATTTTCACACTCTTCAGCTTAAGCCTGCGGAGCTTCAACTGCTTCAGGTTGCACACCGCTGGGATCAACTTTAATATCCTGAACATCTTTAAACCCTGTCCCAGCAGGAATGAGTCGTCCAACGGTTACATTTTCTTTCAATCCAAGCAGATAATCCGTCTTACATGCCGTCGCTGCATTGGTCAGAACTCGAGTTGTTTCCTGGAATGAAGCTGCTGAAAGGAAACTTTCCGTATTCAGTGATGCCTGCGTGATCCCCATCAACAGAGGTTCGAATGTCGCTGGTTTCGTCTTACGGTATTTTGCAGGGGTTAACTCTTTTTCTTTCAGCTCCCGATTGATTTCTTTGAATTCGGTCTTATCAATCAGAAATTCTTCTTCCAGTTCTGAATCGCCTGCATTGGTCACAATAACCATATTTGCAATTCGTTCATTCTCTTCAAAGAAGTCTTTACGATCTACGCGTTCAGATTCTAGGAAGCTTGAATCACCGGAACTTGCTATACGAACTTTCCGCATCATCTGGCGAACGATCACCTCGATATGCTTATCATTGATGCTGACACCCTGTAAACGATAAACTTCCTGAATTTCGTTCACAAGATACTCACGTACAGCGCCAGGTCCTTTAATGTTCAAAATATCCATCGGTGAGATAGCTCCGTCGCACAACGGCGTTCCGGATTCGACCATGTCGCCGTCATGAACAATCACATGCTTACCATAAGGGATATTGTAAGAGCGGGAATCACCTTCATTCGGCTCAATGATGATCTTCCGAATTCCTCGTTTGATTCCTCCAAATTTTACTCTACCGGTAATCTCGGTTACGATCGCAGGGTTGGAAGGCATTCTCGCTTCAAATAACTCAGCTACCCTCGGAAGTCCACCGGTAATATCGCGTGTTTTACCGATGTCTTTCTGGATCTTCACAAGTGTTTGACCACGATTGACATGCTGTCCAGCTACTACCGTTAACGTCGCTCTCACAGGCAGAATTGTACCACCTGAAAGTGTTTTTCCGTCTTCATCGTTAATGACAACCTGCGGGCTGAGATTCCGGTTCTTTGATTCGATGATCACCATCTGTTTTTTACCGCCTTCAACGGCTTCAACTTGATAGGTCTCACCTTCAATGAAATCAATCAATTCAACCACACCGGTTTGACGGGTTAAGATGATATCTGTATACGGATCCCATTGGAATAAAATAGTTCCGGGTTTGATCTTTTCACCTTCACTGACAAATACATTCGATCCGTAAGGCACAGCATATTCAGCTAATACCGTATCTTTCTTTTTTGCATCCATGATGGAAATCTTCGAATGTCGAGACATACATCTTGTGACTTCCGAATTGGTTTCATCAATGGTATCTGCAAAATCATAATCTTCGGTAAAACGAACAATTCCGCCGTATTTTGCTTTAATATCGGATTGCTCAATAATACGGGTAGCTGTACCACCAATGTGGAATGTACGCAGTGTAAGCTGTGTCCCGGGCTCACCGATGCTCTGCGCAGCAATAATACCCACAGAAGAACCGATATTCACCGGATGATTTGTTGCCAGGTTCCAACCATAGCATTTTGAACAAACACCCTGTTTGGACTCACAAGTGAGAACAGAACGTAGGCGAAGTTTTTGAACATCACTATCGGTAATGATCTCAGCATTCTTTGCATCAATGATATCACCGGATTTCAACAGTGTTTTTCCGTCGATAATAAAGTCATCTACCAACGTTCTTCCAATGATACGATCTGCCAGCGGTTCGATAATTTCTTCTCCCTCTTTCAAGTCAGAGATGAGAATACCGTTAATGGTTCCACAGTCATATTCTGATATGACGACATCCTGTGCAACGTCAACCAGACGACGAGTTAAATAACCGGCATCAGCTGTTTTTAACGCGGTATCTGCCAAACCTTTACGAGCACCGTGAGTGGAGATAAAGTATTCCATAACCGAAAGACCTTCTTTAAAGTTCGATACAATCGGAGATTCAATAATTTCACCTTTTCCACCAGTCATCGATTTCTTCGGCTTGGCCATCAATCCTCTCATCCCGGCGAGCTGCTTGATCTGATCCTGACTTCCACGTGCACCTGAGTCGGCCATCATGAAGACGGGGTTGAACCCGGCTTTGTCTTCCTTAAGATTTGCCATCATCGATTTTGCAACTTCACTGGTCGCGTGCGTCCAAACGTCGATCACCTTATTGTACCGCTCACCGTCTGTCAACACATGCCGTCTGAATTTATTATTAATACCGTCTACTTCTTTAGACGCAGCTTCGATAATCTTCTCTTTATTCTCAGGAATTAAAATATCACTGATCGAAATGGAACTGCCGCTCTCGGTCGCAATGGTAAAACCAAGATTTTTCAAGTCATCAAGGAATCTAACTGTTTTATAATTCCCTGCGACGAGATAGGTTTCGTTGACAATCTTCTCAAGTTTCTTCTTTGAGATCACGTCATCAATAAAGTCCATCTCTTCCGGCAGAATCGAGTTTAACAATGCCCGACCAACTGTAGTATCTTTTTGCCATTTTCCTTTATGTCTGACATGAATAATCGCATGCAGATCAACGGATTTATTCTCAAGTGCAATTAACACTTCCTCTAATGATCCAAAGATTTTACCTTCCCCTTTAACACCTTTAGCAGGAAGGGTTAAGTAATAGCAGCCGAGAACCATATCCTGTGAAGGAATTGCAATCGGTTTACCATTTGCCGGATGTAAAATATTATGACTGGAAAGCATCAACACCCTGGCTTCCATCTGTGAATGAATAGAAAGCGGTACGTGAACTGCCATTTGGTCACCGTCGAAGTCAGCGTTAAATGCTGCACATACTAGCGGATGTAAATGGATGGCTTTTCCGTCTACTAATACCGGCTGGAATGCCTGAATACCCAATCTGTGAAGCGTCGGAGCACGGTTTAACATCACAGGGTGATCATTGACAACGCGCTCGAGAACCGTGTAAACGATCGGGTCTCTTTCTTCAACCATCAGTTTCGCACCGCGTGGCGTATGAGCATGTCCGCGTTCAATCAATGCGTTGATCATGTGCGGCTTGAATAATTCAAGCGCCATATTCTTTGGCAGCCCACATTCATGAAGCTGTAAACTCGGCCCAACCACAATAACAGAACGACCGGAATAGTCTACCCGTTTTCCTAACAGATTTTGACGGAAACGCCCTTGTTTCCCTCGAAGCATATCAGAAAGTGATTTCAGCGGTCTGCGAGTACCGCTCCGAATAGCAGTCTTTCTCCGAGCGTTATCAAACAACGCATCAACTGATTCCTGAAGCATCCGTTTTTCATTTCTAAGGATGACATCAGGGGCTTTAATATCGATCAAATTCTTGAGTCGGTTATTCCGAATGATGATCCGACGATACAGATCATTCAAGTCACTTGCCGCAAAACGTCCGCCTTCTAATGGGACTAATGGACGTAATTCCGGCGGGATAACCGGTAGAATTGAGATAACCATCCACTCGGGTTTATTGATTTTCTTCTTCGCTTCGTTCGGCAAGAACTCTTTGAGTACTTTCAGGCGTTTTAACGCGTCTGTCTTCTTCTGAACAGAGCGAGTAGTGTTAATGATGTCTTCTAATTTTTTAAACTCGGTGTAGAGGTTCAGGTTTGATAAAGCATCCCGGATCGCCTCACCGCCCATCGCAGCATTAAAGTACTCTTCATTATCTTTTTCTTCTTCAGAAACTGCGAAATAACCGAAGTTTTGCTCTAATTCGTTGTATTCCTCTTCATCAATCAATTCCAAGGCTTCACGATCGCTTTTGCCCGGGTCAATGATAATAAATGTCTCATAATAGATCACACGTTCAAGATCACGCGTGCTCAGACCCAATAAGTAACTCAGTTTACTTGGAATGGATTTTAAATACCAAATATGAACGATCGGAACCGCTAAAGTAATGTGACCTAAACGCTCTCTACGGACTTTTTTACGAGTCACTTCGACACCGCAGCGATCACAAATGATCCCGCGGTAACGAATACCTTTATATTTTCCGCAATGGCATTCATAATCTTTTACCGGTCCGAAGATCTTCTCACAAAACAATCCATCTTTTTCCGGTTTGTAGGAGCGGTAATTAATGGTCTCAGGTTTTAAGATTTCACCATAGGAACGACTGAGAATCATCTCCGGAGAACTTAACCCGATCGTAATTGAACGATAATTTCTACTGGTGTCTATTTTTGTCTGCTGAATGAATGTCAAAATACAACTCCCTTAATCTAATTCGATGTCTAATCCAAGTCCCTGAAGTTCTTTAATGAGCACATTAAAGGATTCCGGGGCTCCGGTCATCATAATATCTTCACCACGCACAACCGCGTTGTAGACTTTTGATCGTCCGTCTACATCGTCTGATTTCACGGTTAAAATCTCTCGTAACGTATGTGCTGCTCCATACGCTTCAAGTGCCCAGACTTCCATTTCACCAAACCGCTGACCGCCAAATTGAGCTTTACCACCAAGCGGCTGTTGTGTGATCAAGGAATAAGGACCTGTTGCACGTGCATGCATTTTATCATCGACCATGTGGCTGAGTTTCATCATATAGATATTTCCGACCGTAACCGGATGATCAAAATACTCTCCGGTTCGACCATCTATCAGTTTGGTTTTACCCGAAACCGGCAGACCTGCTTTTATCAGCTCTTCTTCGACTTCTGCAGGTGTGGCTCCGTTAAATACCGGTGTTTTATATTTAACACCTAATACGTCTCCGGCCCACCCGAGCATCGTTTCATATAACTGTCCAAGGTTCATACGTGAAGGCACACCCAGCGGATTTAATACAATATCCATCGGGGTTCCGTCTTCAAGGAAAGGCATATCTTCTTCAGGAACGATCGTGGCAACAACCCCTTTGTTCCCGTGACGTCCAGCCATCTTATCACCGACCTGAACTTTACGTTTTGTTCCGACGTAAACTTTCGCCAGTTTAAGAATGCCGGGTTGAAGTTCATCCCCGACCCGAAGCTTGAACATTTCTTTTTCTAAATAATCTTCAATGATCTTCCATTCGCGTTTGAAGTTTTTCCAAACGGTCTTTACTTTTTTCCATACAGATTTATTTTCAATCCATGGGATGGACAGATCAAATCTTTCCATATCAAATGTGTTTAAACGTTTGATGGTCAGTTTTGTCCCTTTTTTAATCAGAGTTCTGCCCGAGGATTGATTCCGGATACCATTTGAAGTTTGACCCTGTAATAATTCGATCAACTTATTATCACGAGCGGTTTTTAACGCTTTTTTATCTTCACGGGTTTTCTTTTGAAGATTGGAAATGATCACCTTTTCTTCAGCACGTGAACGTTTGACACGTTTTTCGAACAATTTAGTATTGATCACTACACCGTGAACACCCGGATCTGCTTTTTTGGACGCATCTTTCACTTCACCGGCTTTTTCACCAAAGATGGCGCGCAGCAATTTTTCTTCCGGAGTTGGGTCTGTTTCACCCTTCGGGGTAACCTTCCCAATGAGGATGTCCCCTTCTTTCACGCGAGCACCAATTCGAATGATACCATCTTTGTTCAGATCTTTGGTGGCTTCTTCGCTGACATTGGGGATTTCAGGTGTTAATTCTTCCTCACCGCGTTTTGTATCACGTACTTCAATTTCAATCTCATGGATATGGATGGAGGAGAAAACGTCTTCACGGACTAACCGCTCATTGATGACGATTGCATCCTCAAAGTTGAATCCGCGCCAAGGCATGAAAGCAACCCTTAAATTTCTTCCAAGGGCTAATTCACCGTTATGGGTTGACGCACCGTCTGCCAGGACGTCTCCTTTTTTCACTTTCATTCCTTCACGAACCAATGGTTTCTGATTAAAACTCATATTTTGGTTGGTTCGGTGGTATTTCTGAAGATCGATCTTTACAAGGTTGTCTCCTTCAATCAGACTCAATGAATCAGGAATTTCATCACTTTTAATCACAATCTGTTCTGAGTCAGAATAAACAATACTTCCGCTGCAGGGAGATACCACGCTTGAACGTGAATCTTTAGCAACAATCGCTTCTAAACCGGTTCCGACAATCGGTTCTTCCGGGTTCATCAACGGGACAGCCTGACGCTGCATGTTAGATCCCATCAATGCGCGGTTGGCATCATCATGCTCAACAAACGGAATCAACGCAGCAGCAACACTTAATAACTGGTTCGGAGATACTTCCATAAATTGAACGTCTTCCGGTTCCATCATCGGGAAGTCCCCTTTAATTCTTACACGAATACGTTCATCAACCAGCTGGTTGTTATTATTCAGTGTCGCATCCGACTGAGCGATGTAGACTCTGTCTTCATCATCGGCAGATAAAGAGATCACATCCGACGTTGCAGTTGGCGCGCCTTTGATCTTTTCAACTTTTCTGTACGGTGCTTCAATAAAACCATGCTGATTAATGTTGGCCATAATCGCCAGAGATGATATCAAACCAATGTTTGGACCTTCAGGTGTTTCTATCGGACATAATCTTCCGTAGTGTGTGTAGTGAACGTCACGCACCTCAAATCCGGCACGTTCTCTTGTCAGTCCGCCGGGGCCTAAAGCAGAGATTCTCCGTTTATGAGTCACTTCAGCCAGAGGATTTGTCTGATCACCAAACTGAGATAACTGACTGGTCCCAAAGAATGTGTTGATAACAGTTGTAACAACACGGGCATTGATAAGATCCTGAGGTGTAATGGATTCTGCTTCACGCAGATTCATTCTCTCATGGATTGTTCTGATCATTCGGCTCAATGCAACTGAGAATTGATCTTTCAACTGTTCCCCGACGGTACGAACACGACGATTACCTAAGTGGTCAATATCGTCGGTGCCTTTCTCACCTTTTCTCATTTCAATCAGGGAATGAATCACCTGAATGAAATCATCAATGGTCAGAACCGTTTCTTCAATCGGAACGTCCAGATCAAATTGTTGATTCAAACGATACCGTCCGACGCGTCCTAAGTCATATTTCTTAGGACTGAAAAACAATCTTTCAATAAACTTTTGAGCTGTTTCAAGGTTCGGCGGTTCACCGGACCGAATTAATTTGTAAACAGCACTTAAGGCTTCTTCTGTATTGTGAGTCGGGTCTTTTTCGATTGTATTCAACAAAAGCATCGAGTGGAAATCTTTGTTTCCATCGACAACTTCAATTGATTTGATCCCGTTCTCAACTAATTCATCGATAATTTCTTGGGTAACAAGGGTTCCGCCTTCAAAAAAGATCTCACCGGTGTTTGTATCAATGATATCAGAAATGATGGTTGCTCCAACTGCTTTTGAAGCTTTACTGCTTTTCAGATCGATCTTTTTGATCGTACCGAAGACTTTATAGATATCTTCATTGGATGAAAACCCTAATGCTCTGAGGAACATCGTTACAGGGAATTTTCTCCGACGATCAATGATCACGAAGAGACAGTCGTTTATATCTGTGGTGAAATCAACCCACGATCCGCGGATCGGGATCAATCTTGCCTGAAACAGTTTTGTCCCGTTCGGGTGGATGGATTCATCAAAGAATACACCCGGTGATCTCTGCAGCTGTGAAACAACAACTCGCTCAGCACCATTAATAATGAAGGTTCCTTTTTTGGTCATGTAAGGAATATTACCGAAATAGACATCCTGTTCAATGGATTGATCATATTCATTCCGGTTTTCTTCATTTGTAATATTCAGCACCAATTTCACTTTGAGAGGTGCAGAATAGGTTACACCGCGGTCAATACATTCCTGCGGTGAATATTTTGGTGTAGCTAAGTAATAGCTCTTGTACTCCAGGACGTAGTTCCGGTGCGAATCTTCGATTGGGAATACATTTTGAAATACTTCTTCCAGTCCAATGGCCTGTCGTTCTTCATCCAGCATATTTTCCTGTAGAAAAATCTGATAAGAATCAGTTTGCAGGGACAAGAGATCAGGCAGATCGAGGATAGAAGGAATCTTCTGAAAAGATACTCTTTCAGCCGACGTGTATGTTTTGGCTCCCAAGAAAGCCTCCTTTTTTAGGTATGAAAATGTAGATAAAGCAAATCAGAAACAGCGAGAGGTCTCCCGTTATTTCAATTCAACTGTAGCACCGACTTCTTCTAACTGAGCTTTAAGCTCATCAGCTTCGGCTTGTGATACACCTTCTTTAACTGCTTTTGGAAGAGATTCTACCAGCTCTTTAGCTTCTTTCAATCCTAAACTTGTGATTGCACGAACGGCTTTAATGACGTTGATTTTGGTTTGCCCAAAGCTAGTCAAAACGACATCAAATTCGGTTTTTTCTTCTTTTGTTTCTTCGCTGACTGCAGCGGCTGCAGCAACAGCTACAGGTGCAGCTGCGGTGACACCGAATTTAGTTTCGATTTCTGTAATCAGTTCAGAAATCTCCATGATGTTTGCTTCTTCGAGATATGTTAGTACATCCGCTCTAGTTATTGCCATTATAGCACTCCTTTACTGTATGAATTCAGATTATGATTTTTTTTCTTTAAGACTTGTTAAAACGCCAACAAAGTTGGTCATCGGGGAACTGATTGTTCCTACAAATTTTGACATTGGGCTTTGCAGTGTTGCCATTAATTTTGCCAATAATTCTTCTTTTGAAGGCAGGTCTGCAATACGTTTAAATGCAGCGCCTTCAAGAACTTTACCTTCAAATAAAATTCCTTTTACTTCCGGAAGATCGCTGTCTTTTGTGAATTTCTTTAAGACTCTGGCCGGAGTTGTCGGCTCATCGTAAGAAATTGCAATCGCTGTCGGACCGAGTAAAAAACTGTCTAAACCTTCGATATCATTGTTCTCAGCGGCTAACTTGATCAGCGTGTTCTTCTCTACCCGGTACTCAACGGATTCATTAAAGAATTCGTGACGAAGTTTGGTAATGTCAACCACATTTAAACCGAGATAATCAGTAAAATAAACCGCCTTGGCTTTTTCCAGCTTTTGGCTTAATTCTTCAACTATGTGTACATTATGTTTACTTGGCATGTTATAACCTTATGGTTGAATGATCAACTTTAACTCCGGGTCCCATGGTGGAAGACAGAGTAAATTTCTTTAGATATTGGCCTTTTACAGCACCGGGTTTTGCTTTGATCACAGTTTCATAAATCGTTTTAATATTTTCGACAATAGCTTCTTTGTCAAAAGATACTTTACCGCATGGGACGTGGATGATTCCGGTTTTATCAACACGCAGTTCCACTTTACCCGCTTTTAATTCTTTAACAGCATTGGCAACATCCATGGTAACTGTACCGCTCTTCGGGTTAGGCATTAATCCTTTGGGTCCGAGCATTTTACCGAGCCTGCCTAATTCGGGCATCATATCAGGTGTGGCGACGATCTTATCTACATCAGCCCACCCGCCTTTGATCTTATCCAAAAATTCGGTGTTCCCGACTAAATCTGCGCCAGCTTCAGCCGCTTCTTTTTCTTTCGGTCCGCGGGTTAAAACTAAAATTTTAACGGATTTTCCGGTTCCATGAGGTAGACCGGTTGTTACACGAATATTTTGATCAGCATGCCGAGGGTCCACACCTAAATTAATGTGAGCTTCAACGGTTTCATCAAATTTAGCAAACGATGCTTCTTTGACAAGTTCTACTGCCTTATCCAGTGGATAATAGGTCATCCGGTCAAAACTTTGTGAAACTGTTTTTTTATTTTTTGAAATTTTCATCTGTAATTACTCCGACACTAGGATTCCCATACTGACAGCCGTACCGCGAATCATTCTTACAGCACTCTCTATCGTATTGGCGTTTAAATCTTTCATTTTAAGCTGGGCAATTTCTTCCAGATCTTTGACGGTAACCGTTCCAACTTTTTCTTTATTTGGTACTCCCGATCCTTTATTGAGTTTTGCTGCTTTTAAAATCAATGTTGACGCTGGAGGAGTCTTTGTGATAAATTTGAAACTCCGATCCGCGAAAACAGTAATTTCAACCGGAATAATCATTCCTGGCTGATCTTGTGTGGCTGCATTAAATGATTTACAAAATTCCATAATATTCACACCATGCTGACCTAATGCCGGACCAACTGGAGGTGCAGGATTTGCTTTTCCCGCAGGTATTTGCAACTTAATAAATCCAATTTCTTTTTTTGCCATAATTCTTAAGCCTATTTTTCTAATTCAACTTGTAAAAAATCGAGTTCAATTGGAGTCGGTCTTCCAAAGATGCTCACCGACACTTTCAATTTTTGTTTATCTTTATTGACTTCTTGAACGAATCCGGAAAAATCAGAGAAGGGACCATCAACAACTTTTATCGCATCCCCTACTTTAAACGGAACATCAACGACTTCACGTCCGTCTGCACCTTCAACCACACCGATGATCCGATTGATCTCTTCGGGTTTCAATGCTTCAGGTCTGCCTTGCGATCCGATAAAGTTGATGACACCGTTAATATTTTCAATCAAATACTGAGTTTCTTTATTCATATCCATCTTGATCAGAACATACCCCGGGTAAAACACTTTCGTCTTTACCTTCTTTTTACCGTCTCTCATTTCTACAATGTTTTCGGTTGGGACAAGAATTTCAGGAATGCTCTCCTGCATATCAGACAGTTCGATCTCAGTCTCGATCAAATCTTTAATTTTTACTTCCTTACCGGAAATAACGCGTAATGAGTACCAATCCATAGTGCTATAAAATAATATTCATTAAACGGTTTAAGATTAAGTCCACAACAAAAAGAAATACCGCAAGCATTAATGCGAGAGTCAGGACGACATATGTTGAACCTTTTAATTCATCCCATGTCGGCCAGGATACTTTCTTCATTTCCAATTCGACGTCTTGAAAAAATTGTTTAATTTTCTTAATCATGTTTTATTTGTCTCTTTTTCTTTAGAATCTCGTTCTCGTGCAGGAGCGGCAGGAATCGAACCCGCAACCCCCGGTTTTGGAGACCGGTGCTCTGCCAGTTGAGCTACGCTCCTATGTATCTTTGATTCAAAGATTAATTATTTTGTTTCTTTGAAGATCACATGCTTCCGCACAATCGGGTCGTATTTTTTATATTCAACACGCTCCGGGTGCAGACGCTTGCTTTTCATGATCGTATAGCGGTAGCCTGTTCCGGCTGTGCTTTCTATACGAATAATTGCTCTTTTACTATTTCCAGCCACGAATTGGTTCCTTATTCAACAATTTCAGTCACAACACCGGCACCCACGGT
>CAYQZV010000019.1:0-41076 GCA_964422145.1 uncultured bacterium | reverse complement strand
GTTTCAGTGGCTATCTGATTTGACAGGAGTTCGAACCTGTCTTGGTGGGCGATGACGGATTCGAACCGCCGGCATCCTGCTTGTAAGGCAGGCGCTCTGACCAGCTGAGCTAATCGCCCCAAATTAATATCAAATAACCAAAAACCACTTTACGATTAGCGAAGCGCCCGTCCGACGTAGTCTATCAAGACGAAGGCGGAAGCTAATCGCCCGAAGCCTAAAAATCGGTGGAGATTTTACGAACTTTTTTCTGTTTTCCCCTTAGCTTTTTTTGTTTTTTTTTACTTGCGGGATGGCCACCTCAATCACATCCATGATCTCCTTCGCAAAATGGAAGGTGAGATCTTTCTTGATGTGTTCAGGAATTTCTTCAAGATCTTTTCGATTGTGATCCGGTAAGATAATTGTTTTAATCCCTGAACGATGA
Source organism: uncultured bacterium (assembly GCA_964422145.1). GTDB lineage: Bacteria > Fidelibacterota > Marinisomatia > Marinisomatales > JACNKV01 > JACNKV01. The sequence goes on along the minus strand of CAYQZV010000019.1, from coordinate 40,649 downwards.
GCGGCAGTTACCTTTTCTTTTACCCCGCCGATCGGAAGTACGTTTCCGCGCAGAGTGATCTCACCGGTCATCGCCACACCGGTTTTTACCGGATATCCGGTAAACAACGATAACAGCGATGTGAACATTCCGACACCGGCAGACGGACCGTCTTTCGGGATGGCACCAGCAGGTACGTGTACGTGAACATCTGTTTTTTCATGGAAATCTTCCGGCAGCCCTAATAATTCCGTATGAGATCGGACATATGTCAGTGCGGCTGTAGCCGATTCTTTCATCACATCGCCCAGCTGTCCGGTTAGAGTTAATCCGCCCTTCCCTCGCATTTTGGATGACTCGATAAAGAGGATATCTCCTCCGGCTGCTGTCCAGGCTAGTCCGGTTACAACACCGGGTTTCGTTGCCCGCTCTGCTATCTCAGAATAGAATTTTGGCGCACCGAGATAATCAGAAACTTTGGTTTTTGTCACGCGGGTTTTCTTGGTTTTCTTTTCCACTGTTTCCAAAGCGACTTTTCGTAAGACGTTGGCGATTTCCCGTTCCAAATTCCGCACACCGGCTTCCCGCGTATAAGAGCGGATCAATTCTTTAATCGAACCATCATCCAGTGTCACAGATTTTTCATCTAATCCGTTTTCTTCCACCTGCTTCGGAATCAAATGCCTTTTTGCAATATTCACTTTTTCATCTTCGATATATCCGGAAAAGTCCAATATCTCCATACGATCTTTCAATGCCGGCGGGATGGCATCTCGGTAATTGGCGGTCGAAATGAACATCACGTTGCTCAGATCAAAATCGACCTCAAGGTAATGATCGCTGAATGTGGAATTTTGTTCAGGGTCCAGCACTTCAAGCATGGCAGAAGATGGATCCCCTCGAAAATCTTTCCCAAGTTTGTCGATCTCATCCAGCATAAATACCGGGTTGTTGGTTCCGACTTTTTTCAAAGATTGGATGATTCTTCCGGGTAAAGCTCCGATGTAGGTACGGCGATGTCCGCGAATTTCGGCTTCATCATGCACGCCGCCTAATGATAAACGAACGAACTCCCGCCCCATAGATCGCGCAATGGATTTCCCCAAGGATGTTTTTCCAACTCCGGGAGGGCCGGCAAAACATAAGATCGGACCGCGAACCGGTTTATCCGGGTTCTTTTTTTGCTTTAAGGAACGTACCGCCAAATATTCGATGATCCGTTCTTTAACCCGTTCTAATCCGTAATGATCTTCATCGAGAATTTTCTTCGACTTTTTAATATCGATCTTATCTTCTGAAGTCACATCCCACGGAAGGTCAGCGAGCCATTCCACATAGGTACGGGCAACAGAATACTCCGGAGATTGTGTCGGAATTTTTGTGAGCCGGTCTAATTCCTTCATGGCTACTTTTTTCGCTTCCTCGCTCATGTTGGCAGCTTGGACTTTTTTCTCCAATTCTTGAAGTTCAACCGAACCTTCGTCTTCGCCTAATTCTTTCCGGATCGCTTTCAATTGTTCTCTCAAATAATATTCCCGCTGGGATTTAGAGATCTCATCCTGCACTTCACTCTGAATCTCTTCACCCAATTTGATCCGCTGGATCTCTTTTTGAATAATATTGATCGTTCCTTCGATTCGTTTTCTTATACTCAATTCTTCAAGGATGGTTTGCTTTTCCCCGTTTGAAACGGTCAGCAGGGATATAGCCCGGTCAGCCAGTCGATTCGGTTTTTGAATATTATTGAGCATCCCGGAATGTTCTTCCGTCAAGTTTGGCGCTACGTTGACGAGTTCCAGAAATATCTTTCTAAGATTGTTGGTTAAGGCATCAATGGTGATCATGTCTTTGATCGGTTCGTCATGCACTTTGTCCACAACGGCAACATAATAAGGATCATCTTTCACATATGATAGAATTTTTACCCGCTCTACACCTTGAACAATAGCGGATTTGCTGTTGTCAGGCATATCGAAGACTTTTAACACCATCGATAAGGTTCCATAAGAGTATAGATCCTCTTTTTCAGGGTCTTCAATCGAACCGTCCTCCTGAGCCACGACGACAATGTATTTATGCTCAGGGTCTAGATCATTGATCAATTTTAGAGATTTTTCCCTGCCGATATAAATGGGAATCACCTGCTGCGGGAAAAGTACCGTATTCCGCAGCGGCATGACTGGATAATTCTTTGCTTCTGTTTCGGTTGGATATGTTTTTTCTTCTTCGGTCATTTTATTTCCTTAAATATGTATAAATCTACTCTTTCAATTAATATGCCAAAACTATTTCTATGATAGCCTGTCATAGCAACTATGTTAATTTGGCAGAAGTTATGGTAAAATACATTCTACTGGGCGGATAAGATCTGCTTAGCCTGGGCATCTGCATGGTATGAACTTCTTACCAAAGCACCCGATTCTACAACTGAAAAACCAAGTTCGAGTCCAATAATTTTATACGCACTGAATTCTTCTTCAGGGATATAATGTTCAACGGGCAAATGATGTTTTGTCGGCTGGAGGTACTGCCCCAAAGTAAAGATCGAAACACCAACCTCGACACATTGTTCCATTGTCGAAATAACTTCCTCTTTCGTTTCTCCGAGTCCGAGCATCATTCCGGTTTTGGTGACCAAACCAAATTCTGAAGCGAATCTCAACACATTCAGACTTCTTTTCCAATTTGCCTGTGCTCGAACTTGACGGCTGATCCGCTCTACGCATTCGACATTATGACTAAATATTTCCGGCTGACTGTTGAATACCTTACGAAGAGCCGTTTCATCTCCTTGAAAATCAGGTGTCAAAACCTCGACCGTACATTCGGGATTGTATTGATGAATTTGCCGCACCGTCTCTGCCCAAATTTCGGCACCATAATCTCCTTTTAAATCATCCCGATCTACGGATGTGATCACGACATGGCGTAATCCCATCTCTTTTACCGCCATAGCCGTTTGACGGGGTTCTGATTCGTCCGGCGGTAAAGGCTTCCCGGTTTTTACCGAACAAAATTGACAAGATCGTGTACAGATATCTCCCAAAATCATCAGGGTTGCTGTTCGGCGATCCCAGCATTCATGAATATTCGGGCAGCGAGCCTCCTCGCAAACGGTATTCAAACTGTGTTGCTCGACCACATTCTTGACAAAACGATAATCTTGACTTTGCGACAGCCGTATTCTGGGTTTTCCAACTGTTGGTTTTGAGTGTATTTTCATGAACCTAAGTCCTTGAGTTTGGAAAAACTCCGGTTCATTTCATTGGCAACGATCTCTTTGACCCTTTCCATTTCTATATGTTTTTTCAAAGTCTTTTCAATGGAAGTGATACCAAATTCAGAGATGCCGCAAGGGATCATTCCGGAATAATAAGACAGGTCCGGATGGACATTTAACGCAAAACCGTGCATGGTGATCCGTCGAGATATTTTCACACCCAATGCTGCAATTTTTTCATCACCGACCCAGACTCCCGGGAATTTTTGCTTCCGCTGGGATTTAATCTCCAATTTGTCTAATGACCGAATTATAACTTCTTCCAGTGTATTCACATAAGATTTCACATTCAAATTATACGGACGCAGATCTAAAATCGGATACCCTACAATCTGCCCCGGTCCATGCCAGGTTACATCTCCGCCACGATCAACCTGAATCACTTGCGCTGATTGAGATCTGGATTCCAACAAATGAACGGCATCTGCATTTTTACCCAGAGTGTAAACCGGATCATGTTCCACCAGAAGAAGTGTATCTTGAGCTTTCCCTTCCATTCGTTTTTTGAACAGGGATTTTTGAATCTCCCAGGCTTCAAGATAAGGAAGCCGACCTAAATCCTTGATAATAATAGGATGATGATTATCGAGCATAAAATCGGGTTAGTAAATGAAAAAAGCAGGCGATTACCGACACACTAAATGTGGATCGCTTCATTCTGTGAATCGGCTGTGGCTTCTAAGATCGCTTCGGATAGAGTGGGATGTGCGTGTATGGTTTTTAACACATCCAAATAGGTTAATTCTGTTTGAACAGCTATGCCGGCTTCAGCGATTAAGTCCGTCGCTCCGGCACCGATCATATGGCATCCGATCATCTTTTTGGACTCTGCTTCATAAATAATTTTCACAAATCCATCGGATTCATTGATGGCTGCGGCTTTGCCCAAAGCACGGAACGGAAATCGACCTACTTGGATATCAAGACCGGATTCTATAGCAGCTTTTTCAGTCAATCCGATCGAAGCGACTTCCGGCTTACAATAGGTACATCCCGGGATCTGTTCGTAATTCAGTTTTTCCGGATTCAATCCTGCCAAATGATCTGCAGCAACCATCCCTTCGGCGGAAGCGACATGAGCCAACCACGGTGGGCCGGTTACATCTCCGATCGCATAAATACTTTCACAATTTGTTTGCATGAAGTCATTGGTTTTAATCCATCCGTTTTTGGTACTGATTCCGGCATTTTCCAACCCAATGTCTTCTACATTTCCTCTTACGCCCACGGCGACCAGTGCTTTTTCTGCTTCGATTATGTCACCATTTTGAAGCTGGATCTTCGCTCCGGTCTGAGTTTTTTCAATGCATTTCACAACCGAATCGGTTTGAATCTTGATCTTCCGTCTTTTGAAGGTGCGTTCCAATTCTTTAGAGATTTCTTCATCTTCAATGGGCAAAATCGACGGCAGTGCTTCAATTAATGTGACGTGAGTTCCCATCGCATTAAAATAATAGGCAAATTCAACTCCGATTGCTCCTGCGCCAATGATCGCGATACTCTCCGGCTGCTCATCCAAAACCAATGCTTCTTTTGAAGTGATGATCGTGTTCCCGTCCGGTTCCATTCCGGGGAACCATTTTGTTCTTGCACCCGTGGCAATGATGAAGTGATCGGCTGAGAAATTGATAGAAGTTTCACCATTGGTTACTTCCACGGTTTGGGCACCTTTTAATTTTCCGCGCCCTTTAATCCAATGGACGTTATTCTTTTTAAACAGAAATTCAATCCCGCGAGACAGTTTTTTTGTGACATCCCGTGATCGTTTTATATTTTTCTGCCAATCAATCGAAATATCTTCAACCGTGATTCCGTATTTTTTCGCATTTTTAACGGATTCATATATTTCAGCGTTTTTTAAAAGGGCTTTGGTCGGGATACACCCCCAATTTAAACAGATGCCGCCGAGATCATCGGATTCAACAACAGCAACTTTTTTTCCGTGCTGAGCAGCGCGTATGGCAGCGACATATCCGCCGGGCCCGGAACCAATAATAATTAGATCAAACTTATCCATGATCGTAATAAAGTTTCATTCGGTTAAATATTTTTTAATCCAATGATACTTAAAAACTCAGCGCGGGTTTCAGAATCATCGTGAAACTCACCGAGCATAGCAGAGGATGTTGCATAGCTGTTTTGCTTTTCGACACCGCGCATTTGCATACACAAATGTCTGCCCTCAATAACAACGGCAACTCCCACCGGATCCAAAAGATCTTTCAATGTGTTCGCGACCTGATGCGTGATTCGTTCCTGAAGTTGGAGCCTCCGGGAAAACATTTCAATAATCCTCGGAATTTTAGATAGACCAATAATCTTCCCATTCGGGATGTATCCCACGTGCGCTTTTCCAAAAAATGGAAGGAGATGATGCTCACACATACTAAAAAACTCAATATCACGGACCACCACCATCTCGCTGATGTCTTCATGAAAAATGGCTCCGTTCACTATTTCTGTTAAATCTGAACGGTATCCCTTTGAGAAATATTCCCAGGCTTTGGCCACTCGTTCGGGTGTGCGAATCAATCCTTCGCGTGTAGGATCTTCACCAATTTCCGTTAGAAGTTTTGTTATAGATTGCTCAAGCTCTTTACGATCAATCATCATGAAACGTTTCTTTCTATTAATTTTCTTCCCAAGTTTCTTCATCCGGGTCTTCATGGATTTTAGGTTTCAACGCCCAGACACCCAAATAGAATAAAGGTGTATCAAACAACGCAATCAATACTTTGAATAGGAATCCGTTAACCAACAGCCCTGGGAACCGTACCCAATCGACAACCCCGGTCATGCAAAGAAGTAAAATAACGGTTGCAGTGTCGACAAGCTGTGAAACGATAGTTGAAGCATTGTTCCGAAGCCAAAGATGTTTCCCCTTCGTAAGGTTTTTCCAAAAATGGAACATCCGAATATCAATGAACTGAGCCAATAAATATGCAGCCATAGATGCAAAAACAGCCGGACCGAACAATCCGAAAACTTTTGTGAATAAATCACTGGAGACCGGTGACCAAACGGTTTGCGGTACCGCTTCGGCGACTAAGACAACCAGCATGACAAAAACACTGGCAACAAAACCGGATATGACTACTTGATCTGCTTTCTTTTTTCCGTATAATTCTGATATCAAATCCGTTACTAAGAAAGTAACCGGATAGGCTAATATCCCCACAGAAAGTTCAAAAGTGTACAATCCGAAAGGAGTCCAAGTAAAGAATTTTTGAAAGATTAAATTGCATGTGATAAGCGATGCAATAAAAATCCCGCTTAAAATTAAATAGAGTCGATTTGTAAAGTCAGTTTTCATCCGTAATAATCCGTGTAAATGGTTGGGGTTTCGTGCAGGCGGACCCGAACTAACTCAGCATCCGTCAAGTCTTTGGCTATTTCATGCCAAATAAATTTCACCATATTCTCAGAAGAGGGTTGCTTCCCTTTGAACCACGGAATGTCTTTTTCAACCTGCGCATGATCGAAGACATCTAAAACATTCTTTTTTACAATCGTATTCAGTTTGTCTAAGTCAATAATCCAGCCGGTGTCAGGATCCATTTTTCCCGATACGGTGATATGCAGTTCATAATTATGTCCGTGGATTTGAGAATCAATTCCGAATACTTCTCGGTTTTTTACTTCATCCCATGCATCGTTATAGTATTGATGAGCCGCACAATAATGATACACTTTTGTAATGTGAGTTTTTGACATGATTTAATTCGTGTAATTCTTTTGAATACAGCCGAAAAATTTACTTTGTATTCATCACCTGAAAAAACAATAAATACTTTTTAATATATTCGGACAATTATTTTTTGTAACCGCCGGACGGACACATATCATATAAGGGGCAATTATCGCAATCAGGGCGTCTTGCAATACAAATATTTCTTCCGTGTTCAATGACCATATGCGTAAGAGACACCCAATATTTTTCAGGAAACAGATCCATCATTTCTTGCTCGATCTTTTTTGGATCTTTCGATTGCGTGAATTCCAATAGATTCATGATCCGAACCATGTGTGTATCAATCACCATGGCAGGGATCCCAAACCATTGTCCCAGTACACAATTGGCGGTTTTTCGTCCCACACCGGGCAGTGCAACCATTTCCTCTACGTTATCAGGGACCTCTCCCCCGTGTTTATCTAAAATTTGCTGACTGGACGCAATGATGCTTTTTGCTTTTTGATTATGATATCCGCAGGAATGGATATCCTTTGCTAACTCTTCAAAATTGGCAAAAGCAAAATCCTTTGGAGATGGATATTTTTCAAAGAGTGCCGGAGTAACCATGTTCACACGTTTATCCGTGCACTGTGCAGATAAGATCGTCGCAACAAGCAGCTCATGCGCCGAGGAATATGACAGCGATCCCTTGGGGCTCGGATAATGCTGCTGCAGACGGTTTAAAACGATTCTTGCGCGGTTTTTCGTCTTTTGAAAAGATTCTCTCATACATTAAATATCTTTTAATAAAGACGGAAGATTCTTCACCAGAGAAGATCGGGGTAAAATGAATCCACATCCAGCGGAACGAAGCTTGTCATGGAGGAGCTTTTGAACCTTCGACATCACGCCGATGATCAGCATTTCTTTATTGATTCGCCATAAGGATGAAACATGAGATACCGTTCCATAACCGGGGTCATCCAAATCCAGAATCACTGCTTTAGTATCGGATGTGATCTGCGTACTCCAGTCAGCTTTATTATCGGCAAAAATAATGCTTTTATCCAATTGAATGATCGCCTCTGATAATTTTGTTCCGAGTTGAAAATCGGATGTAAATAAAATAATATCTGCCACTTTGTTCTCGATTAATTTATTAGTTGAAATGTATGATTTGATTTTTATGAAAGTGTTTACCGTCAAAACCGATAGTGCATGCTTTAATATTCGCATCATGTTCAAAAAAGAATATCCAGCCTTCCTTCTGCGCTAAATCCAAAAGTTGTTTTTTCTCTTGGATGGTTGTCATCGGCATTATATCGTAAGCCATGATCCAAGGAATCGGGATATGTGAAGATGTCGGAATCAGATCCGCTGTATATACCAGCGTTTTTTCGCCATCGAAGATCACCGGGATCAGCTGCCCGGTTGTATGTCCATGACTGATCATCACATCAACATTCGGTAAAAGTGAATATCGATCCGGAAATTCAGGCGTATCCTTGATGAATCTAATCTGATCATTTTCCGCAAGCACTTTCCAATCGGTTTCCATAAAACTCCCCTGGTCTTTTTCACCGGGCGAGTTGGCTAAAATCCAGTTCTTTTCATGAATCCAGAAATTTGCATTGGGAAAGGCAGAAACAATTTGTTCATCTTTTATCTCGGTATTTCCACCGACATGATCAAAATGCAGGTGAGAGCAGATCACATCTGTGATGTCTTCCGGAGACAAACCAACTTTTTTCAGACTATTTTTTAGATTGACGGAGTCAGTATCTATATTGTAAATCGCCTTAAATTTTTCTTTCCATTTGGTGCCGTTCCCGGTATCGATCAAGATCTTTCTGTCATCACTTTCCAACAGAAGTGATCTCGTCACCATTTCAATCCGGTTTTTTGCATCAGCAGGATTTTCTTTCTCCCATAGCGGTTTTGGGATAATCCCGAACATTGCTCCGCCGTCAAGCCCGAATTTGCTCGTTTCTATACTGTAAAGTGTGTAATCGCCAATTTTCATTTTTTCCCTACAGTTTACCGAATGAACTATCCACCATATTTCCATTTTGTATGACTCATCCACAGGGCTTCATCATCTTTGTGAAGAATGGCTTCGACAACCTCACAAATGAAAATATGGTGGTCCCCGATCAAGGACTCTTCCTTGACTTCTACTTCAAGAACCATCGGAATATCTTTCAAAATCGGATTTCCGCGTTCGCTGACAGAATATTCATATGAATTGATGTGGGATGAATCGCAGTCTTTGATCTTAAAAAACGAAGCAGTGAAATTTTGCTGGGTTTTTGCAGGGAAATGAATCGCACAATTATTTACAACTTTTACAGTCTTATAAATGTCTGATCCTTCTCTTAATGCCATCGTGATCAAAGGCGGATGGATGGAAGATTGCGTTAAAAAAGAAACAACAGCCGCTGAAGGTTTCCCTTCATTTATACTCGTTACAATATATAATCCGGATGGAATCTTCTGTAAAATCGTTTTCTTATTTTTGGGGTCCATAGGTGTTGTGTGGTTTTACTTTTTAGAATTCAATGTCATGAATAGTTGGATGGATATTCCCGTTAATCGCGAATATTCCGACGGCAACCCATAAAAGTCCTTTACAGAATGAGGTGTGTCACCGTATCGTGCAACATTTTCAGGATCATCATATTTCCATGTCAGATCGAATAATGAACTGATCGGCATGGAATTAAAATCGTGAAAATAACCGATCTCATATCCAAAATCTCCCGGTTTTCCGCCAAGCAGAATACCGATTCGTGAACTCTGTCCGTCAATAATACCGTTTTGAATATACATCCAGCGAATCCCCCACCACGACAACATCGTTTTATTCATCATCGTTCGCTGACGAAACTTGTAGTACGTGAAATCCATGTTATAATTTGGGTTCACACTCATGGCTAGATTGATGACATCCCAGCGGTCTTTTCGAGAAAAAACAACCCTACTGTAATCAATACCGGAACCGTAAATCGGCACGCCGACCCGCAAACCAATGTTGCTGTATGAACTGATTCCATACCGATACCAAAGATACGGAAACGGGAAGTTTTCAGCCGCGACGGCATAGCCATATTGCTTTTCTCCCTTTTCCATTCGTCCCGATCCCACCGCAGGATGAGAAGCACATCCTGAGAGGATAAACGCATAGAAAATGACAAGAATCAGCATTAAGGATCGAATGGATTTTACAGCATGTTTTATCATTGGTTGTTCGTCATTGATTTATTTTAAGTAGATCATTTTACGGCTGAAAACAACAGGAGGATAATCATCCACGGCAGCAACCAATGTTATAAAGTACACACCGCTGGATATTTGAAACGCTTCCCATTGATACTGATACGGACCCTTCGAAAGCATTTCATCTTCAAGAAAAATTTCGATGATCCGGCCGGTTGCATCCGTGATATACAAGTCAACCATCGCCGGTTCAATCATGTCAAAGAAAATCGTTGTTCCACGATTAAACGGGTTGGGATAATTTTGATACAGTGCAAAAATCTCAGGGACGAAAACCGCTTCAGCATCATTCTTCGTCAGTAGATTGGATTTCCCCAGTGTCGTCGGCTGATCGTTATACCATTTTCCGCCGTCGGGATTTCTTCCTTGAAATACCGCAGTGTTTTTGTCAAGATATTTGCTTTCAATAACTCGCTCACCATCAGGTGATTCGACCTTTAAGTGAATCCATGCAGACGACTCTTCCAAAATGTCTATAGAGAAGGTTGAATCTATAAACATTGTTTCGTCAATATAAGTTGGATTGATCTCCCACAAAACTTCATCTTCGAGATAAACACGATAGCTTGTTTCAGGGTTAAACTCCCCGACAAGTTCAACCGACCATTGATTTTCTGACGGCACAACCTGCCACTCATTGATCCAAACAGGATGCTTCTCATAGACGGTTGATTCTTCTAAATCTGTATAAAATTCTCCATCCAGTGAAATGGTGTAACCTTCATCAATTGTTATCGGAACAGATTGATAAACACGTCCCTGCGACATTAAACGAACATCCTTCCATTCGGATGGAATTTGGATGTAAAATGAGTCTCCTCTTTTTGTGACTGGATCAATCGGAATAGTGATATGTTCATCCCCATAGGATAACACAAAATCCTCTCCATCAGTATCAGGATTGATCACTAATATTTGGAGTCTGTTCTTCGCTTCACTCGAAATAAATTGTGTTATCCATAATGGCGGCAATGTTTGATAAAACTCAACTTCATCCGAAAATGAATTGGACAACTCATCAAGTCGATTTTGTACATGAATATCCGCTTGTTTAAGACTCTCTTCCCATTCTTTGGGTGTTAACAATACTTTATTCCGAACAAATGGTTCTACACCTTTACAAATCTGCGTTAACTCAGACAGGAATGATACGTGGTTTTGAAGTTGATTGAATGGAGTGTACCGATTAAAATCATTTCGTATAAATAAGTTGATCCATGGATGTTTATATAACATCCGACCTTGAATAAAATGCGTCAATTCATTGGTATCTTTCGGATCAAATGAAGGAAATTGCGATTTGATACTCGATGAAAGAATGTAGTGATAAACATCTTCGACGGTTACAGTTTGAGTTTTTGTTCTCAATAACTTTACTTCATCAATCGGGTCTTGCTGTGGCAGCAATCGGCCAAAAGGAGGAATCTCTTTTTCTGACACAAACTTGTCTCCAGATTCATCCATCAATTCAATCATATAAAAATAACGATGTCCATTCTCAAGATCATGATCACAGTATCGGGTTACCGCTTCGGTTAATTCTGTTAGTTTTTGGAATGGAGACTGAAAGTCCGCTTTTCGATAAATAATCGTTTGAACTGGAAGGGTATTTTCGGGAGCATCCCAAACAAGCAGGATTGATTCTGCGCCTTCGTATAATGCAAGTGCAACGAGGTCAGCATTTTTAGCGGTAGTCTGTTCGACCAAAGAAATAATCGAAACAAAGACTAAAATATTTCTTAATATCCTCATGAAATGAAATCTTTCCAGTTATCAATTTCAGAGTATTTTAAAGAGGAGGCAAGCTATTATTTCAAATCTTTCTGATTCTGAACGCTTATTTGATCAATGATATTTTCCGCACCGATGTTTGATTATTCAATGTTGCTCGGATAAAAAACATACCGCTGGATGTCTGATCTGATTCCCATGTGTGATCATGATATCCAGTTCTGACAAATCCATTCCATAATGTTTCAATCACTTCTCCTCGAATATTGATCATATCCACAATCAAATCCCCCTCTTCTTGAATCATGACTGAGAAACTAACGGTTGAATTGAACGGATTCGGGAATGGATCGGTGATGGCAAAACGAGTAGGAACAGGGTCGCTCTCTGCGATGGATGCAAATCCTGTGTAGTTGATGGCTGCCATGACATCAATAATTCCCCACCCGTATTGATTATTGGGACTTTCAGAATGATCAGCTGTCATCATCAACGCTTCGCGTACCATCGACGGAGTCCAATCCGGACGAGCGCTTAATATCACTGCACACGCACCGCCAATTAATGGTGTGGATAGAGATGTTCCATTCGCTTCCAAATAATATTCTGGGAAGTAAGCTCCCGCACAATACGTATAAACTCCGCGGGCACATAGCTCCGGTTTGATCCTTCCGTCGGCAGTAGGACCCCATGAGCTGAAGGATGCGATCTCTCCCAATGAATCTACAGCACCGCAGGTAATCACATCGAATGCATCAGCAGGTGCAATGATTCCTGATGCTCCTGAATTCCCCGCAGCGGTTGTTATGATCATTCCATTTTCAATCGCTTGATTAACTGCGATGGTCGTCACAGCTGTTAATCCGTCTAAATCACTCATTTGATACCAATCGATATATCCCAGGGATGATGATGCAATATCGGCTCCATTGGCTTCTCCCCATTCCAATCCTGCGACATAATAATCTTCTTCGATCGGTTGTTCGTCTGCAACATCTTCGGTCTTTGCCAACAGAAATTCTGAATTATACGCAGGACCAATTAACACACTATCTTTTCTGCCGCCCAAAGCTGATAAAGTGTATGTCCCATGATTATGCTGGCTTGTCGGGTCATCAATTTCATTTTGCGTTTCACTATCGTTATTGATAAAATCCCATTCTCCTATGATCTTATCGTTTTGGATCGCTTCGTGATCTTTATAATACCCAGTGTCGAGCATTAGAACAATGACACCCTGACCTGTGTATCCGGCTTCATGAGCCTCAATCACATTGATCTGATTTAATTGTGCAAACGATGACCCGTAAAATGTACTGGTTCGCGCTGAAAGATGGGTCCTTTCCTGATTGAGGATGTCTTCCCTTCGTTTTCCGGCAAGAACCGGACGGATTTTCTCAACACATTCCAACTCACTCAGTCGATATATTGCGTCCGATGTCCCTTCAACTGACACGGCATTCAGCCATTTTGATACGACCCGAATTGTACATGATTGGTCTTTTACCAATTGAATATAGTCTTGACTTACAGGGATGTCCTTTTCATCTACTAACGTGTTCTGTCTTACCTTCGATCGACGGTATTTTGTTCTGAAATCCAGTTGAGATTCCGCATCGCTAAGTTTGGCTGACAATTCATGCTGAGTGACATTCTTATCTTTAAACATCACCCATGCGTGGATAGTCCCGTCATTCCGTTTACCGACCGAAAAAACATCGTTATCGATCTCAGTTCCGAATGAAATAGAAAACCATGTGAATATTATCATGGCTGTTTGGAGTATTTTATGTCGAATAATCATGAAATAAAATACGTCAGTTTTTGCCGATTGACAAACTGAACTCAACTTAGACCCGAAGAATGTAAATCTTCAGAATATTAGTAATAAATACCGTCCGTTTTACTGCCGTTAATCCTGCACATCATTTACGGCAATTGCTGTCATGTTGACAACATCTTCGACGGTGCTCTCTGAGAATTGAAGCAGATGAACTGGTTTCGACAGCCCAAGTAAAACGGGACCGATTGCTTTCGCATTTGCCAATTGTTTCAAAAGTTTGTAGGCGATATTCCCGGATGTTAAATCCGGAAAGATGAGTACATTTGCTTCTTCTTGAAGTTTTGAAAATGGAAAATGTTCTTTTAACAGTTTGGTCGAAACGGCAATATCAGCATGCATTTCACCGTCAACAATTAATTCAGGAGCTTTCTCTCTGACAATCTCAACTGCTTTTTTCACCATGCTGGCTCTTGGGTCTGACACGCTGCCGAAGTTGCTCGGACTTAATAACGCAATTCGAGGTTCGATTCCCAGTTTGATGGCTTCTTCAGCCGCAAGGATAGTTGTCTCAGCCAGTCCTTCAGCATTTGAGTCCATATTCACGGTAACGTCAGCAAACAATTTGATTTTATTCTTGAACGCCAAAATGTACATCCCCACTACGCGGGAGATTCCTTTTCTGGGTTTCAAGATCTGTAAAGCAGGTCTCAGCGTATCTGAATAATACTGCGCGATTCCGGAAACCATTCCGTCCGCGTCACCCATGTGAACCATCATCGGACCGAAATAGTTCGCTCGTTTCATGAGCTCACCTGCTCGTCTCCGTGTCATTCCTTTCCGTTGGCGCAGCCGGTAATATTCTGTATAGTATTCGGAATGTTTCGGACTTTGAGTTGGATGGAATATTTCAACTCCATCTAGATTGATGTGCAGCCGTTCAGCATTTTCTTTGATATTTTTCGGATGACCCAAAAGAATCGGTTTTGCGATGCCCTCCGAGACGATCTGGCTGCTGGCTCGGATGATACGATCACTTTCTCCCTCAGGAAAGACGATCCTCTTGGGATTTTTCCGGGCCTTATTCATGATGCTTCTCATTAATTCCCGGCTTTTACCTAGCCGAGCTTCCAATTTATCTCTGTATTCATCAATGTCGATAATTTTACCGGCAACACCCGTATCCATGGCGGCTTTGGCAACAGCACTTGCTTCCCAAATCAAAACGCGCGGATCAAACGGTTTAGGAATAATATACTCCCGACCGAATTCCATGTGTTCCAATCCGTATGCATCAACCACTTCATCCGGGATATCTTCTTTTGCTAGTTCAGCTAAAGATAAAGATGCCGCAATTTTCATTTCATCATTGATTGCTTTTGCATGGACATCTAGTGCTCCGCGAAAGATGAATGGAAACCCTAAAACATTATTCACTTGGTTGGGATAGTCAGACCTACCAGTCGCCATGATTACATCGTCCCGTGCGTCTTTTGCATCAGGATAGGTAATTTCAGGATCGGGATTTGCCATGGCAAAAACAATGGGGTTTTCAGCCATCGATCGAATCATATTTTTAGTGATTAAACCTGCTTTGGACAGCCCAACAAAAACATCGGCTCCATTCATTGCTTCTTCTATAGTTCTTAAGTCAGTATCAACTGCAAAAAAGGCTTTATATTTATTCATGCCTTCTTTTCGACCTTTATACACCACACCTCTGCTGTCGCACAGAATCACATTTTCACGTTTGACTCCAAATCGCAGATAATGAGTAGCACAGGCAATCGCAGATGCACCCGCACCGCTGATGACGAGACGGAGATCTTCCATTTTCTTATTCGCAAGTTCAGCGGCATTGATCAGTGCAGCGGCCGAAATGATGGCTGTTCCGTGCTGATCGTCATGGAACACAGGGATATTCATTTCTTTGATAAGCCGTTCCTCAATTTCGAAACATTCAGGCGCTTTTATATCTTCTAAATTGATTCCGCCAAATGTCGGTTCCATTAACTTAACAGCGTCTATAATTTGATCAACATTATGAGAATCCAACTCGATATCAAACACATCGATATCAGCGAATCGTTTGAACAAAATGCCTTTTCCTTCCATTACAGGTTTTCCGGCTAATGCACCGATATCACCCAAACCTAGAACGGCTGTTCCATTCGAGATAACAGCGACCAAATTAGATTTTGCGGTATATAAATTAGCTTTAGACGGATCATCAGCTATTTCTCTGCAAGGCTCAGCGACACCGGGAGTGTACGCCATGGACAGATCATCCTGTGTTATGCACGGTTTTGTTGAAACAACTTCTATCTTTCCTGGACGGTCATTTTGATGATATTCAAGGGCTTGTTTTTTTGTGATCATTGAAAGATTACTCCTATTATTTTATGGGGGTAGAATTTGGGATTTGGAAAAATATTAAATGAAATTAAAAAGATGAATATGAATTAATGCTTTATTTGAGTCAAGGAATGACTCATTATCGCGATTTTACCATTTTTTATGGGGAATATGTCCTGATAATTCGTTAAAATTCCTTCGCAATTCTAGCGTAAATTTATTGCAACAAATTTATGCAATGCCACCAAAACAAGACAAAATTGTCTTTTTTTATTTCTTGCGATAAATTGACATCATAAAACTGGATATTCAAACTATAAATGATAGTAATCACAGATGATAAAACATATGCATCCGGCGTATTGTTGGATGACATCCGCTGGTTCAATCCGGAGTATTCTTTATCTAATTCGATGAAATCGCTAACGGAGAAGTTATTCCCCCTTAAAAAGATATTCATTGGAGAGATGTCATCAGACGAGCCTTGGAATTATACCTTCGTCACCGAAGTCGCTGAACAATCTCAATATGATGTTTTAATCGAATCAGCTCATGAGATACCAGACCTACCGGATAAAATTATGTGTTTTGCAGGATCGGGGAAAAAATTTCATGGATTTAGGAACCGTCCATGGGAAGCGAAACTTGGGAATATTCATTTATCTGTGCTATTTAACCCAAGGACGGAAATCCAGCAATTTCATTCAATCTTTTTAGCGATGTCAGCTGTTTCTGTAGTTGAAGCATTAGATGAGATTCCATCTTTGAAAAATGCAGCTTCTTTTAAGTGGGTAAATGATATATTGATCCATCAGGCTAAAGCCTGCGGTGTTCTGGCGCATACGTTAACATCCGGATCAACAGTAAACAGTGCTGTTTTGGGTATAGGATTAAACGTAGAAAATACACCAGACATCAAAAGAGATATTTATTCACCGAAGATCAGTTCGCTGAATGAAATTCTTGCGCCTGAAAAACTTGATTACCGACTTCTGCTGCAGAACGTTTTGAATAAATTGATGACCAATTATTGTTCCGTTCGAGGTCAATCTGTTGATAAGATATTTACGTTTTACAATAATCGGCTATCGTTTCGAGGGAAGAATGTCAGACTCTACAGCGATGGTGTTGGTGAAAAAGCAACAATGATCGCCGAAGGAAAATTGACAGGCGTTACAAATGACCTTGAATTGATATTAGAAGGTTACGCCAAACCTTTTCGGCATGGGAGGTTAGTTCATTTGGATACCGATGGAAAGTCCCCATTCAAGGTTTAGTTTATCTCATTTTAATAGAATTTATAATTATAGTTATGGAAGGTTAAAATGAGTTCCTTCGCTATATAAACGTTCAATTTCTTTTTTGACTCTTTCTGAAGCTTTTCCATCTAATTTATAGAAGTAGTAATCTCTGTATTGTTTTGCAGTTTCAATCAAATCCTTTGAGGGATTTAATGCTCTTTCGATTCCCCCTCTCAGTTCATTCGGATGAGAGATGTGAACAAATGCACCTTTAAGATATTCTCTATTATCAATTGTTAATAAAGGTTCTCCATCACTGTGTCTAAACAGATCATGATTCAAATCAAATATAACGCCTATTTTTCCGGTTGCTAAAAATTCTGTGACTGCGCCAGATGCTTCAGAGACTAATGTGTCAGCTGCTGTCATAAGCGGCATGATACTATATTGATCTGGCGGGATAATCACAGCATGAGGGTATCTTGATAAGCGTCGTTCGAAGATTTTATGTTGACTGTGCCTAGCATATTTGCCTCTCCAGGCATAGTGGTGCAGTTTTATGATAAGGTTATAATTTTTCGTCGCTTCAAAGATAGCATCTTTCAACTCATAGGCACATGTCGGTTTGTACGTTGGTGCAAACAATACCGTCTTTTTCTCAGGATCTAACCCGAGTGAAGATAAGATATCGTCTCGTTTAATGTTCTTGTTGTTGAAATACGCATCCATTTTTGGATATCCAACCTTAAACACTTCAGAATGAAGTAAACTTCCGGATTTTTTTAATTGCTCAACAGAAAAATCTCCTTCTGCAAAAATCATATATTTACTGTCTTTATGTTTCCTTAATTCTCTAAATGTAACCGTTTTTGTAAATGTGACACCATGATAGACAAGACAGAGCAATGTTTTTCCATAATCCGACTCATTCACAACGTCAGGCACAATAACAATATCAAACTGTTCTCTTTCATCGGAAATTCGATATCCCTGGGCTTCGAATTCTTTTAAAAACTGATGTGAAATCTTTTTTGTAAATAAACCAAATACACGTTTGTTTTCATCCGTCAAGGATAAAGCAACATCATAACGCGGGTCGTTTTGAAACACCTCAATTAACGGGTCATAAGCCGTTTTATGATACAAATAGAACATTTTGAATAATATTTTAATTTTACTCAATGTTTATCGTTCCCACTTTGTTATCAATTTTTTAATTTGCCATTTCCTGAAATAATTTTTTGGTTTGGATTCTAGCGTTTTATGTATCCCTGATCCCAAGATATGACTAATAGCGTCAACAACTCTTGATGCTGATTTCCCATCAGTAAAAGGATGGATTTCATCTAAATAGTGCTTCCGATTTATTTCAAACTCATCCGGATCGATGAGCGAACGTTCAATCGCACCATGCAATTCATCCTTTGAAAGAATATTGATCCCTTTATCTTTTCGAGCTATTGATTTGTAAGTGATGATAGGTTTATTTAACACAAGATATTCATACGCAACTGAAGATGTATCGGTTATTAAAACATCAGCTAATTGTAAATAAGGAAGAATATTTGTATCATCTACTATCGTCACATTCTGATTATCTAACGCATAATACTGCTTCAGAACATTTTCATCCAAAAGTGTATGAAATTTCATTAATATTTGATACGGTGCATTTTTCAACTTTGCAAATCCTGAGAGTAAATCCGGGGCAGATGTATATTTCGGTGGAAATGTGGGTGCGTATAAAATAATCGGTTTTTCGGATGAAAGATTGAATTTTTCCATCAACTGTCGTTTGATGCTCTCATTTTCATTTGAATCAGTAAACAAATTATCTAGCTTTGACCAACCGGTTTCTTGAACAACAAAGTGCCTGTGTTTGTTTGCTAAATAATTAAACCTATTTGTTGTACTTGGTCCAAAAGTACAGTACAAATCAAAAAAACCGGTTATACGATAAAATCCTCTTGGTTCATCATCTAATCCATGGAAAATTTGCACCTTAAGTCCAGGCCAAAAATCAGGGACAATATTCCCGGGAACAATCACAGCATCTGGGTTAAATTTGAATACTTCGGCAGATGAAAATAACCTTTTGCCCGGAACGGGGTAATTCTGTGCTGTACTTCCAACAAACCAACAGACTTCACCGCCAATATTATTAATATACTCTTGGATGGGTTCTAATATAGAAAACGAATAAGGTTTTGTTACAAAAAATAAATATTTATAAGGTTTAGGATTCATTGTTCACTAATAAATTTCTTCCAACAATTTATACACCTGATCTTTGGAAAGACTCGTAATATTATTTTCCATCCTCTCCTTTGTATATGATTGATTAACTAAATCTGAAAGTTCGGATATTTTAACTCCCCACTCTCGTAAACGAAACTTTAATGTGTCTCCGGGAATTTCTCTTATACGTTCTTCTAATTCAGAGAAGCGATCGATCTCTAAATTATTCATGATTCGAGATATTTCTTGATCAATTGCTGGCTTGTTTATTTTTAATAACGGGATCAATGGCAGTGAGCAAGCTATCCCATGAGGAATCCCATATCGAATTGTGAGTGGATAACTAATAGAATGTGCTGCTGCAGTTTTTGTATTGGAGAAGGCCAATCCTGCAAAATTGGAAGCCCGTAATAGAACATTCCTTAATTCAATCTCATTAGGATTCTCTTTAAAATCGTTAATTGTTTGTAAAATCAAACAGATGGCTTCAATCGCATAATCTGTTGATGTTGGATTCGCATTCTTATTCCAAATAGCTTCAAAGCTATGGCTTAGTGCATCTAAAATTGTTGTTAAAGAAATATACAGCGGTAAACTAAGTGTAAGTGTTCCGTCTAAAATTGCGATATCAGGATAAAGGTCAGGATGAGAAATTGAGTATTTTTTCTTTTCCTTCATATCCCATACGGTTCCCCACATCGTTACTTCACTCCCTGTCCCATGAGTAGTGGGGATAAAAACTGCTGGGATTCTGTGTGAATATGGCGATTTTATTTTAACGAGTTCGCGTACGTCAGTGATTTTCGTTCCAAGTGATGCCATGACCACTTTTGCAGTATCCATTACAGAGCCTCCTCCAATAGCAATCACTCCATCGAAATTTCTAGATTCACTAAACGATATTGCATGCTTACAACTTTCAAATGTTGGGTTTGGTTCTATTTCA
Source organism: uncultured bacterium (assembly GCA_964422145.1). GTDB lineage: Bacteria > Fidelibacterota > Marinisomatia > Marinisomatales > JACNKV01 > JACNKV01. The sequence continues at coordinate 20,150 of CAYQZV010000019.1, read as the reverse complement.
CTAAAAATGATACTTTGGTCGAATTCACTTTCTAACTTTTTTAGTTTTCTAATCCCTGGGGATGAAATAATTAAGGGCCTCTTAACATTGAGTTCGTCAAGTTTAATATAAAGTGTTTTGATCCACTGATTAGTTTCAATAACCTTAGTTGGATTATAATACATCTATTCCCTACTGAGGTTTTAGTTCTTTCGGATGTACTTAATAAAAGCTTTTTTATTATCAACAGGTTTTATAGTGGGACGTCCTAAATCCTGCCTTGAGCCGGGTTTGACATTCACTTCTAAAAAATACGGCCCCAAGTCTTTACCCTCAACAAACTCCATACATCTGGCTTTAAGATCATTCTCACTATCAACTGACAAGACATTCTTATAGCCATTTGCTCTCACTAGGGATGGGACATCAATACAATCAGCAGATGTTGCTTGTCCGCCAACGGATTCATGAACTTTATTATTCATCAAAATATGATAAAAGTTTTTCGGGTGTAATTTTCCTACAGTTGATAGACTGCCCATATGCATAATCAACGCTCCGTCACCATCAATACAAATAACCGGTCTGTCCGGATTGGAGATAGCGATTCCTAATGCAATGGATGAACAATGTCCCATAGAGCCCACCGTAAGAAAGTCTTTATAATGAGGTTCTCCATTTTTTTCTCTGATTTCAAAAATCTCACGGGAGGTTTTACCCGTTGTGGATACAATAATGGCATCCTTTGGGAAAGAGTTCAGCATGATATCCAATGCTGTTTCACGTGTCATCAAGTTTGACTGAGCTGATGAAGGTGTTTTCTGATACGGCTTGAACGTTCCCTTTTTTATGACGAATACATAAGGACTTTTTTCTAAAGAAGCTTGTTTTATTCCCTCAGCAAGTTTTGCTTCAATATCTTTCTCCTCTTTGGATATGATTGAATAAGGCAAGTCCAATGCATTTAATAAATCGATTTGAACTTTACCTTGCTTAACATGTTGAGGCTCATCTTTTACGCCAGGTTCTCCCCGCCATCCAACAATAAGAACCATCGGAATCGAATACACGTCCGGATCACATAACGATAAAAGTGGATTGACGGTATTCCCAAGTCCAGAGTTTTGCATATATACCAAAGGTATTTTTTCAGTCCCCAGATAATATCCCGAAGCCAAAGCAATCGCATTCCCTTCATTGGCTGCGGTAATGTGATGCTCACTATCTACATTATCATCAATGCAAAGACAAAATTGCTTTAATAATGAATCCGGTACACCCGTGAAAAAATCAATCCCTTTTTCTGTAAGAATATTATAGAATTGTATTGGGTCAATGCTCATTAATACTCCTCTGGAATCAAAGTTAATATCTCCTTAATCGGCATACAATAATCTTTGGAGGCCTCTGAACACCGATCATGTTTAAGAATAGATTCAGCTGTTTTGACCATAGATGGATAAGCACTACGAACAAGATGATTTCCATAGATCACAATATTTACACCTAAATCTTTAAATTCAGATTCGGTCATATGTGCGAAAGTTGAAGGGACGACAACCAAAGGAACTTGCCTTTCGAAAGTCTTAAACTCTCGACAAAATTCTTTAATCTCATTACCGTCTTTTTCTTTACTGTGAATCATAATTCCATCAGCCCCTGCTTCAATATAAGCGTGGGCTCTTGTTAACGCATCTTCCATTCCGTTTTTAAGAATTAAACTTTCAATCCGAGCTATGATCATAAAATCATTTGTGACTAACGCCTTCTTTCCAGTCCTAATCTTTTCTGAAAAATGCTCAATCGTATCTTGTTCTTGGATAACATCTGTCCCGAATAATGAGTTTCGTTTTACCCCGACCTTATCTTCAATAATGACAGCTGACACACCCAGTCGTTCTAAGGTTCGCACTCTAAATCGAAAATGCTCAGTCTTTCCTCCGGTATCACCGTCAACAATAATTGGTTTGGTTGTTACTTCGAGTATTTCTTCTATCGTCTGAAATCTTGAAGAAAAATCAACAATCTCTGTGTCAGGTTTACCCTTCGATGTGGAAACGGTTAAACTGCTTAACCATATTCCATCAAATTCTTTTGTCCCTCCATTTTGAGCTACTTTTGCTTTCTCCACTATCAGCCCGGTTAAGCCGTTGTGAGCTTCAAGAATCCTCAATGTAGGTTTTGCATCTAACAATCTTCTTAATGTTTTCAATCGAACATTGGGTGTCACACCTTTGTCTTTTAACGTATTAATTAATTGAGTAGATGATACCCCTTCAGTATACCCGATCTCAACTAACTCTCCTCCCCATTCATTTAACGCATCAATAACTCTTTGACGTGTTTCTCGTTGAACACCCGTTTTCCAATCATCCCCATGGACAACGTAGTCAGGTTTGATTTTTTGAAGATTCGGGACGTAATCAAGGGTTTCTTGAGGAATAACTTCATGAACGCCTTTAATATTCTCAACAATTAGTTTTCTTTGTTTAAATGGGATTAAAGGAAGTCGTTTATAACTGGCAATCGCAGCATCAGTCAATAGCCCAACAACTACATCACCTAATTTCTTCGCTTCATTTATTATGTTGAGATGCCCATGGTGAATTAAATCCGCTGACATTCCTACATAAACCTTTTTCATTATTGACTCCAATTCAATTAATAATTTTTAATATGAAATATATTTAGTTAAAACATGTTGAGAATTTAAGGATTAAAATCCTTTTTCAGCTATAGAACTATCCTGTAATCCGGCATCATATTTCTTTTGAGGTGTTCGCCAATCACCATAGCGTATTGTTAAGTACTCATCTACATGAGATGGAATATTGACTTCTCTCCCTTCCCACATGATCGTATCCAATTTAGAATGAAATTTTTCATCAACTTGTTTCAAGGCATTGGTATCAATCCAACGATGATAATTCCCCACACGATAAAGACAGAATAAATCGATATGAAAATTGATCTGTTTTAATTTTTCCAAGGGAGTTTTGATTTTCACGACCCTCGTATCTCCAGGTAACCACGGACTATTAATTGGTTTCTTTTTCACAAGATATTTAGGTAAAAATTTCCACCTAAGATTCAATACTTTTTGAGCATACTTTTCAGGGATACCTATATCCGCATCATAATCCCAAGGGATCAAATCTCCATCTCTAACAATTCCCAAAAGAGTTCCCGCTTCTAACCAATGCGGTATGTCATTTTCCTTTAAAATATCAATCGTTTGAAGAAGCATATTTTTCATTCGTTGATGATATTTTTTTTCATGCAATTTAATTTTGACCGTTGGGGTCGTTTTATTAACATTCTTATGTGGAACATTTTTTATTGTTTGATCGTCTACAATAGTTAAATCATCAATTTGTTCGATCCAATTCGAAGACATATCAAGCCAATTTCCATATCTATCGCTCAGGTAACCTTCCGAGTTCGTTGGAATTTGATATTGCTTTGAATTTATATCAACTGATTCCAGTTGATCAAAATACTCTCTTTCTATCCATTTGCAATTTCTAGTATCAACCCAACGGTATCTATCAGAGGTTCTAAACTTTGGAGTGATAAAAACCTTGAGGGCATCACTTCTTCGTTTCCAACTGTTAAAAATACCGACCCGTACTATGTCCCCTGGGATCCATTGTCTTCCTGAACAATCGGGGTAACTATAAAATTTATACAAAGGGCCAAACTTTTTTTTGAGAGATAACAATGTCGTTAAATAATCTCCTGGTATCGATATATAAATATTTTTTCTTGAGCCTGATTGTCCGGTGTTTTTCTGACTAATAACATCTAATAATGTGTAGGAATCTAACCAATATGGTATTGCATGTTTTTCGAGAATACGTATCGTATCACAAAATATTTTTTTCAATAATATAGATTTATTTTGCATCAATTTAACTTATTACTATTAAGCCGATTGACTAAATTGAATGTGATATAAATTTTTATATAATCCATCAATTTCAATTAACTCTTCGTGTGTTCCAGTTTGAACGATTTCACCTTGATCCATTACAAGGATTTTATCGGCATTCTTAATCGTAGACAATCGGTGAGCAATAACGAGTGTTGTTCGATTTTTCATCAACTCCTCTATGGCTGTTTGGACTGCAAGTTCTGATTTAGTGTCCAGTGAAGATGTTGCCTCATCTAATATCAAAATAGGTGGATTTTTCAATAATGCGCGGGCAATCGCTAATCTTTGTCTCTGACCTCCGGATAAACGCACTCCTTTATCTCCGACGATCGAATTCCAACCATCCGGCATAGCTTTGATAAAGTCTAGTGCGTTGGCTGCTTTTGCAGCTTCTGCAATTTTCTCTTCAGATAAATGTGTTAGACCATATGCGATGTTCGATTTTATTGTATCATTGAATAATATCGTTTCCTGAGTGACGATTCCCATTTGTTCTCTGAGGGATGACAATGTGATATCCCGAATATCCATATTATCGATCGTGATTTTTCCGCTTGACACTTCATAGAATCTTGGAATCAAATCTGCTACAGTCGATTTTCCAGCACCGCTTGCTCCTACCACCGCAACGACTTCACCTTTCTTTATTGTAAAGTCGACTCCCTTCAATACCTTATTCTTTTCGCCTTTATATTGAAAATGGACATCATCAAACCGGATCTTATCAGAGAACTCCGTGATATCTTTTGCGGTGGATGAATCCTGGATATCAGGGCTGCGGTCTAAAATGGTATAAACCCTCTCTGCGGATGCCATCCCAGTTTGAAGTTCTACATTCACATTGCTTAATTTGCGAAGCGGATCCATGGTGCTGAACATCAAAAGAACAAACCGGATGAAATCTTCAGACGTCATCGTTTTTTCAACCAAAACATCCATGCCGCCAATCATTAATAAAGACACACCGATCCCAACACCAATGGTTTCTGTTACAGGGGTGGAAAGATTACGAAGTTTAGCACGTCGGAAGATTAATTTAAAATATTTTTGAGTTTCACTGAGAAATTTAGAAGTCTCATATTTTTCCATCGAAAACGCTTTCACAATTCGAATCGAAGAAAGTGTTTCCGTTATGATATTCGTAATCCCTGCAATTTTAACAGCAGTACGTCGAGATTTTCTCCGGATGCTTCTCCCGATGGCAAAAATAGCAATACCCGAGATCGGGACGATAATCCCTGCAACCAACGTTAATTTTGGGCTGATCACAAACATCAGGATTAAAAAAGCAAGAATGTTAATCGGTTCAACAAATAATTTCTGAAAACTGGTGGATAATGCACGACGCATGTTGGAAACATCATTCACAACAATGGAAGTTAATTCTCCTGATTTCTTCCGATCAAAAAACGATAAGGACAATCGTTGAAATTGTATATATAATCGATTGCGAAGTTCTGTAATCAATTGGAATTGCACATAGGTCAATAAAATATTTTTCAGGTATAGAAAAACATTCTTGATTGCAAAAGCAGCTAATAAATACATGCATAACATTTTCAATGTTTCAACAGCATTGTTTTGCAGAATCAGTGAATTCGTCCAAAGTTTCAATTGATCATTGAATGAAATTTCGGAAGAGGACTTTAATAATTCATTTTGTTGAATAACACTGTCGAAATCTGCAATGATACTGTTTAAAAGAGAAGCCATCAACCAAATGGATAAGCTGTTAAATGCAACAAAAATGAAAGCAGCAATTGTGGATCCCAGCAGATAATACCAATATTTTCCGACGAGTTTAAATAATCTTGTATAAAGAGACTTTGGCATGAATTCGTTATTATTGTGTCATTTTTTATCGAATCGAATTATGAAATATACGATGAACTCAAAGGCATTAAAACAGTTTAGCTGGTTTTCAGCGCCATTTTTTTATGGGGTATATTTGCTTCATAAAAGCGGTCGCCTTCCGTTAGAAATCCAAACTTTTCATAAAATGAGATTACCTCTTCCTGCGCATACAGATAAATATTTTTTTGCCCTGAGTTCTCTTTTAAAGCAAACTTTACTAACTCCGTTCCCACATGAAATCGCCTAAATGAACTCAAAACCGCAAATCGCTCTAACTTGACCCCCTCACGTGTTGTTCTCCAACGAGCAGTTCCAACAGGTTGACCGTCAATTTCAGCTAAAATGTGCTGAGATTCTGTATCATACTGATCCATTTCAATCGCTTCATCCACATTTTGTCCCAGGATGAATACTTCTCGTCGGATATGATATGCAGAGGTTAATTCATCCTCTGTAACGATTTTTTTTACGCGGATATTCATTGATCTTTTAACACGAAGGTTAGATTTATTCCTTAGGTCCTTCCCACAAAATTGGATAAATCGACTCGCCAAACATCCCGACACGAGCTTGATAGAACATCTGTAATTCTTCATTTCTAAACGGATTTTTCATTGTGCTTTTTTTGATGGTATCTCCGAAATAATTTCCACCATATACATCTACGGATGTTTGATGACGCACCATCCTGACCGGATAAACATCCGCTTTGATAGCTGCCATAATATCGCTGTCTGAATCTCCGTAATAAATATCCAGCCCAAGGTAATTCATGATCTTATGTTTTGTGGTGAATTTATGTCCATCGATATACTCTTTCGGGCTGAAAAATAGATTCTTCCCAACCTCAACATCAAATCCTACAACATCTGAGAGGAATTCCGCAACATAATGACCATTCTCTCCTCCGCGGGCAGTAATAAAATATACTTCATGTCCATTCAGGTGAAAATACCGTACAAGTGTAATCGTGGGAGTGATTGGAATAGATAGTTCTCTGTCGCGGGCATTGATCCATCCAAAGTCAAGCCGATTATTTTCATCTCTTGGCGCATCTTCAAATACATATCGTGAATACAATACCGTATCATCAATATCAAACCCTACTTTCAAACTCCCCGGCTGGGCAAATATACAACCACCGGCAATGATGATTGCTGCAATTAATATTGTGAAAATATTCAATTTTTTAGTGTTTGTTTTCATATCGTTCTCTGTCTTTTGTAATTTATTGTGTGCAAACAGCAGGAATTTACATCCATATACCTTTTTGTAGGAAAAAATGTCTTTACTGTGATTTTTATTCTGTTCCGGATGCAGATAATCTGATACATGCCTTTGTTGATTCTCTTTGTCTTGAGATAGAACGGTGTGAAATTGATGCATCCAAATGGATATTTGATACATGTTTTTTCGGGGGCGGTACTCCGAGTTTGCTTGAAGCGGATCAGCTTGAGAAGATTTTATTAACCATTCAAACGCGGTTTTCAGTTTCTCGTTTTTCTGAATTTTCTTTGGAAGCAAATCCGGGTGAAATATCTGAAGATAAATTAAGGCAATTTCATTCACTTGGAGTCAATCGATTATCATTGGGAGTTCAATCTTTAAATTCAGATGATTTAAAAATACTTGATCGAATACATACTCCGGCTCATGCTGTACAAACCTTTGAGGCTGCAAGGAAAGTTGGATTTGATAATATATCTTGCGACCTCATCTATGGGGTTCCAAACCAAACAGATAATTCTTGGACGAGCACATTAGAAAAAATAATTGATCTTAATCCTGATCATATTTCTGCTTATGAACTCACCATTGAAAAAGGTACGCCCCTTTATTCTTTGGTCCATTCAGGAAAAATACAGTTCCCTTCAGATTCAAGTATTTTGAAAAAGGCAGATATTACGCATCAAATGCTTTCAGATCACGGGTATGAACGCTATGAAATATCGAACTACGCAAAATCGCAAAAATATTGTGTCCATAACTTACATTACTGGAGGATTGATCCTTATTTGGGTTTTGGACCCTCAGCCCATAGTTATTTTGAATCACAGCATCTCGCAAATGTGAAAGATCTTTCAATTTATGTGGAGAAACTCGCTCAAAATGGACCCATTGTAAACTTTAAAGAAAATTTGACAGAACACCAGTTGCTGAATGAGAAAATTGGTTTTGGATTAAGGATGACTGAGGGATTCGATCGAACGATTATTCCCGACCACCTTATTGAAATATTTAATACTGCTCTTGATCAAGTACAACTCAAGTGGCCGCAATGTCTTCTGGTTCAAAATAAAAAGATATTTCTAACCGCAAAAGGAACTACTTTCGCAGATTCAATTGCGGTAGACTTATTATTTTAGGCGATCAATAGGTAAAATGTCTGATCGGCTCTCCCTCATCTTCAATATGTGACATCGCCTGGATACCCATTTCAAGGTGAAGGTTTAAATAATTTTTTGTGATGGTTTTATCTGACTCTTCTGTTTTTACACCCTCAGGTGTCATCGGTCTGTCTGAAACCAATAACAACGCACCGCGATCGATATTATTCGCCAAACCGGTAATAAATAATGTTGCTGTTTCCATATCTATTCCTAAAACACGGAGCTCAGTTAAATAATTCCGGAATTGATCATCATGTTCCCAAACTCTTCGGTTGGTTGTATAAATCACTCCCGTTCTATAATCCAAATCGTTTCGAACCAATACGTCAGAGACATATTTATGTAATTTAAATGTGGGCATTGCCGGGACTTCTTTTGGGAAATAATCATCACTGGTCCCCTCTCCACGAATTGCAGCCATCGGTAAAATAAAATGACCTATCTCTGTCGATTTCTTTAATCCGCCGCATTTCCCCAGAAATAATACACCCTTTGGAGATGCTGCAGATAAAAGATCCATGATAGTTGCAGTATTTGCGCTTCCTATCCCAAAATTAACAATGCTTAAACCTTCTTTATTTGTTGCAGATGTCATAGGACCACCGACACCTTTAATCGGAACATCAAATCTCTCTGCGAATGATTCAACATAATTTTGGAAGTTGGTCAATAATATCCAATCTCCAAATTCTTCGGGGGTTGTTCCGGTGTATCGTTTTAGCCAATTTTTTGTAATTTTTTCTTTACTAATCATCATTCTTCCTTTTAAAACAGTATGAGTATTAAATTATTCTACCTCAATATTCACAGATACCGGACAGTGATCGGAACCCATAACATCATCGTGAATATCTGCATTTTTTATATTATCAACAAACCCCTCATTTACCCAAAAGTAATCAATTCTCCAGCCGACATTCCTAGTTCTTGCTCCAAATCGGTATGTCCACCAGCTGTACCGTTCCGGTTCCGGATGAAATAATCGAAAAGTATCCACAAAACCGTATTCTTCATATTTATCTAACAACGCTCGTTCCTCCGGTAAAAACCCGGATGTTTTTTTATTGTCTTTCGGGCGGGCCAAATCAATGGGTTTATGCGCTGTATTCCAATCTCCGCCGACTACCACATTATTTCCTGAATCCACTTGATCAGTTAAAATCTTTAACAGATCTTCATAAAACTCAAGTTTATAGTCTAAACGTTCCTGGTCTCGCTGGCCATTAGGAAAATAGATATTATAGAGAAGAAAGTTTTCATGTTCGGTGATCAGGACTCTTCCTTCACGATCATATTTTTCAATACCCAAACCATATTGAACATATAAGGGTTCCTGTTTACAAAAGGTAGCCACACTGCTGTAACCTCGACGTTCGCCGGAATGCCAGAACGTGTGATATCCATGATCGGAAATTAGTCTGGATGTTAGTTGGTCTTTATGCGCTTTGGTTTCTTGCAAACAAACAACATCCGGCTGGACCATACTTAACCATCCTAAAAAATCTTTCTTTTCTGCGGCACGGATACCATTCACATTCCATGAGTATATGTCCAACTAAATCCTCCTATATCGTTCTTTATCTTGAAATTTTAATAGGCGGAATTTACGATATACTCATCATTGACACAATTTCTCGCTATTTCATTTATGGAATCTTGGTGATTCCTAAAAATATATGTGTTAATTTTTATCCTAAATTTGGTTTAAAGGATTATATGATGGCAAAAAAACACAGAAAGAATGAATCTCGGGGATTCTTTACAGTATTATTCGAAGAATACCGATTCGAACTCACAGTAACTTTACTTTTTAGTTTGGGAATGTTTTTGCTTTTAGAAAAGATGGAAATAAAACGATTTGTTTGGAGTGGTGTTCGAACAGCGGCAAAATATGTCGCAGAATCGATAACCCATCTCTTAACTTCGATTGTATCTATTATTCGTTCTGTTGAGACTTCAGATATTGCCGGTTTAATTCTTATCCTTATTGCCGGTATTTTGGTTTTAAATCGTATTCGTATCCGTACGATTGGCCGGATGTCATTACCAAATGAATGTCCAAAATGCGGCGGCTCATTTCAACGAATTCATCGAACAATATCGCACCGGATTCTTGAAATTATCATGTTTGCTGAAATTAAACATTATCGATGTAAAAAATGTTCTTATAAGCAGATTTCTGCCACACAGAAGAAAAAAATAAAAACGACTCATCATTAAGCGTGGAAATGAAATCTTTGAGGAACAGGTCTATATAGTTTCAATATATTGTATCGCTGACTCTTTCATACATCCGTTAAATCAAACCGTTTGTTTTGCTTTTGCAAACCTAGTAATTTCCCGAGCGATTTTCGCTGGCTCGATAGCTCAGTTGGTAGAGCAGAGGCCTGAAAAGCCTTGTGTCGCTGGTTCGATTCCGGCTCGAGCCACAAAAAACCCCGAGTGTTCGGGGTTTTTTATTTATTAATGGTTAATCAGCCATTAATCAGAGATGACTTATCTTAATTCAGATCATTTCATTTTCTCCCCAACAACAGTAATACTGTAAATCCCGAGATCATTTTCTTTAAAATCTTTCAGTTCATCATCACTCAGAATGGACTCCAATAATTCTTTCGGTAATACTATTTCTCGTTTTTGTTTGACCTCGACATCATTGAAACCCGCTTCGCGTATCACGTGTAAATACTCCTCTTTTTGGAGTGCTCCGGCAACACATCCGGCATACATTTCAGCGGATTTTTTTAATTTCTCCGAGATAACCCCTTCAAGAACAATATCTGAAACACAGAAATGTCCGCCCGGTTTGAGAATGCGCATAATTTCTTGAAACGCCTTTTCTTTATCCGGTACCAGATTTAATACACAATTGCTCACAACAACATCTGCTGTATTATTATCCAACGGAATATTTTCAATATCCCCCAGAACAAATTCTACATTTTTAAATCCGAGTTTCTCGTTATTCAATACCGCCTGCTGTATCATTTCATTTGTGAAATCCACTCCGATGATTCTTCCGTTTTCACCGGTTAATTGACGGGCTACAAAAACATCGTTCCCTGCACCTGAGCCCAGATCCACAACGGTATCTCCCTTTTTTATCCCGGCAAATTCTGTTGGAAGTCCGCAGCCCAGATTCAAATCTGCATCCGACATATATCCATCTAATTTTGAGTAATCCAGATTAAAGGAAGAATAATCGGTTTCTGAACAACATGAAGACGGACTGCAGCAAGATGATTTTTGTGTCACGATTTCTGCATATTTATCTCGAACGATCTTTTTTAAGTTTTGACTTGTACTCATTTTATACTCCTTTGGGTATTATTTTTTTTAAAATAACTTGATTATCTAGCAACATTTAAAGGTGATAAACAGTTTAGAAAACATCGATTTTGTTTTAGAGACAACCGCTTCATCAAGACAATAGCAGGTTCTGGGACCTTCAATTTCGCCTTTGATTAGTCCAACCTGTTTTAATTCCTTTAGATGCTGGCTTACGGTGGATTGTGACAAAGGCAGTTCATCTACAATTTCACTCGTAATACATGAGTTTCGATGATTTAATATTCTAAGAATCATTACACGTGCAGGATGAGATAACGCTTTGGCTACTTCCGCTATCTCTTGATCGCTTTGATGAAATGATTCTGTTTTTGCGTAAGACATTTATAACCCTCTTATCGTATATCGTAAATATACGATCATACAAAATATAGTAACAAGTATTTTTCTAAAATGATTTCAAGGATTATAACAACTCTTTATATGGAATTGGTTATTGAGGATCGTTTAGGAATACAGCAGCTGTATCGCCTTAACATACCCGTTTTTGCCTAGCCCATGTACCTGTAAAATGCACACATCCTTGATCACGGATATTTTTCTAAAATCTTCTCGAGCTGTAATATCACTGAGATGAACTTCTATCGCTGGAATATCTACCGCAGAGATTGCATCACGGATTGCATAGGAGTAATGAGTGAATGCTCCCGGATTAATGACTAAACCATCAGCCCAGTTTCTTGCGTCATGAATCGCATCAATGATCTCACCTTCATGATTCGACTGGAAAAACTTCAATACCACTCCTAATTGCGCTGATTCATCCTTTAGCCACGACTCAATTTGATCTAATGTTTCAGTCCCGTAAATATCCGGCTCTCTGAATCCGAGTAAATTTAAATTGGGCCCGTTTATTATTTGTATGTTCACAGAACCTCCAATGAGTCGATAATCTCTTGATCTGATACTTTGTCATCCACGACGGCGTTGCCGATCCCATGCAGTAAAATGAAGTTTCGTTTTCTTTTATACGTCTTTTTATCATGCCGGATCATTTTCAAAATATCTTCCGATTTGGGGATATGAATTTTAGGTAATGGCAGTTCGCGGATCGCACTTTCAATCTCTTGCCATTCTTTCTTAGATAAGAGTCCTCTTTTAAACGATATATATCCACCGCAGAGCATTCCAAATGCAACCGCTTCACCATGCCGTAGGACATCCATTCCGGAAAGAATCTCTAAAGCATGACCAACAGTGTGACCGAAGTTTAATATTTTTCTGAGACCTTTCTCAAATTCATCCACTGAAACAATGTCTGCTTTGATCTCACACGATCGAATAATACTTTCTTCAAACAGAGCATCATCTTCAATAAAATCCGTAAAAGATTGTCCGGAAATTTTATAGAAAAATTTCCTGTCCTGAATCAGTCCGTATTTCATCATCTCTGCAAATCCGGATACTTTCTCTCTCATTGGTAACGTTGTGAGCAGATCAGGATCAATCACTACCTCGTTCGGCTGATAAATTGCACCCACTAAGTTTTTTCCTTCAGGAAGATTCACTCCGGTCTTCCCGCCGATGGCAGAATCAATCATGGACAACAATGTTGTCGGAAACTGTATATATTGAATTCCCCTCATGTACGTGGCAGCTAAGAATCCGGCTACATCACCGACGACTCCACCGCCCAGTGCAATCAACATTGTACTGCGATCGCATTGCAATGAAACCAAACGGCTGTACAATGTTTCAACCTGCTGAATGGACTTCGCCGTTTCACCAGCCGGGATTGTGATCAAGTCTGTATGTAATCCGGCATTTCTCATGGATTGCAGCAATATATTTCCATAGCGATCGGCAAGATTCGGCTGTGTAATAATGATCCAATATCCGTAATCACCATATTGTTTACAGGTCTCGGCGAATGTTGAAATGCCTCCTCTTCTGATGGTGATCGGACAGGGTCGATGTTGAAGATGTACGTTAACGGTGTGCATAATTTTCTTCGAGTATTTTCTTTATTTCTTGGACAACTTGTTTCGGAGTAATATCGTTCGTATCCACAATAATATTTGCTGTATCTTTGTACAAAGTTTTCCGCTCAGACCAAATAGATTCAATTTGCTTGAGCAAGGGTATGTCATCTCGCAATACGGGACGTTTATAAACATTATTGATCCGTTGAACAATGTTCTCAGGATTCGCATCTAACAAGATGACCAAACCCGTTTGGGATAGAATCTTCCTATTGGTTTTACTCAAGACAATACCGCCCCCGGTTGAAACGATCGCATTCTTCAATGTAGAGATTTGCTTCAGCATTTTTGTTTCTAATGTTCGGAAATGATCTTTCCCGTTTTGCGTAAAGATATCCCGGATACTTTTCTCTTCTTCCTCTGTGATATTATCATCGATATCCACAAAGGATATATCCAAATCTTCCGCTAAGAGTTTTCCAACGGTTGTTTTCCAACTCCCCATCATACCGATGAGGTATACAGGACTATTCTGTTTATTCTGCAGGTTAGTTTCCAAATCCTAAGGGAGATTATTTGTTAAAATATCCGACAATCTGTTCTATCGTATCTCCGCCTGTTACATCCAATAAAGCATCTGTCAAAACGATACAAACCATGGCTTCTCCAACGATCGAAGCCGCGGGTACTGCGCAGGAATCCGTTCGTTCTTTATGGGCTTTTACAGGTTCTTTCGTCAGCATATCCACAGAGTGCAGCGGTTTCGTCAAGGTCGGGATCGGTTTCATCACCGCGCGAACCACGATGGGTTCTCCGTGACTAATCCCTCCTTCGATCCCGCCGGAATGATTTGAGTACCGAATATACTTTCCATCTTTATAGCCGATCTCATCATGAACCTCACTCCCGAACTTGGATGCATAACCAAATCCCAATCCAATTTCTACGCCTTTTATGGCATTGATGGACATGACGGCTTCGGTTAATTTCGTGTTCAGTTTTCTGTCCCAATGAACGTATGATCCTAATCCGGTCGGGACCCCGGATGCAATGACTTCAAAAACACCACCGACGGAATCCCCATTATCCTTGGCATATTGGATGGATTCGATCATTTTGGAACCGGCTTCAGAATTGATACAACGTACCGGAGATTCATCGGCTTTACGGCTCATTTCCTCAAGATCAACGTTTTCAGGCAACGGTGTTTCATCTACTGCAGTATGGATTTGGATCACACGGCTGCCAACGGTGATCCCGACTTCTTTTAGCAGTTTTCGGCAAACTGCACCCAGCGCAACACGCATGGCAGTTTCACGTGCGGATGATCTTTCCAGCACATTTCGGATATCTGAAAATCCGTATTTGAGTGCACCGGCTAAATCAGCATGCCCCGGTCTCGGAACGGTTACCGATTTCCCCGGATTTTCTGTGGATTCAACCGACATCCGTTCTTCCCAGTTTTTCCAGTCTTTATTCGGGATGAGTAAACCAATCGGCGACCCTAATGTTTTTCCGAATCGAACCCCGGAAATGATCTCAGCTCGGTCTTGTTCGATTTTCATACGTCCGCCGCGGCCAAATCCCATTTGACGGCGAGAAAGATCCTTTGCAATCCCCTCTTCTGAAATCTCTACCCCGGCCGGAAAGCCTTCCAAAATACCTAAAAGTCCTTTGCCGTGTGATTCTCCTGCAGTAAGAAAGCGTAATTTATTCATTATTTTTTAACTCAAGATAATTGTATAAATCGTCTGAATGGATTTGTTCAGTCAAAGGTTTGTCAAACCAAATATCCAGGGATGCCAATCCTTGATGAATTAACATGGATAACCCGGACATCGATTTCCCGCTGATTTCATGATGTAATTTACGGAATTGTGTCCATACCGGGGCGTATACGATATCTACAGCGACCTGTCCGGATAAAATATATTGTTTGGGCATGATGACCTGCGAATCTCCAGTAGTCATTCCGACCGTTGTTGTATTTACAATTACAGCTGTCTTCAACGTTTCGTTACCAATTTGATCCCATGAACTTGTTTGGATATCCTGCGTGGGGAATAATTTGGACAAATCCTTTTTCAGCGATATTGCATTTTCAACAGTTCGATTGATCATCGTAATACTTGCGGCTTTTTCCATTGCCAAACCATAAGCGATTGCTCTTGCCGCTCCTCCCGCTCCCAAAATGATAAAATCTCTTTTACAAATGTCAATAGCTAGTCCCGACAATGAACGGGTAAATCCGATCCAATCTGTATTATGGCCAATCAATTCTGTTCCATCTCGACGGATACAATTTACCGCACCGATTGATAGCGCATGAGGATCCAATCTATCAAGGAAAGGTATCATTTTCTGTTTAAATGGAGTGGTCACACTTACACCATCCACGTTTCCATTTCTCATTTCTGACGAAAAATGTTCGAGGTCCTCAGACTGCAGCAATTTCTTGCAAAACTCAGCATCCAAGTTTAAATCCCTGAATATCTTCTTGAACATTTTAGGACTTAAACTTTGTTCTACCGGGTTGCCGATCACTGCGAACCGTTTCATTTCAGCTGCCCATATACGTCTTTTATAGATGATATATTGATCGCATTGGTTTTGAGTGAACTGTCAATCATTTGATACCAATACACTTTCTAACACGGTAAAAAATTGAGGGTAGGATATTTCGACACAGGATTTATCATCTAAAGTTACGTCATCAGCGGTAACGAGTCCTGCGATGGTAAAGGCCATTGCGATTCTGTGATCCGTAAATGTGTTTATTGCTGCTCCGTGCAATTTTGTCGGTCCGCAAATCCTAAACCCGTCTTGCCGTTCTGTAATATCTGCACCCATCGCTTTTAAATTTGAACATACAGCATGGATTCGATCGCATTCTTTTACTCTCAGCTCTTCGGCTCCGCTCACTTCAGAAACACCATTCGCTTGGGTAGCTAATACAGCCAGGATCGGGAGTTCATCAATGATCCCGGGGATTATTTCATTTGTAACGGTAATACCCTTCAATTTTTGATATTTGACTCGAATATCTCCACATGGCTCTCCATTTTCCAACCGTTCATTGAAAATTTCTACATCACCGCCCATTTGTTTTAAGGCATTGAAAAATCCAATACGAGTTGGATTGACAGAAATACTCTCCAATGTGATTTCTGATCCGGGGCTCATCGCTGCGGCAGCTGCGAAAAAAGCAGCCGTCGAAGGATCTCCCGGTACGGACATTTCAAAAGGTGAAAGTTTATTTTGAAGGGGTGAGACCGAAATTTGGTTCCCGCTGATGTGAATATCTGCAAGCATTTCAGAGAGCATTTTCTCTGTGTGGTCACGGGTTTTAACGGGCTCAGAGAAGGTTGTTTTTTCTCTCGCTCCTAACCCTGCAAGTAACACGGCAGATTTTACCTGCGCGCTGGCGATGGATGGTGTATAGTGAATCCCATGTAGTTTTGCCGATGATAATGTGATCGGAAGCCGATCCTGATCACGTATTATTTTTGCTCCCATTTCTGTTAAAGGGTCAATTACTCGTTTCATCGGCCGCTGTGACAGAGATGAATCACCCACCAATTTTGCCGGGATTCCCTGCCCTGCCAATAAACCGATGAACAATCGCGCAGTCGTTCCGGAATTTCCGCAATTTAAATCCGTGAGAGGAGTTTCTAATGACTTCCCGTGCACCAAAAGCGTTGAACCTTGATCTTGAAAATCAATCCCGCATAAAGACAAGCATTCTCGAGTAGATTGAACATCTTTTCCCGTGGAGAGATTCTTGATCCGGCTTATTCCATTTGCCAGAGAGGCCAGCATCAATGCCCGGTGTGAAATGGACTTATCTCCGGGGAATGTCAGTTTACCACGTATCGCCATTTCCAGTTTCACTTAATTCTTCTGAGATCAAAAATGCTAACTCAATCGCTTGACTTGCGTTTAATCTTGGGTCGCAATGCGTACGATATCGGTTTGTCAGATCTTCATCGGATATATCTGCAATTCCGCCGGTACACTCGGTTACATTTTGGCCGGTCATCTCTAGATGGATTCCCCCGGCATGAGTTCCTTCTGCATGATGAATTCTAAAATTATGTTTTACTTCAGACAAAATATGATTGAACGGACGGGTTTTTAATTCTTCACTGCTTTTGATCGTATTCCCATGCATCGGGTCACAAGACCAAATAACTGTACGCCCTTCTGACTCAATCCGCTGAATCATTTTTGGAAGAACATCACCGATCTTTTCATGCCCAAACCGAGTGATCAGCGTTATCTTTCCGGAAGTATCTCTCGGATTTAGAATATCTAAGATACGAATCAACTCATCCAAATCTGTTGAGGGACCGCATTTGACACCAATAGGATTTTCAATGCCCCTGCAAAATTCCACATGTGCACTGTCTTCAAAGCGGGTTCTATCTCCAATCCATATAAAGTGCGCCGAAGTATTATACGTCAATCCGGTCATCGAATCTTGACGTGTCAAAGCGGTTTCATAAGGAAGGAGCAGCGCTTCATGACTTGTATAAAAATCAACTTTTCTCAGCCGGGTAGTGTTTTGAGAATTAATCCCAAGCGCTTCCATAAAATGCAGGTTTTCTTGGATTTGATTCGCCAGATGCCGATATCGGTCTCCCTGCAGGTCACTTTTTACAAAGCCCATATTCCAGGATTGAACATGTTTCAGATCCGCGAATCCGCCTTCAGCAAATGCTCTTAATAAATTCAATGTAGAAGCCGCTTGCGAGTACGCTTTGAGCATTTTGTACGGATCGGGCTGTCTCTTTTCAGAATGGAATCCAATATCATTAATGATGTCTCCCATATAACTGGGGAGGGTTAGTCCATCTTGAGTCTCTGTCTGTTGTGAACGAGGTTTTGCAAATTGTCCTGCGATTCTTCCCATTCGGATAATCGGAAGTTTTGCACCATAGGTTAAAATAGCAGCCATTTGCAAAATGACCCGAAATGTATCCCGAATTGAATCTGCGTTAAATTCTACAAAACTTTCCGCACAATCTCCTCCTTGCAAAAGGAATCCATTTCCTTCGGCAACATCGGACAGTTTATTCATTAACGATCGTACTTCACCGGCAAAAACAAGCGGGGGAAATCCTTTTAATGTTTTTACGACATGGTCTAATGCGGCGACATCCTGATAATCCGGACCATGTTTTACCGTAAAATCCTTCCAGCTATTTTTCTCCCATGATTTCATATTAACTCTGTTGTAGTTTTGTGTTCAAAGTATTGACTGCATCGGTAAGATTCTTGATCATATCATCCGTGTACGGATTATACCGCTGCAGATCAAAATACAGTTCCCACGAATCATGACAAGTTTGATCAACGAGATCGATCAAATCCTTGAATCCTTGCGTGTCGATTGATGTTTTTCGAATCCCGAATTCTTTCAGCATTCTCCCTAAAAAATGTGTCACACCTTGTGTATTTGCTGCCATTCGATCGTGTTTCTCAGGAGACATTTCAATCGTTTTGATCCCCTGATCGTAGAAGAACCGCTTCCAGAATTTAAATTGATTTTGGGTATCGCGGGTATTATTCATCATCATTTTCAAATGACGATTTAAAAAGAACGAATCCGGACCAAACATGGGGTGCGTGGCAATAATTCCAACGGATTCCGGCAAATGTTCCAGCATCACATTTACAGGATGAATTTTTACCGAACATACATCAATAATCGTTGTATTTGCGGTTACCAAAGGACTGATCTCTTTGATAACGGATTCAAATTGATTAATCGGAACGGCAATGAAAACAACTTGTTCCGTCAGCACATCTTCTAAGGATGTAAATTCAACTCCGGGAAATTCCAGTTGCTGATTGGGGTCATATGCGTTTATGGAAAATCCTTTTTGCAGAATATTGGCTAATACTTTACCAAATCGCCCGAAGCCCACTAAACCGATGCTGTTCATGATATCTCCAGTTTTTTTACACCAACGAATAAAGTCAAGTTATGTTTCAGATCATGGATGCTCTCTTGTAAGATGGTTAATCCATATAGATCTGCACAGGATTTATTCGCAATGACCGCAGCCGTGGCCGGTAGTTTTCCCTCGGCTAACCGACGGGCCGCTTCGGCTGTATCGTCTTCCTCAATGAGAGTTCTAGACCAAAAATGATCCGCGAGGAAATTTCGACATTGACGAAGTGCCTGTTGATGAGAATGAATTTCTGTGATATCACCAATATGACTGCCTTTTAGGCCGAGCAGGTTTTGAACCACCGTAATATGAAACATTTCGATAATAGAGCATCGATGCTCTGCCAACGCTTCTACACTTTCAATTACGACGCCTCCCTGTGCATTTTCCATCGCAAAAATTCCATAATCTACGGTTTCCTCTTCCACAGCATGAAGCACAGCATGTGATGACACCAAATACTCCATCTTATAATTTTCAAAACCATGATTTTCAGCAAACTGTAACGCAGCTTGTTCTGAAAAACTTCCTTTTCCGCCCATAATTCCTATTTTTTCCATTCGTTTCCTTTCTGTAATAAAAAACCCCGATCGTGACCGGGGTTGAAAAAACTTACCTAAATACACAGAGCCCTAGGGGCAGTTTTTCAACCCTTCGATTGCATATTTAAAGTAATAAAAGAATATCTTCATTGCGGCAAAGTTAAGCGGAAATTCGGTCAAGTCCAAAAAGTTCTGTAAAATGGTTCAAGTAGTCACAGTTTTCT
>CAYQZV010000018.1:0-42247 GCA_964422145.1 uncultured bacterium | reverse complement strand
AAGGAGCAGTTACAGACGGGAATATAATGTAGTCTATCCAAGCACAATCTTGACCGGAAGTAACCATTCCATCCTTGGAATATATCCAAGAGAAGGTATGTTCACCGGCATCCACAGGAAATGTCGCCTGATTCCAATCAATCTCCCCTTGCCATCCATCACCTTGCTCTGCACCATCTATGTAAAACTTCAATCCATCATAGAAGGACCATGAGCTCGCTTCAGAAGACACCTTGTAATAAAACGAAATCTCTCCAGCTGTCACAACATCTAATGTTACACTCAACTCTGATGTCTGATTATCATTGATATCCATCGATTGAGTAGCATAAACACCCTCATATGCCGTCTCAGTAATCATCCAGTTTGCGTTCCCGCCAAACTCCCAGGGATACATTGAGAACATCCCCGTCTCAAAATCTTCTAAACATAATCCTACAGTTAATGAAAATGTCCCGGTTGTGCTGTATTCATTGTCTGCTGTTATATCAACAGAAAACTCTAACAAATGGCCGAGCGTTGTCTCCTCAGCTACGGTCACATTATAAACGGCTTCAACTACCCCGTTTGATTCGAATACAGTAAAAGATGCTTCGGTACTGTTTAACGTGATCTGTGAATCTATTGAATTTAAAACAGCTTGAACTAAATCAGCTTCAGCACCACCGGTATTCTCTAACGTAACAACAATATCGGCTGTCTCACCCGGATCTAAACGACCATTATTATTGTCATCATTCTCAACCCTTACATTCATAACATCTATAACTGGACTATAGGACGTGAAGAATAACGTTTGGGTCCACACGTCTTGATCAGAGGTCATTTCTACATCCATTCCAAAGTCGTAGTTATCCGGGATACTATTTTCCACAAGAAATGTACAAACATCATTGATGGTAACCGATTGATTTGGTTCGATGATCTCAGTAAAACCATAACTCTCAATTAGTGTAATATATGTATCATTAGGCTCGAGCGTAATGGTAACATTAGTTGCAGGATCAATACCAACGTTGGTTAATGTAATATCAGCAAACTGAACTTCTTCACCAAATTCAATAATCATGTCATCGTCAGTAATGATTGAATAATCTGTAACCTGTAAGTAAGGACCATCAGGAGCTATCACCATCACTTCACCAAGATGGGTAATTTTATTAAATGATGAAACAGTAACATCAACTGTACCAGGAGCGGTTGGCGGATTATCCATCTCAAGAGTAATATTACCTGTTTCATCAGTAAAACCGGATGCAAGAATTGTACCCTCCCATGTTAAAGAAACCAACGCATCTTCAACACCGGTGGATATTGTAAATGATGACTCTCCAATGATCATCGTTTCTATATAAGAAATACTCATTTCTTGCGGGCTATCCGTTCTTATTTGAAGCGAGGCATCGCCAAAGATCGTCCAAGTTGCCATCATCCCGTCATCACCGTACACATCCACCATATTGCACGCACCGTTGACCCACATTCCTGCGATCGTAATCTTTTGATCAAGCGGTTCATTGGTGTAATAATCCCATCCCACCATTAAATCAACACCGTGATCCTGTCCACGCATTGGAGGGGCCCAACTTTGGTTAATCGTAGAGGCATACATGGCTATCGCTCCGGTAGGAGCTCCGGTTGAGCTGTTCGTTGCACGCAGCCACGCTTCGGCAAAACATGTTGTAACTGTAAAATTTCCATTCACGCAAGCGACTGAACTAATGAATGGTAGCATATAATCATTGGTTAAGCCATTAACATCAGAATTGCTCAAAGGTGCTCCGTTCCCCCAGGATGTATTGGATCCGTGCCCTGTGTAATTGATAATTCCTCGGCCTTCGTTAAGGGCACTCACACAGGCTGAAACAGAACCGCCATTCGTATCATAAAACTGATCAACTTCGGTATAAGTAAAGTTTAGAAGCTTATCTCTAATCGCATCCTGATGTTCATAATCAGGCTCACCCTCATCCCCTTGTCCAGCGCCCTGACTTGAAGCAATACCGATGCCCTTATGCAGCCAGTCTCCGTCAATAATATCTCGCTCATACCAAATCGAGCGTTCAACTTGAGTCTCTACATGACCTGTATTCTCTGCTGAAAATCGTCCTACGAATAATTCCGGATAAACATCATTCCCTTCAATAAATCCATAGGCTACATCAGAGTCCGACCCACCATGTATCATTGTAGGAACCTGAGCAGCATCACCAACTAATTGAACAAAAGTCAGGTCTGTCCCTGATAGATATTCGTTCTCAATAAATGAATTGATAGCTGCGGCACTAGATCCGATATCAGCTACATCATAAAGATCGCATTGGATTCCTTTTTGATTTTTCCAATCTACAAAAGGTTGAACAGAATCTATGAAAGGACCATAAGAAATAACTATCATACGTCCACGGTCATCAATTGTGTCGTATCGGTCTTCAGTAAAATTGAAAAAATGTCCTCGATATAACTCTTCAAAATAAGTATTATAACTATGTGCAGTTCGCGTCTTAACATTGATATCATCAATGCCTACTGTATTCACGGTAATGACGAGTCGATGGTATACTCGCAATGTTTGAGTTTCCGGATTAT
The DNA here is from genome assembly GCA_964422145.1 of uncultured bacterium. Lineage (GTDB taxonomy): Bacteria > Fidelibacterota > Marinisomatia > Marinisomatales > JACNKV01 > JACNKV01. The sequence continues at coordinate 39,658 of CAYQZV010000018.1, read as the reverse complement.
AGCGAAATGGATACGCTGTTACAGTAATACCCCTAAAGTCTCTTAAGATGTATGGTTTCCCTAATTCGGCATTTGTTTTTGGATAAAATGCATTTTGTTGATATACTTCGGAGAATGTGTAAGGAATTTCGTCCGGATTTTGTGAACGAGAAATCAATCCTTTGGAAGGAGCAACAGAGAAATGAAAATCCGTATAGTCGTTTTCTACTATGTTGACCCTTACTTTTGCATTATCCGGGATGATAATACTTTTAGTAATTTTTGGCAGTTCCGGTTTTCCTTCTTCAAATGTAACTGAACTCCCGGGTAATAACAAACGGTAATATGTTTCCCCGTTTATTTCAACTTGACTCCGTTCAAATTGACCGAACTCATATGATATAACTGTTTGGTTATCATTTGAATGCAACATATCCACATCATAATTCTTCTCTTGAATGTTAATGACTTCACCAAACCCAATCGTTAAACATAAAATTAAGAATACCCAGATCGATTTTTTCATTTTAGAAATCCTGTTTAATGCGTTTATTGTTAATGGACGTCATGATAGTACTGATTTTCTTTAGATAAAGATACACACCTTTTGTAAATCTTGCGGTGATGCTTATCACAAAATATCCATTATGTCTTTACTTAAGTAATAAAAGTTTTTTTGTCTGAATGGTGTTACCTGTATTCAGTTGATACAAGTACATCCCTGATGCAACAGATTGTCCTCGCAGGTCTGTGCCATTCCACTTAACTTGATGATACCCAGATTGCATGGAACCCGACGCTAAAGTCTGAACTAATCGACCTTGTAAGTCATACACATCCAGTGAAACGCTATGTAACACATTATCCGACTGAGGTAAACTAAACGATATAATTGTGGTCGGGTTGAATGGATTCGGATAATTCTGATGCAATACAAAATCCGAAGGCAGAACACTGACACGCTCTAATCTCATCTGACCCAATCCTGAACTCAGTTCAAGAACTCCGTCTCCTGAAAGGATGATCTCTTCTCCTATATCATCACCTGCCAATTTCCATGTCTCATTTGGTAAAATATGGTATTCGATGGTTAGATCATCACCGGGATTCATCACTTCGATGGTTCCATGGGATACGCTGTATTTTGTATCTCCGGCGAAACGAACATCAAATGCTCCTGCCGGAGGTTTGGGCGGTAAGCTGTAACTCAGCTTCTCTGTATCTGTTAACTCAAATCCAAAGTATAATGGGGAACCGTTTACAATAAGTCGATTGGACAGTATTTCGTATTTTTGTGAAATACTCGTTGTTTGTACCGTTGAACCAGAAATAACTGTAATCACACCATTTGCCGTTGAACGAACCCAATATCCCTGCCCAGGAACCAAAACATCAGAGTTATAATACCCCGTTGCACTAAATCCATAAATTGTATTCGGGACCACAATATTATCGGGGTCGGAAATCGTATTGACATTGGTTTCGATATGAGTTCCTGAAATCAGGTTCCAACCTTCTACAAGTGATAAAGCAAGTTCATCTTCCGGAGCACCCCAAATAGATATCTCACCTGACTCCGGAAACCGCAACCAGTAACCTAAGCCCATATTCAACTCTGATGTTAAAAAATATCCTTGAGCACTATAACCATAACAAGTATTAATTATTGATGATGGGTATAACATTGTCACAAGTGGATCGTCTACTACCATAGGCATCCCGACGATATTCCACCCGGAAATATGTGTAGTAGGTGTTTCCTCCGGTGCAAGCTCAACAGCATTTACAGCGTCAAAAGCATTCACCCTTCCTGATCCATATAAATTGTTCTTACCACTTGATCCCAAATGGATAGCGGTTTCTTCTAAAATTTGACTCATCTGCTCTGGCGTGATTGTGGGTTCTTTTGAAACCATCAATGCCATTACTCCGGCGACACACGGTGTTGCCATTGATGTCCCATCCCAACCATATTGATATCCGGTATTACTATAATGAGATAACGAGGTTATATTTACACCCGGTGCAGTCACATCGGGGCGAATCAATCCTATTTCCGGATTGTAAGGGTAATCATAGAAACCACTTATTGATTCCCATGTCACAGGACCGCGACTTGAAAAGCCGGCAATCACATCATTACTGTTGGTCGCCCCAACACATACAACGGCCGACACTCCCCCAGTTATTGTTTGATCCGGATGCAGCCATGGTGGAGGACAGTCTCCCGGAGTTGCAACATTATCCGGGATCGGATAAGACCATGTATCATTTCCGGAGTTTGCAGCGGCAACAGAGGCAATAACGCCAGCAGATAAAGCATTATCATAAGTGGTTCTCCAAACAGAACGATTCGGATTCCAAGCATGCATCCAACCTAATGACATGCTGATAATATCTGCGTTATTTTCAACACTAAATTCAATCGCGTCCCAAGTATCTGATTCAAAACCAGTCCCATTGTAGTCCAACACTTTACACGCCATAATTGTTGCATTCGGAGCGACACCGGTTTGCGATCCGGCTGTTCCATCGCCGGCTACGGTTCCCGCACAGTGTGTTCCGTGTCCATGATCGTCCATGGGATCGTTGTCATTATTATTGAAATCATATCCGTGAAATGGATAGAATAGACCGCCGTTCCACATATGATCATCCAAATCTTGGTGGTTGTAATTAATCCCGGTATCAATTACCGAGACAAGTGCACCATCACCTGTGAATCCTAAATCCCAAACATCATCGGCGTTGACCAAGGTGACATTCCAGGTGATATCTCGACTGTCACGGTTAGTGGTTGATTGAATATATGCATTTGATTGTGGTTTTGTTGAAATCAACTGTCTTGGTTCATCAAAATCAATTTCAGTAATATCATCTCGCTTGGCGAGTCTTTCGATGACCGCTGGAGTGGCCGAGCATGAAATAACATTTGCTATCCAAAGTGATTTTATATTTTGTACAGATTGGTCTTTAGAAAAAGACTGTAACTCAGTTAAAAGATCAGATTGTTTATCCTGTGTGTATTCTTTTAATGTTTGGATGACATAGGTTCTACGCTCTGCTTTTGATTTTGATAACGTATTCAAATAAAGTTCATTGGTATCGTATTGGGCTTTTAATTCAATATTAATCCGAATTTGCTCATTATCTCTTACCCTCTCCATCTCTTCATATAGCGGAGCTGTAACCGGGTCAAAAATATCAACGGATTCTGCAGCAATCATTAGGGGAAGAAATACAATAAATATATGGCGGGGCATATATACTTTTTTCATATCAGTCTCTTTCTTTCAAGTCGTTATTTAATCAACAACAATTTTTTCGTCGCTGTATAATGCTCTGCATTCAGCTGATAAAAATACATACCGGATGCGAGAGGATGTCCGTTTATATCGGTACCATTCCACTCAACTTGATGTGTTCCGGTTTTTATCGATCCATTAATCAATGTTTGAACCAATCGTCCCGAAATATCATATATCTGCAAGGAAACATCAGCGAACGCTGTCCCGACATTTGGAATAGAAAATGATATCGTTGTGGTCGGATTGAATGGATTCGGATAGTTCTGATGCAATACAAATTCAGTCGGAAGGTTGGAGACTTTCTCTAATATTATTTCCCCTGTTTCACCACTTAATTCAATGATACCGTCACCCGAAATGATGACCTCTTCTCCAATATCTCCGTCCGTTAATTTCCATTCTTCATTCGGTAAAATATGGTATTCAATGATCAATGCATCACCGGGATTCATCACTTCAATAGTTCCACGGGATTCGCTGTATTTCGTATCCCCGGTGAAACGAACATCAAATGCTCCTGCGGGCGGTTTCGGAGGTAAACTATAACTCAGCTCTTCTTCCTCTGTCAACTCAAATCCAAAGTATAATGGGGAACCGTTCACAATAAGTCGATTGGAAGGTTGTATGTTAAAGGACGCTTCCGTGGATTTTCCTGATCCGCTTTCATTGATGGAAATTGCACCATAGTCAGTGGCTAAAATCCAGTATCCTTTTCCCCCAATAAAGCTGGTAACATTTTCGTATCCATTGGAGGAATATCCATATGACGTGTTTGGAACAATGATTCCATCAATATCTTCGATCATGGTAACAGCAATCTCTTCAGTAATAGATGAGATCAGATTCCAACCTTTGGAAATCGGGATATTTACTTCATCAATTAAAAAACCTGTAATTCCTCCTCCTCGAGCATCCGTGAAACGAAGCCAATAACCGATTCCGGGTTCAACAGTTTCATTGAGTAAATACTGACCTGAGGTAAATGAATAACATGTTCCGGTAATCGGATTCGGGAAAACCGATAAATAATCTGTATCTTCAACCAAGAGTGGAAGACCGACTAAATTCCAGCCATCTTCATATTGGAGATTCACAGTATGTTGGTTCGTAGATGGGAAGGGTACATCAACAAACGTAAAATTGTTTCCAAATAAAGACGGACTTGAAACTCCGCCGCTATCCGGAGAAAGTGAACCGTATGAAAATTCGCCAGTTAAAAAAGTTTCAATTTGTTGGTCGGTATCCCAGTAAGTCAGATTAATCAAGTTCCCTTCAATAAATCCTGCGGTCACCGTTCCGTTTTCAGCACAGCTGTTAATGTATTCAAACACCGGGATGATGATCGTCGAACCATTATTCCCAATGGATGTCGCTCCCACAAGGATCTCTCCCTCCATTCCGGTACAATCTCCGTCAGACGGCATTCCGTTAAAATCAAGAACTCCAATCTCATCACCGATATCGCCGGGTTCCGGTTCAGCGGGTGGTGCAACTAACAAATAATTGATATCTCCCAGTCCCGATTCAATGTAACTCTCTGAATGCCCGTTTAATATATCTGAATAATACTGAGGAATCGGACTGATGACAGGCTCATGGATAGAAAAATTAATGTCATAAATAATGATACCGTCATTCACGGTTAAATGAGCGGCTTGAGATATGACCTCAACCTCCGGGTAAAAATAAACCTGATTGATTAATTTATTACCTCCAATTTCATTGGCAGATCCTTGGAAACAAGCTACAACATAGTCTCCGGCAGGAAGATCAGCCCAGTATCTTCCGTCACTCCATATTTTTGCACGGACCCAGTGGTAATTGTTTGAAATCGGGATAAATTCAATAAACGTTTGATCCGTCTCGGTTGAGACAGCTCCTCCAGTTTCATACTCGACATATCCGGATATTTTTCCCGTTTCCGGAAGCTCATCAATATTAATATTCAGAACTGTATTCTCGCTAATCTCAACTGTGTTGAAATAGCCTTCGTATCCTTCAGCATTTACAAAGATCGTTGCTTCACCACTGGGAATATTGTCTATTGAATAGTAACCAGTTGCGTCACTTGAAATCTGATAAACGGAGGGTGAATTCATTGAATCAGCAGGTGTGCTATAAACGGTTAAAGTTGCGCTGGAAACATTTCTGCCTAACATACCGTCGGTAATATATCCACTGATGTCCCCGTCAAATATGAAAGGAGTCAAATACTCAATGTTGGATACATCATCTAACATGGTTAAGGAAACGTCGATAGGTTCATAACCTAACGCATTCATATTTACGAGAGTTGTAGATGAGCTGGTTGTAAAGTGATATTGACCATTTTCATCTGTGATGGAAATAATCTCCCAATATCCTTGCTCAGTATCCTCAACCCAGCGACTGATCGCAGCACCGGGAATACCAGCTTCACTTTGATCACATACAATCTGCCCGTTGTATTCTATCCCGTTTTCGTTCGATACGGACAATTGAAAATGATGATCCGCATCATCTGAAAGCGTGAAGCTTAAATCAGCAAACACTAAATACCCCTCAGCAATGATATATAATCTATAATCATCCGTTTCAATATGTGAGAATGTAAAGTCTCCGCCCGCGCCCGTCTGAACTTCATGATAAGTAATGAATGAATCACCGGAAGTTGCCCACCGGACCAAAACCACCCGACCATTTGTGATAACTTCGTCGGTTCCAGCTTCGGTAACCGTACCCGTAAACACTGCAGCAAAGCTTAACCCAGATAAAAGGATAAATATTCCTATCAATTTTAACAGAGGTTGAAAACGATTGCTTTGTGTACGCTGAGTGTTATGGATTTGGTTTTGAGTCATAATATGATTATATCTTTACGATTTTTTTCCCAATGTTGGCTGTCAGATTCAGAATACTTGGATAACTGATTTGTAATTTTTCAGCAAGAACCCGTTTATTTAACCCGTATTCTTTATAGAGACAAGTAAGCACTCCCTGTTCATATTTTTGATTGATCGCTTTCCAAGACAGGGTTTTATTTTTCCGAATGAATCGTGTTATCTCTTGCGGTGTTATTTCATGTTCACTGTCAGAAACTCTTTCCATAATTGAGAACAAAGATCTTTCAGCGACACCTAATTCAAGAGCAGCTCGTCTTTTTGATCCGGTACGTAAGATCGTTTCTTTAATAACTGCGTGCTGGAACACTTTTCGAATCTCTTTAAGTGATTTATCAATCGTATGAGAAAAAGCGTTTTGTTCTGAGTGTTTCGACTGGTATTTATAATCTTTATAGGATTCAGTAAAATCAAAGTATCCTCTGATGGCTAACAAAATATCTCCGGTACTTGGAAAATGATACTGTATCAATTCCATTGAAGATTGATACGCTTTTTTATGGAAAAACTCGGCAGTTTCATAGTCCTGCGTCTGTTCATAACACTTCCCGAGATAGTGACACAGTCCGGGGAGCCGATGATACACACCGTTTTCCGTCGCTATATCCAGTGATTTTTGAAAGAACCCGATGGCTTTATGTGTTTTTTCCGAATAATAATACAAATAGCCGATATTGGCTAACGCGACACTCTTAATATAATGATTGTCCGTCAATGTCATGACATTGGACAGGTTTTCGTGCGCTTCTGCAATATTCCCTCTGTGAAACTCCAGCATACCGATATCGTGCATAACCGCGGCTACGATATGCATCAAACCGTGACTTGAAGCATATTCCATTCCCTGACGGTAGTAAGCCATGGCCTGATCATAATCACGGAATCTGCGATGTGCATTTCCGATGGCTTTTAAATGATACGCGACGATGTGATGCATGGAAATATCTTTAAAGTAGTTCAGTGATTTTTTCAGATCTTCCAAAACAGACGGATCATTTTGCCTCATCCGGTTTTCCATGATCCGGAATTCAGAATTTCTTAATAAATATTCCGTTTGAGTAAATAGCGGTACTTTTTCCAACAGGATGGTCGAATAGTCAATATTTCCGGTCAGGGTTAAGATGACCGACATTTCGATGGTGATAAACGCTCGGGCTTCGTCATCTTCTTTGTTGTCCGTCAATAATGAAAATGCATAACCAAGCAGTTTGGTCGATTTTAACAAATTTCCTTTAGCTTTTTGATATCGAGCTAAACCGGCATATAAAACCGCACGTTTACGCGGGGGTTGGTTTTCTTGGAGTAACAACTCTATTTGTTCTCGTGTGTCGGGAAGTACGGCTTGTTTCACCCGTGATAAATGGGCAATAAATTCAATCCAATGATGATCAGAGTCTACCATTAACTCGGACGTCTGCACTTCCGGGACTTCATTAAACTCAAAGATTTTTGGTAGTTTTAACATAATATTCTCCTACAGTAAGCTTTAATGTAAAACATCATAAACTCCCATGCAAGAGATAATTATATTTATGCATATTTTGTATAAATATTGTCATGTTTAATTTTTCGCACTTTTTTACAATCGCTTCCTAAATTTTTTCATAAAAACAACTGTTAATGGAATTAGACTCAAATTTGCACTTTTTCCGTGTGATAATAATGTCTGTTTTTCTCATTGTTTTATGAACTTTTTCCGTTAAATCTATCAAAGAGTTTACAACGAATAAATGAAAATATTTGGAAATACCCAAAAAATAATTGATGGAATTTCAATCACGAACGATTGAAGGAGATTACAGCTTCAGTATCCCTTATTTGAGCGAAAATTTCGTTAATTTGGTATTGAACGAATCAATCTGTAAACTTATCGGTGATTTCAATCAATTTTGAGCGAATACCGGGTTCTGTAACAGAATGTCCAGCATCCGGAATAATATGAAAATCCGCTTCCGGCCATGCCTGATGTAAATCCCATGCCGAAACGATCGGGCAAACCACATCATACCTCCCCTGTACAATCGCAGCCGGAATGTGGCGAATCCTGTTGATGTTTTGTAACAACTGATCTTCCGGATCAAACCAACCTTTATTAACAAAATAATGACATTCAATCCGTGCAAATGCTTCAGCAAATTTTTCGGCTCCGAATCGTTTCACCGCATCGAGATCCGGAAAAAGTTTACTGGTGCTCCCTTCCCATATACTCCATGCACGTGCGGCTTCAAGTCGTATCGTCTCATCAGTGGAAGTTAACCGTTTGTAATAAGCTTTTAGATAATCACCCTGTTCGTCTATCGGAATCGGTTTTTTGTAATATTCCCACGCATCTGGGTAGATATAGCTTGCGCCTTCCTGATAGAACCACCGCAACTCTTTTTGTCTTAACATAAAAATACCGCGCAAAATCAATCCCAGAACTCGTTCCGGATGGGTTTCTGCATAAGCAAGAGACAATGTGCTTCCCCAGCTCCCGCCAAACACGACCCACTGATCAATATCCAGATATTCTCGGATCATCTCAATATCATGGACCAAATCCCATGTTGTGTTTTCGCGAAGTTCGGCAAATGGTGTGCTTTTTCCGCAACCGCGCTGGTCAAAGAGGATGATCCTCCATTTTTCCGAATCAAAATACTGACGGTAAATCGGTTCAATCCCGCCGCCGGGTCCTCCATGCAAAAATACAACCGGTTTTCCTTTAGGATTGCCGCATTCTTCAACATGGATTTTATGAACCTCAGAAACCTCTAAGAAGAAAGAATTGTATGGCTCGGTTGGTGGATATAATTCTCTCATGATTTTACTCCGTTTTAATCAATTATGATGAAATAGATTAGGATCAATCTCCAATACTGATCAAACGAAAAAACCCTCCAAACGGAGGGTTTTTTCATCATCAGAATCTAAAAAGATTACTATACAACGCCCTGGTCGATCATTGAATCAGCAACTTTGATAAATCCGGCGACGTTTGCGCCTTTAACATAGTTGATGTATTCGCCTTCGGTTCCATAGGTAACACATGATTCATGAATGCTTTTCATGATGCTTTGTAGTTTTTCATCTACTTCTTCACGTGTCCAATTCAGACGCATACTGTTTTGACTCATCTCTAAGCCGGATACCGCAACACCGCCAGCATTGGCAGCTTTTCCGGGTCCGTAGAGGATCTTATTGGATAAGTAAACTTCAATGGCTTCCGGAGTAGAAGGCATATTGGCACCTTCAGACACACAGAAACAACCGTTATCTACAAGCAATTGAGCTTCTTCACCATTGACTTCGTTTTGAGTCGCTGACGGAAGAGCTACATCACATTTGGCTTCCCAAGGACGTTTGCCTTCGAAATATTCCACACCGTATTTTTCAGCGTATTCTTTGATCCGTCCGCGTTTGACGTTTTTCAGATCCATCACGTACGCTAATTTTTCACGATCAATGCCTTCCGGATCATAAATGTATCCGGCGGAGTCTGATAATGTAACCGGTTTACCGCCAAGATCGAGTACTTTTTCAACGGAATACTGCGCCACGTTTCCGGAACCGGAAATCGCTACGGTTTTTCCTTCAAAACTGTCCCCGCGGGTTTTCAGCATCTCTTGTGCAAAGTATACGTTTCCGTATCCAGTGGCTTCCGGACGAATTAAACTTCCGCCCCAATTCAAACCTTTACCGGTCAGGGTTCCGGTGAATTCATTTCGGAGACGTTTGTACTGACCGTACATGAAACCGATTTCACGTCCGCCTACACCAATATCACCGGCTGGTACGTCAGTATCCGGACCGATATGACGCTGTAATTCGGTCATAAAAGATTGACAGAAGCTCATCACTTCATTATCGGATTTTCCTTTGGGATCAAAATCAGATCCGCCTTTACCGCCGCCCATAGGCAGGGTTGTTAAACTGTTTTTAAAAACTTGCTCAAAACCAAGGAATTTTAGAATACCCAAGTTAACGGTCGGATGAAAACGCAACCCGCCTTTGTACGGACCAATTGCAGAATTAAATTCAACACGAAAACCTTTATTAACTTGAACCTCGCCCTTGTCATTTCTCCAGGGAACACGGAATAAAATAACACGTTCCGGTTCTACGACTCTTTCAAGGATATTTGCATCGAGATAATGGGGATTGTCTTGTAAAAAATCCCATAATGATTCAATAACTTCCTCGACCGCCTGGTGAAATTCATTTTCGCCTTTATTCTTCGCTTTTACCGATTCCATAAAGGCTTCTACTGAACTGTACATAAGAAGGTTACTCCTATTTTATTGTAATGAAATAAATGTGTTCAAAATGAACGGCGGAAATTACGCTTATCCAATCATTCAACCCCAAGCATTTCGAGCCGAAAATGCAAATATTTTTACTGGTTTTTTCCTTTATTTCCCGGTAATTTTGCGTCGCTTTTTCTTTACAAGAAATTTCAATTTGGCGGAGTAGCTCAGTTGGTTAGAGCAGCGGAATCATAATCCGCGTGTCGGGGGTTCGAGTCCCTCCTCCGCTACCAAATACAAAACCTCACGTCAGTGGGGTTTTTCAGTTTTATTAAGAAAGGGACGAGAAGTTTATCCCGCGAAACAACGTGAAGCGGGAAGTCCCTCCTCCGCTACACGATCCTCTTTTCTATAGACTTCAATCTTATGTTTCAGAAATTAACTTGTATTTAGTAAAATCTAAATTGATATACATATAAGAAAGAAAAATACTATTTTATAAATGCCTGCATGAAAATACACTATTTTTAATAGTGGAGTCTCAACTCCGATTTGCTTAACTTCCTGAGTTCATTTATTTATTCAACCTTTAATTAACTCAAGGAAACTCAATGATTACGTTCAGTAAACAACAATTAAAAGTTCCCGAGATGAGCCGACCGGTCTATTTGGTTACAGGCGGAATGTCAAAGTTCGGCCGCTCGATGCCGGACAAACGAACCGAAGAGCTGGTGATTGATGCCTTTCAAGAAGCGGCTGATTTTATCGGGATGACCCCTGCCGAACTGAAAAAGTATATCCATTCCTGTTATTATGGACATTTTGCCGATCATTTCGGCGATCAACTTTTAGGTGAATCGGTGATCCACGACCGTCTTGGATTGGATCCCTTAGGCAATATCGGGATCAAAACCGGCGGCGCAACCGGAGGATCAACTCTCTGGGAAGCCTTCAAAACCGTGGCTTCCGGCTATTCAGACTGTGTGCTTGCCATGGGATGGGAGCGCATGGATGAGGTGCCCACAGACGAAGGAAACAATTATATTTCCTGCGCAGCTGATAAAGACTGGGAAACTCCGTTAGGACATATTTACACAGGCTATTACGCCGTGATGGCTCAAAAATACTGGAACGTATTTGGAAAAGAAGAAGAATCCTTCAGACGGACGATGGCAGAGATTGCCGTAAAAAACCGCGGGTATGCCCGGATGAATCCGCATGCGCAAGGTCCAATGGATATTTCGGTTGAGGATGTTTTGAATTCCCCGATCGTAGCTTATCCGCTCCGTGCACTGGATTGCTGTTTAATGAGTGTGGGGGCATCATGTGCAATCATTGCGGATGAAAAAACCGCTTACGAACTCACAGATAATCCATTGCTGATGTATGTTTCTGCAGGAAGTCATACCCTTCGGGTAGCTGACCGCAGGGATATGGACATCCCCCTTCTGCCGAATGAATCAGAAGATCAATACAAAGATCTCGGAATTCGTTTCCCCGGCGGAGATCGTTATCCGGGCTTTACCGGATTCCTCGCCGCCAGAATGGCCGCCTATTACGCTTATCATATGGCGGGTGTGGTTGATCCGAATGAAGACCTCGATCTTGTCGAACTTCATGATGCGTTTACGATCAGCGATATCCAATCCTATGAAGATGTCGGGATACGCCCGTATGGAGAAGGTCGATCTTATGTCGAAAGCGGTGACTGCTATCATATAAATCCGTATACCGGAAAACCCGGAAAACTCCCGGCAAACCTTTCCGGCGGATTGATCGGTTGTATGCATGCGGTTGGAGCTACAGGAATTATGCAGGCGATCGAAGTCGGTCAGCATATTTGGGGTCGCTGGGCAGAAATGCACAGCAATCCAAAGAAATGGGAAGCCTTTGGGCGGAAAAAACCGGACGATTGGACAGACTTACAGGTGAAAGATGCAAAACGCGGAATGGCGATCAGTCATGCCGGTGTTGGTTCACATGTTACCTCTACCATCCTGGTTCACCCGGATCATCAATTGGAAAGGAGTTCATCATGAGTTCACATGGAAAAGTACGTGTCGAAAATAACAAGTACAAATTAGACGGTCATTTTCATAATGCGTATCCGAATGATCCGATCCGTAATGAGCACGGCGTACTGATGGGCGTGACCAATCCGCGAGATTTAACGCATATTCATATGTATGGCGGTGAAGCTCCATTTTTCGAAAACCTGAGTAAGGGAAAGCTGCTGGGAACAAAGTGTGATAACCCGGATTGCCCTGCTTATGAATCGATCTTTATTCCGTTCCGTATTCATTGCCCGGATTGTCTGGCGAAGAATACGATCGTGGATATGACGGATCTCGCCAATAAGGGTGCTTCGGTGCATACCTTTATGATCACAGAGCGTACCGGTGCATTTAACACACTGAAAAAACCCATCCGATTTGTGAATGTAGAGTTTGAAGGCGTTTGTACGATTTTAATGGGTTATTTACCCGTTGGCGAACCTGAAATGGGAATGAAAGTTGTTCCCATCTTTCAAACGAAAAATCCAACCTACACCATTTTGGATCTGGCTTGGGTTCCGCAAGGAACGCCGGAATCTGAATTGCCGGAAGGATTTACTTTCGGTTGATCTTTAAAGGGATGCCGTTTCACTACGGCATCCCTTTTCATTTTACCCTTTAAATTCAAACCAAGTCTATGTTCAAATTTGAATATCAAAAAACGCAGCGGTATTTTGCACAAGTTCCGAATGAAGTAATGGATATTGCTCAAAAAGAACTGATTGAATTTGGGTGTACAAATGTGAGTCCGACTCACCGCGGAATTTATTTTTCCGCAGACCTACATGCACTTTATACGGCCAATTACTGCTCGTCATTGGTCAGCAGAATTCTTGCCCCTCTTATGTCCTTCCGCTGCCCCTCCGAGGACATTCTGTATAGCACAGCGAAAAAAGTCCCCTGGGATAAACTTTTTACTCCCAATAACACATTTGCAATTTTTTCTTCTGTTTCCCACAGCAAGATCCATCACTCAAAATTCGCAGCTCTTCGACTAAAAGATGCCATTGCAGATTCCTTCAGGGAAAAATTCGGAGTAAGGCCGTCCATTGACACAAGGGATCCTGATCTGTGGATCAATCTTTTTGTTTTCAAGGATAGAGCTACCATCAGCATTGATACATCCGGAGGTTCATTACACCGTCGGGGATATCGAATTCGAAGTGGAAAAGCTCCTATGGTCGAAACACTGGCAGCTGCGCTGTTAAAATTTACCGAGTGGGATGGTAAAACTCCTTTTGTCGATCCGTTATGCGGGTCAGGAACCATCCCTTGTGAAGCCTATCTTTATGCTTCTTCGACTCCGCCTGGAATACTGCGTAATAAGTTCGGATTTGAACAGCTGCCTGATTTTGACCGCGATCTATGGAACAGCGTGAAAAACGAACGGAATTCAAAAATAACCACCGTACCGAATGATTTGATCTCAGGGAGTGATATTTCCATCCGGATTGTGAAAAATGCAATCTACAACGCATCCAAAATTCAGGCGGATGAGATCATCAACTTCAAACAAGAGGATATCTTTACCTCCGAAGGAATCAAAGACAGCATCATCGTTACCAATCCGCCATACGGAATTCGATTAGGTGATGACGCAGAAATGGAAGTCTTTTACAAGAATTTAGGTGATTTTCTCAAACAAAAATGTACCGGTTCCACGGCCTACATTTACTTTGGAGATCGAAAATATTTGAAGTTTATCGGGCTACGCCCTGCGTGGAAAAAACCGTTGATGAACGGCGGACTTGACGGCAGTTTAGCCAAATTTGAATTGTATTGATCTAGTTACTTACTGACCAATAGCTTGTGTTATTTTTTCCCTGTATGGCTTGGGCAGTCGAACGGGTTTTCCATCTTTGGTTGTAAACACATGAATTGTATAACCGGTTACTAATATAGATTCTGTACCCTTTTTCAAAATCTCATAATCAATTCGAAGTTTCAATTTCGGTACGTCGCGGATAGACGTTCGAACAATCAGATCATTATCAAACTCAGCCCCGATATGATAATCACAATGACTGGTAACTACCGGTAGATAATATCCGGAAGCTTCGATGACAGTAACATCCAGCCCGATATTTCGCAGTAATTCCGTTCGGGCAGCCTCAAAATACTCAAAATACCGATTATAGTAAACGATACCCATCTGGTCGATGTCTTTGTAATATACGTGGGTTTGATAATCGATCGAGATCATGATCCTTCCGTGAATACTCCCAATTGATTGTATTTTTCAATCCTGCGATCCAGAAAAGCATCCGGCGGTATGGCGATCAAGTTATTCAATTCTTCAAGGATCACCGATTTCAGCAAGGATGCTGCTTCGTCACGATCACGGTGCGCGCCCCCAAGTGGTTCAGACACTATCCGATCACAAATTCCCATTTGTTTCAGATCCTCAGGAATTACCTTCAATGCTTCTGCTGCGTCAGGCGCTTTGGTAGAATCGTGCCATAAAATGGATGCGCATCCTTCGGGCGAAATCACAGAATACCATGTATTCTCTAACATCAGCATCCGATCTGCTACTCCAATTCCTAACGCACCTCCGCTGGCTCCTTCCCCGATAACAATGGAGACGATCGGTGTTTTCAACCGTGCCATTTCGAGCAAGTTTCTGGCAATTGCCTCTCCCTGCCCTCTCTCTTCAGCACCAATCCCCGGATAAGCACCGGGTGTGTCAATGAGTGTGATAACCGGAACTTGGAATTTTTCAGCCAACTTCATCACTCTGAGTGCTTTACGATACCCTTCCGGGCGCATCATACCGAAGTTCCGATAAAGGTTTTCCTTGGTGTTTCGTCCTTTTTGCTGACCGACATAGATCACCGGAGTTTGATCAATCGTTCCCATTCCGGTTACAACGGATGTATCATCGGCAAAGTGTCTATCTCCGTGTAATTCCAGAAAGTCAGGAGACCATCTTTGGATGTAATCCAAACAATACGGTCGGTTTGGATGACGCGCAAGCTGGACTCGCTGCCATCGGTTCAATTTTTTGAAAAGTTTTCTGATCACATCTTCCCGCTGTTTTTCCAGACGGGTAACTTCATTGACTGAACCCGAACCGCGTTCTAAGTTCAAACGAAGTTCGATAAGTTCTTCATCAAGTTCTTTGATCGGTTTTTCAAACTCAAGGTAATGTTGACTCATTGATTTTGACCTTTAATTTAAACGGTATTCCAAGCTAGATATTATTCTTGATCTGGGAATTAACCAATAATTGTTTTTAAAATGATTTCTAAATCCATTGTAAACCCCTGATGCTGGGCGTAGTAATGGTCCAACAAATACCGATCTTTCGGTTCTAATTTCCTGAATCGGATATGATCCAATCCTGTTAATCCCGGTTTACATATATTCCCCGGTTTAGGGTTTTGTTGATATATCAATCCCGGGCCTACAATGCTTATTTCACTTTTAAACACATTCCAGAATAGAGGTAGAATTCTGATAAATTGACATTTTACGTCAAAAACTCTTCCTGTGACCAATTGATCTTCATCTCCCCAATATTGTTTTTTTAGACTTTTTCCTGCCAGGGATAACACAATTATTACCGGCAAAGTAAAGATTAAAATGGAAGTAGAAATGACAAAGTCGAATATCCGTTTGGTAAATAAATGAAACTTATGAAACAACGTGTATTCAATATTGACGAACGATAATTCACCCAAATCTTCTATTAACGACTTACCTAATAATATATCATCATGGCGGGGAACCATTCGATACGTCAAGTGCATGTTTTTTGTTCTGTTCATGATCTGAATAATATTCTGATAACTCATCACCTGACTCGAAAAGATCAACTCCCTGACACCGTAAGTCTGTATGATTTCCTCAATTTCATCGATTCGCCCAAGGAACGGCAACGGTAATTTTTCAACCGGTGATTGAAGATTGACATCACAAAATCCGATAATATCCAGATCAATATCGACACGCCGCATGATATTTTTCGCAATTTTTAATCCCTCTTCATTCGATCCGATTATGATCGTATTGCGGCTAAACAGATAATTCTGTTTCTGCGGGAGTGATGCGATCTTATTCCGTGATGCCAAGTAGTGCATCCACAATCTCCATCCCGGGATCAGAATAGAAATGATCAGCGTTGCAATGATGATCACTAATCGTGAAAATGCATACTGTTTAAAGAAATAGGTAAAAGCGACCGCAATAAAAAACCCGACGAACGAAGAAACCATCGCTCGGGAGTAGGATAAAATATAGCGTGAGTATAACTGAAACAACATCCCGACACTGAGCCAAAATACAATATAGATCAGCGGGACCAATCCTTTGCTGGCAACGATAGGTTCGTAATCAGTGAACCGTATCGGGATGGCCAGAATAAAAGCCAAGAAAACCGAAATACTGTCTAAACTGATCGAAATGATCTGCGGACGGTAATTCATCATCCTTGAAACAGCCCTTTTGATGAAAACACCAAATTGGACGAAGTACTTTGTGAAAATCTTTTTTCGGAAATGTTTTTCATAAAAGAGGATCATCGCCTGGTGAAAAGCCTGCTCGCTGTTATACGGGGCTGATTTCACTGACTCCCCTTTATAGTGAATGATCTGCGTCTCAGGGATATAATGGATTTCTTTGCCGGTCTGTTTCACACGATAACACAGATCTAAATCTTCACCGAACATAAAAAACCTCTCATCAAAACCATTGAGAGATTCAAATAAATCACGACGCATGAACATACACGAACCGCTGATCGCGTCGACAGAGTGAATTTTGTCCGGATCAAGATAGGTTAAATTATATCGGTTTGCCCAGCGGCTTTTCGGAAATAATATTGATAATCCCAGAAGTTTTGGCAGGGAAACGCCCATCGTGGGGAATGATCGTTTTGCCGCGAGCTGTAACGATCCGTCTGAATTTAATATCTTCGGCCCGGCGATACCCACTTGAGTATTTTCCGACGCGTAATTCATGAACGTGGAAATCGTATTTTCCTGAACTACCGTATCCGGATTTAAAATCAATAAATAATCTCCGGATGCAGCTTTTGATGCTTGATTCACTGCTTTTCCGAAGCCGACATTTTTTTGGTTATTAATAATAACGACATCAGGAAATTTTTCAGAAATTGCTTTTGTCGAACCATCAAAAGAATGATTATCCACGATAATGATCTCAATTTTATCGGAATAATCAGATCGAAAAATGGAGTCAATACACTGAAGCAGATACTGCTTCACATTATAACTGACAATCAGTACAGATATCGTAGGATGAATCAAAAGGAAAACTACTTAATGAACCGAAATATTTTCCAGATCCGTAGACGCCAAACCATCAGAATGGCCTCGTACATGATATGCTTTGACATCTTGGATTCGCCGATCGTCCGATCAATAAAGATGATGGGTAATTCCCTGATTTTTAGTTTTTTCACCCACGTTCTGAAATTCATCTCGATTTGGAACGAGTATCCGTTGGAGCGAATATCATTTAAGTTGATTTGCGATAAGGTGGTATGTCTCCAAGCTTTAAATCCGGCAGTTGCATCTTTGATCGACATCCCTGTGATGATGCGGGTATAAAGATTGGCTCCGTAACTCAGAATCAGCCGGCGGATCGGCCAATTGACAACACTCACACCATGACAATACCGACTGCCGATCACCAGATCATTCTGTTCCAATAATGCAAGCATTTTTGGAACATCTTTTGGATCATGTGACAAGTCCGCATCCATTTGAACAATCGCTTCATACCCGCGCTCTAATGCCCATTGAAACCCAAAACAGTAAGCAGTCCCTAGCCCAAGCTTTCCTGAACGTGATTCAAGATGAAGGTTTGGATACGTCCCTTGCAATGACCGGACTATATCTGCCGTACCATCGGGAGAATTGTCATCAATGATCAGAAGATGATATTCAGCGTCAATTAAAAATAATTCCTCGACAAGCCGTTGAATATTTTTACACTCATTATATGTCGGTGAAACAATCAGAGTTTTCATATATTTATTCTCTTATAAATCTCTTTTAAGCTTTTTTCCAATGAATACGGTCGAATCCCTGCGGATTCAATTTGTTTGGTGACCAACCCTCCTTTTAACGGACGTGGTGCTTTTTGATTCAGTTCCTTCGTTGTTATCGGAGAGATCAATGATGCATCCAGGTTAAAAATGTTTGCAATCTTTTTTGCGAAGTCTAACCTGTTTATATAATCCGCTCCTCCATAATGCCATAATCCGGAAAAGTTTCCTTCTATCAGGGATACAATCGCTTCGGCTAATTCTATTGTCCACGTTGGGTTATTCCATTGATCATTGACCACCCGAATCGGTTTGCCTGCTCGAAGGGAATCTACGACCCATTTTACAAAACTTGCCTGGGTATTTTTTGTGTAATCAAAAACAACATTTGTCCGGATAATACAGTTTGCTTTATCGGATTCCATTACGGCTTTTTCAGCCAGTAATTTTGTTCGACCGTACTCGTTGATCGGGCTTAGATCATCTGATTCAGCGTATGGACCGGACGTACCATCAAACACGTAATCTGTTGAAATAAATACAAATTTCCCGCTGAAATGTTTCAGAAGGATTTTGGTTCCGTCCAGATTGACTTTTTGTGCGAATTCGGGATCAGCGTCACACTGATCAACGTTTGTGACTGAAGCAAGATGCAGTAAAACATCCGGTTGAACATTTTGGATCATTCGCGAAACAGATTCATCGTTTGTGATATCCATTATCCGGATATTCGATTGGTCTTTATCCAGTACAGAAATATCGGTTAAGATCAATCTAAAACAGTCGGATAATCGCTCCGATACCGCTTGACCTAACTGTCCGTTAGCGCCTGTAACCAAAATTGATTTCATCAGTCGGTAACCATAAAACTTTTTGCCATTAAATCCAATTGATGTAAGAACACGGTTTTTTCTTTTTGCGGATAGTGCACGATCATATGGATCAAATAAGTTCGATCTGTCACCCCGTCGTAAAACACGTATGAAATATACGGTCCGCCTTTTGGTTCTTCGATCGATTCCCAGATCCCTGTACTTTTCCAGCCTGTCCAATGATTAATTTCACACGGTTCAACCTTGAATTGATAGTTATGGGTTTGAATCGTTCCGTAATACAATTTAGGATAGTTTTTTAACGTTTCGACAGCATCCGCATCATTCTGTACCGTCATACCGTCTTCCCAATGGACGGACAACCATTGATACGGCATTTCCTTGCCGATCCATACAAATTGCGAGTCAGGCTTCTCTTTAATAATTTCCCAACCCCAAGGGATTTTCACACTCCATTGATAATCGGACATAAACCGCTTTTCTATTTTTTTTCGTGTCGTACTTCCAAACAAGAATATTTCTTGCCGCTGATCATATTTCTGATCAAACGTTCCGCGTATCCAATCTGCTTTTCCGGCTAATTCTTGATGAAGGTCTTCAACCGATGCTGCACTCAACAAAACAAACAACTGATTTCGGGCAAATTGATCCCGAGTAAAAAAGACGTGCTGATCACCGGATAATGTCTCTGAGAACTTATCCATCCCTAACAGATCTTTGACGAGTTTTGTTCCCGGGTTCGTTAAATCATTGCCGATGGATCCTATCACCAAGTTTGTTTGCCTTTTCAAGTTTGAGAACCCTTCAGGATGGGCATATTTGATGGTATAAACCGGTTCAGGCTGCGGCGCATAAACGGTATCGATAAAAACGCGACTTAATGCAGCTTTCATCAGATGCTCCGTTTCAGGTGCTGTGATCACAATGATTTCATTATCACCGCCGATGGATTCTCGTTTTGAATCGCATCCGGTTATGAAAAATATCATTGCGAATAGTATTAAAACATTTTTCATTGAAACACTCGTTTTTTGATCCATATTCACGCGTAGAAATTAGTACTTTGCTCCGAATAATACATCCAATGATATTTCATAAAAAAAGAGGGATCCAAACGGATCCCTCTTTTTCTGATTGTGTCTAATCAATCTTATTTCATTAATACCATCTTCTTGGTTGAGGTGTACTTCGGAGAACTGATTCTGTAGAAATACATCCCTGAAGCGATATTAGAGGCTTCCCATTGGATGGTATACCTGCCAACTTCATGATGACCTTGTACTAACGTTGCAACCTGTTCACCCAGAATGTTGTATACGTCCAGACGGACCTCACCGGCAACCGGCAGATCATACTGAATGGATGTTACCGGATTGAACGGGTTCGGATAGTTTTGACGTAATGCAAACTCTTCCGGTATAAATGCATCATCGATCGCATTATCAACAGGTGTTATTTTAAGTTTCAACGTTGTGTATGCAGGGTTTGTCAAGATGAGACTTGATTCCTGAGTCATATCGACATCAACACCTAGGGCACCATCAAACATATCGGTGATTTGGAAGATTCCATAGCCGGATAAACTTGCCATATCCCATGTTAATGTGATCAGGTTATCACTCGGATACTGAAGGTGGATCAGATATTCACGATATTCATCACAAGCTACTGCAAGGATTTGCGTGAAATAGCGATCACCGTTCCAACCAAGCGCTGCATCGAAAGACGGCGGCGGCGGCGGCGGCGGTGCATATTGATCTACACCGGCATCATATCCATCAGTTGCATAGGCAGCAAAACCAAAGAACAGATCATAATCGATACCACCTCCGGCAACATTGATGCTTTTCATAAATTCGCAAGGACCCGGTTCATGAGCAACATTGATAAAATCCTCTTTGACTTCTGTTGAAGAAGCACCACCGAGGTCCAAGACCATTAAGGTTACGGTATATGTACCCATCACCTCATAAATGTGAGTTGGATTTTGCTCATTGCTTGTTTCTCCATCACCAAATTCCCAATACCATGCAATCACAGGATTACCAAAGGTTTGAGATTCATCGGTGAAGTTTACTGTTAACGGAGAAAAGCCGTCTGTTACGTCAGCTGAAAAGTCTGCAATCAGCGGAGCATCAACAACTACTTCAACTGTTGCTGCCTCAGATAATCCAGTGGAGTATACTGATTTTACACCGTAGAGATGAGTTCCGTTTGGCACATTTTCGTCGACATAAGTCGTATCTGAAATTGATTCTGCTACCAAGGCTTCATTCCGATAAACATTGTAGCCAAGGAATTCACGAGTCGGTAAATCCCGTTGAGACGTCATATGGTTTTGTCTCTCTAACTCCCTCTCAGTAATAGCTGCTATCTCTTCAGCACTCATTCCGAGTTGAGTCATCTTATCAACTTCTTCGGCCCAGTAAGAATCAAATGAGGGGGTTTCAGATTGGAGAGCAGTAGTTGCAGTCACTTCAGTAATAGTAATTTCATAGTTTCCTTCAGCTCCACTAAAACCGTCAACCACAATATAGTATTGTCCTTCAGTTAAGGTTACATTTTCCAAGAGACTTGGTGTATACGGAGCCGGACTTTCCGGACAAGTCCCCCATGGACCGTCATCATTATAATATTCCGTAGTTATAGGGCTTGTACAATCTTCATTATTTGTGAAGATTTCCAGTTTTGTATCATAGTCGGTCAGTTCGCTGCATAAGTTCACTGTGATCATCATAGATGCATCTGTGACATTCAATGTGTAAGCAACATCTGCACCCTGACTTCCCGATACCGGCCATTCATCTCCCATACCCACATTGGTATTAGCATCAGTGAACGGTAATTCATTTACAAGTATATCTCCGCAGCCAATATCTCCACCGGCAGAGGGTGAATTCCAAATAAGATGAACATCATTATAGTTTTGAACTTCAGCCAACAAACCAGAAGGCGGAGCGGTAATCTCCTGCATAGAAAGATCGTGAACGTTCATTACATCCTGACTAACGTTTACCGTTCCGAAAGCATCTTCATACAAATCTGCTTCAGCAACCAGAGTATATGTTCCTTCAACAAGTCCAAGGAATTCAAAATATCCGGTTCCATCAGTTACATAAGTCAATTCTGATTCGACTAATGTGACCGTCACTCCAGAAATGGTTAATCCGGTAATATTCTCAATTGTCGTTCCGGATAATCCAGCCATCAGACAGTTTAGATCGAAGTTAACACCCGATGTCTCTAGTCCTTCTTCAACGACAATGGTTCCAATAGCCGCATCTTCATAACCATATAAGGATGCAACGGCTTCATAAGTCCCTGGATAAACAGGGAATGAATATGTTCCGTCACCATTTGGTGTTGTTGTATATGGACCAATTGCAACTAGAACTTCCTCAATATTCCCGGTACTGTACGGTGTGTCTTCAAGTGAAACAATACCTGAGACTGAACCAAATTCCAGCGATCCTACGGTCATAGTCACAGGGACTACTACCTGACCAACATCTGGGTCTGAGGAGAAAGTAATATCTCCATTAAGGATTGTCCCGGGGATAATATCTGTTGCATCAAAGATGACAGAAACCGACTCATTTGCTCCAACTTCGACTGACCCACTGTTCGGATCAATTGAAACCCACGTATCCGGTCTACCAGGAACAGCAAATCCGGTCGCTTCAAGTCCGCCAGGGAAAGCACCAATGATAGATACGTTGCCTGTTTCAGTATCAACGACACATAATTCACCACCTAATGCTACATCATATGCAGCCCAATATAACGTGTTCGTTGCATGGTCAAAAGATGCATCCTGTGCATAACTGAAATCAAACCCAACATAGCCAAGTGATGCCCACTCACCGGTTTCTTTATCGATTGTACCAACTTCATCTGAATCAAGATCAAATCCATACAATATACCTTCATTACTGCAGGCAAGCGCAATCATGTTTGATTGAGTTGTTGCAATATTTGTATAACTACCGGTTTCTAAATCAATGGTGCATAGTGAACCGTCAAAATTAACCGCATACATGGTTTCAGTCGTCCAATCATATGCCATTCCTGTCGCATCTGCAGTTGTTCCAATTGTACTATAATCACCTGTTTCTACATCGAGAGTAACAAAAGTACCACCATAAAGAATTCCATAGTATGTATCATTAGCCCACTCAGCAGTTGCCACGAAGTCTGTTGCTTCAAAACCAAACGGAGTAACATTCCCAGGATTTTCCAGCATGAATGAGAATGGTCCAGCAGGCACACTGCCAGTAGGATCATAAGCATTATAGGCATAAGCTTCGGTATCACGATCAAGAACAATCCGATCTAGATTAACTGGATTATTCAGCGGTGGAACCGGAGCTAAACCGGCAGAGTTATTTCTTCTCGGAGGTTGTAGACTCGTTCTATCAATTACATCTTCAACCAATGGATAAACGGTAGAGAGGTTAGCACGATCCTGTGTAGATATACTACCTGACCAACCTAAAAGTCCGTCTCCGTTGTTCGAAACTGTCAAAAGTTCAGTATGAATATCATTAGGTTCGACAACAACATCAATTAATGAAGGTGCAACTTCTAATGTTGGTGATGTTAGCGCATAATCCACCGTGGTTATTTCATTCATAACAATAACGACACCAGGTGTTGTAACTATGTTATATCCATCTTTTTCACATACAACGTCATAGGTTCCAACCAACACTTGCATTGAATAGGTTCCATCAGCACCAGATGTTGCAGACGAGTAGCCGGCTGTCACCAACGCTCCGCTAACACCATTCCCCGAACTAAGTTCTGTAACCGTTCCTGACAGTGTTCCATAATCCAGGGCAACCACAGTAAAGTCAAATACTCCTTCTGTAGTATAGTCATTAAAATCCCATGAGGTTAATTCTATACCTGATTCGGTTACCAATCCTGCAATACCACCATCACCCCATGTGTCATGACAGTAGACTGCGTAATCGCCAGGCAACAATTCTGCATCAACTACTTGAATTTCACCACTTTCACTGAATGTTTGATCCGATGCAAAATACAATTCTCCTGTTTCATAGCTATATATGTTCCAGGATGCTTCTGAAGCCCAGGAATCAACTTCCATGGTAAAGGTCACTGTTTCTTCACTTAATTCAGAAAGTTGAAAATCAAGCGTACTTGTTTCATTTTCAGTAATCGTTACAGTTTGAGTGACAACTGAATAATCATCAATTGTAGCCGTGACATTATATGTACCCACATAGACTTCGTCAAACTGATAAACACCTGATCCATCTGTGGTCGTTGATAATGGCGTTCCTTGAACTGTCATTAATACTCCGGCTATAGGTACTGCTGTATCAAAGTCAGTCACCGTACCCGTAAGCACTCCAACACCTGCAGGTGTTAATGTGAAGTCTACCGTTGTTGTTAAATCTTGAGTTACTTCAACATCTAATGCTGTTTCACTGACATAACCGTATTTTCTTGCTGTTACATCGTATGTAGCAGGGAAGATATCAAATGAGTATGCACCGCTGGCTGTCGATGTTGTATAGACTTCATCGTTAACGACAAGTTCAGCCTGTCCTACTGGATTACCGGCATTATCGGAAATGGTTCCACTTACGGTTCCTGTAATGAGAGATTCTACTATAAAGTTGACACTTTCACTATCTCCAAACTCGCCGCCAGTTCCAATTAATTCACCATTGAGATAAAGCTCATAGTATCCTTCACCATAAGCACAGCAAATCCCATCACCCCATGCATCAAAGATTGTCCATGTGTAATCTCCGACAAAGACTTGAACCTCCCATTCATAAAGAGTACCAGCGTCAGTAATTGTTCCTTCATCACTCGCAACCACACTACCTGTTGCATCGATTAATTCCCACGTTGTTTCACCAGGATAGTCATCCGTGAAGATGACAACTTCAAGAACTTGGAAGTTCGGATCAAAGTATATATTGACTGAAGCGGTATTCGTAGGATCAGATTCACCGCCGTCATAGAATGCAGTGACATAATAATCGTAATCCCCGTTTGCTAAACCGTTATCTTCATAGGACTCAGTATAGGCGTTTCCAATCCATTCACCGTTTCGATAAACCTTATAGTAAAGGAAATCACGGTTATGAATTGAACGAGTATTCTCTAATGTAGGTAGGTCACCTCTTTCGAAAGGTCCGTCATGTTTTACATTTGTTAATACAGTTGGACCGGTAAATAAATCATTCGGCATATGGACCACATCATTACCACGCGCTGTTGGTGCTAAATGTGCCTGGATATTCCAATTGTAATTTAATCCATAAGCTGTGGCCATTGATTCCCACTCAACACCGTCTAAACTAATCAAATCACCAAAGCCAGCTTCAGCGGGTCCGCTATCACATCCAGCAGGATAATCTCCTGCTTCATGGGTTGTCTCATATCCGATCCACAATTCTTGAGAAGCATCAAGTTCAATCGGGGTTGTCAGGGCAATATCATTCCAAATTTCAGGAACATATTCAGTTACTTCCTGTTCATAGACAAGCGTACCAGCATTTGCGCCAGCCCAGATTTTCAGATTGAACGAAGCTGTTTCACTTCTTGGGAAAAACCTGACAACATCAATAAACATCCCGTCATATGGAGTTAATTGATAGGTTTCCCATCGCGCTGAGACAAGAAACGACCCACCACTTTGTAAGCCAATTCCATCTTCATTTTCACCATTATCATAGTTCAACCAAGCATTATTTGGATCGATCGGTTCATCCCAAGTAAGACTGACGTCAACTTGGCTTGATACTTCCGCGGTTAAGTTGAGAGGAGCATATAAAGGTTCAATAACAGCATTAATATAGTTATTTCGAACTAATGTATCAGTGAACCCATTTTCATCTACAACTGTAAGGCTAATAGTATACTGACCTTCAACATCAAACATATGAGATGGGTTTTGTTCGGTGCTGGTAGCGCCGTCACCAAAATCCCATGCCCATGAAACAACATCAAATCCAAGATCTGTCACTGAAAGATCAGTAAAGTTAACACTTAACGGCGGAGGACCTGCAGTTACATCCGCTGAGAAATCTGCTGTAACACCTTCAAATGGATTAACAGTAATATAACTTTCTTTTGTCTCTGTGGCCGTTAAGCCAACTACATCAGTAATAGTTAAAGAAACGGTATATTCGCCTTCAGCGTCATAAACATGAAGCGGGTTTTGTTCAGTACTTGTTGTACCGTCACCGAAATCCCATGCCCAAGCAGCAATATCTCCAGATCCGGGAACAGAGGTATCCGTGAACTGTACATTCAGCCCCGGGAAACCGGTTGTCACATCAGCGGCAAAATCAGCACTCGGGGTGGAAATACCGCTCGGAGTCACCCATAATTTTAATGTGGTATAAGCGGGATTGGTAATTGTGTAAGATGATGTTGCGGTCATATCAACATCGATACCTAACGCACCATCAAATGCGTCAGTTAATCTGAAACTTCCCAATATATCCCAATCAGTATTATCCCATGTGAGGATAGCTGTATTATCAGATCCGTATTGTACAGCAATCTGATAAACATGTTCAGTCAAATCATCAACTGAACCATTTAAAATCTGTTTAAAATATCTGTCACCATTCCAAACTAAGGCAGCATCAAAAGATGGCGGTGGTGGTGGTGGTGGCGCATATTGATCTAATCCTTCGTCATATCCGTCCGTTGCATCCGGTGAAAACCCGAATCCAAGATCATATCCAAATTCTGTATTTGCGATATTTAACACGAGATCAAGATTTGGATCACCAATCGGAACGTCAGAAACCGTGATAAAGTTTTCAGCGGTTTTTGTATCTGATCCTGTTGCGTCTGTAACAGTCAATGAAACGGTGTAAGTACCGTTTACAGCATACTCATGAGATGGATTTTGATCTGAACTTGATCCACCATCACCGAAATCCCATGCCCATGAAGTCAATTCATATCCAGTAGTTGCATAAGACAAATCAGTAAACTGAACAGTTAATGGAGCAACACCGAATGTCGGATCGGCACTAAAATCAGCTGTAAGCACAACCGGCTCGTTAACAACGACATAAGCTTCTTTCACTTCTGTGTCGGTTAATCCATTACCATCAACAGCTGTTAAGGAAACCGTGTAGTTACCCGCAGTAGAATAAGTATAACTCGGATTCTCATCTGTACTGGTTCCACCATCACCAAATTCCCATGCATAAGATGTAATAGATGCATCACCGGCTGTACTGGCATTTGTGAAGTTCACCGTTAATGGTTCAAATCCTTCCAGTGGATCTCCAGAAAAATCAGCTGTTGGACCAGTTAAAGGCGGGAACCCGGTCACAAACAACTTTAGAGAGGTGAATGCTGGGTTGGTTAATGTCAGTGAGGATTCAGCTGTCATATCAACGTCTATACCCAGTAATCCTCCGAACGCATCTTGTAAAACAAAATTTCCCAGGGCTGACCATCCGGTGTTATCCCAACTAATGTTGATAGTATTATCATCGGAATACTGAAGTTGAATATCATACTCGACAGTTTCCGAAGTTGTATTCACTATCTGGGTATAGTAACGATCACCGCCCCATCCAATTGCAGCATCAAATGCCGGAGGGGGTGGTGCCGGCGGAGCATATAAATCAATGCCATCGTCATACCCGTTTGTTGCTTCCGGCGACATACCGAAAGTTAAGTCATAGCTTCCTGAACCACCTGCGACATTCATGGAAGCTGAAAAATCCTGCCCAAATGCCAAAACATTCAAAGCTAGAATTGTTATTACAAACACTACCTGTTTTCTTAAGAACGAACCCATCAGTATTCTCCTCTTTGTTTAAACATGGAAAAATCTATTATTTTTCTCAAAATTTCTAAATCATAATCAAAGTAATGATATGATTATCAGAAGTCGATTTTACATTTTGCATGCATATAATCCCATAAAAAAATAGAACGAATTTATTTCTTATGAAATATTCTTCCAAGTCTAATGAATATTATGAACCGACGCAAGCTACCAATCAACTCGTGTGCGATGAATCACACAATTTCATTTTAATATTGTAATAATTTTAAAATAACGTTCGGGAATGTAATATCCATCTTTTCACCATGCAAGATTAATTTATCTTTTTTCATACATTCTCTATATTTTTGCATATAATAATCATAAGCACACTTTTCTGCGATCTATTTAATCAGCAAAATATATTAATTAGATATTAATTCTCCAGGATATGCTTCGGGATATTCTATTTCATCGTGACATGAACTACAATCGGGCTGAACCGTAAAATCCATATCTACATGACAATCACTGCATTCAATATCAATATGATCTTCATCTAAAATCAAACCGACTACCCGATGGTCAAATGAACCCTCTTCCCAATGAATGTGGCACCGGATACAGTCGGTAGACGGGGTTACAAAAGATTTAGCAGGTCCATGACAATCTTGACATGCATTATCTTTATGATATTTTGTGAGTTCCCATCCCACTGAAATTGTATGATCAAATGGTGGTTTTTCAATTTTACTATGACAAAAGTTACAGTTGTTCTCGTCATGACAAGAGTTGCAACTGGTTAGATGATCTAAACGGACTACTTCTGTATTCGTTTCATCATGACAACGGGAACAAGAATTCCCGCGGTGACAGTCAACGCAGGATAATCCGAATAAATCCACATGGTCTTTATGATGAAATGTAACGACTCCTCCCTCTTCATACGTCGTCTGATAAATATATTTAGTCTCAGCGCTGATACGGGGATGATACGCCAAGCTAAGTAAATCCGTTTGATCTATCTTTGACGCGGCGGGTTGACTGGGATCAATGGCTGTATGACATTCTTCACAATGAGCTTCGTGCTCCCATTCTCTGTGGCAATTAATACATTGTCTGTGATATGCCCCTTTTAAAGACGGCTGTTTTAAATTAGCTTGATCGGCTTGTACGGCATGACATTCCCTGCACGGTGGAATAGTTTCATCGGATTCTGAATAATGATGACATGCACTACATCCGCCATTCATTTGTGACATAGAAGCATGCAATTTATGCGTAAACACAACCGGACCATAGTATTCACTTAGCTGTTCCATAACGATGATATCCGGACCTTCATCTACTTCGTGTTTCCCTTGCAGATGCCCGAATGTGCGCGGGCATCTGAACAAACAAGGATTCTCAACCGTTGGTTCAGCGCAGGTGTGGCACGTTGCACAATAAGAATTCATTTGGTTGGAATCACCCATATCAGGATGACCAAGATCTTGTGTAATACAATAATTAACTAAAATGAGAGTGAATACCGCTAATTTATTTATCTTCATGATGCCAAACTCCAAAATCTTCTATCACCGGAAAATTGATTACGAAAAAACGATACAGTAATACCAAGATAGAAATGAAACCAACCGTTACTAAAATCTCACTAATGGCAGGAATGTATGGACCTTCGGTGTATGGGGGTTGATACCCACTGACAAATACATTATATCGGTTAAAAGCTACCCCAAATACCGTCAAGGCTGCCCCTGTAAAAAGAATTCCGGACCTCCGGCGAAAACGACTTACACTGAATATGATTGTTGGAATAATAACTCCAACAAGGGTTTCAATCCAGAAAAGTAATCCATATATACTTCCATCAAAGAGGTAACCGTACGTACCACGCGTTACCATATCAATAAGTCGGGCTGTGAGATAAATCAGCAACAGGATCGGTACCATCCGTGCAAGTTTTCTTAGAACTGCGGTTTCAGGTTTTATGTTGAAACTGCGAGAAGCAATTATCGATTCGAATATCACCATAGGAAAGCCCACCGCAAAAGCCGAGAGTAAAAATAATAATGGCAAAATGGGGGTGTGCCAAAGCGGATGAAGCTTTGTTGTCGCAATCGCCATCAATGTTCCTAATGATGACTGATGCATACAGCTTAGCACAACACCAAAAATAATGAAGATTGAAATGACTCTGTTCAATCCGTTTTGAAGGCGCCGCAGCAACCGATCTATAGAATCATTAAATCTTTTCCATCTACCCGGGAGATTGACATGACCAACAAACCGTTCACAGACAATGGGTAAGAATTCAATATACAAAACGGTCAAATAACTTAATACACAAATACCAACCTCAAAGAGTGCGGAATTCCCTTGCCAACCCGAAGGCAGAAGGACGTTATAAATATTATAATATCGTCCCAAATCGATAAACACACCCATCGCAACGAAAGTATAGCCTAACATCGCGGTTAACAGTGCCGGTCTTACGATACTGTGATAGCCCTGTTTGTGAACGATATGTGCCAGAAAAGCGGTTGTAAATCCACCCGCTGCCAATGCTACACCGGTTGCAACATCAATAGCAATCCATAATCCCCAAGGATATTGTTGGTCAAGATTTGTAACAGCACCAATACCAAATAGAAAACGAATTAAAACCAGCACAATACCGACCACTGCAAATCCAAATATCACCCATACGCCTGGTGTGAAATATTTCACTTCCGTTTTTGACTTCATCATCTGGTCACTCATTATCGTCCCCTTCTCCAGTAAGTTTCATCAAGAGTCCTAACAATCCAAACAACATGATGGGACCGGTAAATCCCTTGAATATTCCATGTTGAATTGATTCGGTTAAAGCGGCAGGACTTTCATTCGGTAACACAGGTAATTTCAATTTTTCAAAAGGAACGCTCGTCAGATACAGCCAAGATGTTCCTCCTACTTCCTTTTCTCCATAGATATGGTCAATATATCTTTCCGGATTTTTCTTGATCCGGTCACAAGCTAGTTCGAGCAAATCATCTCTAGTGCCGAATAAAATGGCTTCCCTGGGACAGATCTCTACACAGGCTGGTGGTTTCCCTTCCTTTGTAATACGCTGAACACACAGATTGCATTTTTCGATCACAGGCGTCAGGGCATTATGATAATCGAAGGTTGGAATCTGAAATGGACAGGCTACCATGCAATAACGACACCCGACACATTTTGATTTATCATAGGTAACAGGACCTTCAGGCGTTTTATGCAGTGCACCCACGATGCAGGCAGAAACACATGCTGGATGCTCACAATGCATGCATTGTATCTTAACATCTAATGGTACTTCTGAATTCGACGGTCCATCGAAACGATTGACAACTGTACATGTATTGGGGTCCGGTCGGCGATAATTTTCGAACACACTAATATCATCATAATCCGTAATGGGGTCATGAGAATGATCATGCTTTGTATTACAAGCCCATTCACATTTACGGCATCCAATACAATAGGTAAGATCGGACAATACACCAAAACGATCCTCAGATAGATATGGCCCTCGTGTGCTGGCATTCACGATTCCGGAAATTGCACCTAATGCTGCTGCTCCGGTTTTTAAAAAATCACGGCGGTTAATAGACAAATTGACCTCCTTGTATTTTAAGGAATCTTTTTGATTGGAGACTCTGATTCATATGATTTATCAAAGTAAAACCTGTATCTCCAATTTTATCAAAACATAAGAAAACGAAAGTTATTTTGGATAGAAAATTGGTTTTCAGAAAACTTGAAATCTGAGTATGACGAAATATGAGAAGACAATCCTGTGCAATATTTAAACAAAAAAAAGAATATAAAATTGGGCAGATAAGAGTATTAATTCGTATCAATTCAGCTAATTTATGTTTTGTTTTCATAAAGTTAAATTAAGCTAATATTATACGTAGAAAAGTTACAGAGGTATTCTATCATCGAGCAATTCAATTAAATAAAAAAGCCCCGAAATCGGGGCTTTTTTATTGGATAGTTTCTTATAAAGGTTCCTACAAGCTTATTCTACATCTACCGTTTCATCGTCTTCGTAATGTCTTTCTTTTTTTCTTTGAATAGAACGCCATACTTCGTCATTGGATGTAGCTGTTTTTTCTAATTCAGCTTTGATTAACTCAGCCTCTTCATGTTTTGCTTGCTCTAAATGACCCGGATGTTCATGCTCATACATTTTTTCAGGCATACGACCGGTCAACCAACTTGGATTCATCGGGTAAACTCCAGGGTGGAAAAGAACAGAATAAAAATGCCAGATCAGAATGGCTAGAGTTGCCAGCCAAGCTTCATAAAAATGTACAACAAGTGCAACATCTAAGAATCCTTTGGGTAAATACTTAACCCACCAATTATCATACCATAGCAAGAATCCGGTCGCAACCATGACAACTGTTCCCCATACCAACGCCCAATATTCCGCTTTTTCGACGTAACTGAATCGACCATATTTTGGTTTTAAGTTACTTCTTCCTAAGTTATACATCATGCGTTGCCAGAAGTGTTTGAAATCTTCCCAATTGGGCATCATATCCTTAAAAAACTGTCTACCGCGAACGGTTAAACTAATAAACAGGGTATGCCATATGATGGTAAATAAATATGCAACCGCAGAAATTCGATGAATGACGCCTCGTAATTCAAAACCGCCTTCCCAGCCGAATAACATTTGTGCCATCCATCCTTCACTATACCGCAGAGCAAACCCGGTTAAGACTAACATAATGAAACTGAGCATTAGGAATGTATGCTGCCAAACTTCATGATTCCTCATCCTTCGTACTTGCGGTTTTGCATTCAAAACCAACCGGATATGCCGGATAAGATCGATACCCCAATGGAGGATCATTGCTCCAATAATTATAATGATCGCAATGATGTAGATATCAGCTACAATATCGGCAATCTGAGTATGCATTCCAATCCCGCCAACACCATGAATAGGTATGCTTGCCATTCCCTCTGAAATACCCGGATGACAATCTCCGCATGTCTGTCTTAAATTACTCGGAAAGATTGTTGATGAAGGATCATCACTTGGTAAAATTCTATGCGTACCGTGGCAGGATGCACAATTCGCAACATGCGTATCTCCGGTTTTACTTTTTAACCCATGATAGGAATCAATAAAGGTTGTCAATCTTCCGGTAGCTAATCCATACTTTTCATTCAGAGCAGCGGATTCATGACAAGGCGCACATGTTTGCTCAGCCACCAATGTAGAAGAGACGGGTGAACGAGGATCTGAAGGACTCATAATTCCATGCTCACCGTGACAACTTGTACACGTTGGAGCATCCATCTGGCCGCGTTCAACTAACTTCCCGTGAATACTTTCGTTAAAGTCCTGTTCGACACCCTTATGGCATTGTCCACAGGTCGAGGCGATATTATATTTATTGATTGATGATTCTTGATGCCCCGGAGATAAGATTTTATGTGTTGAACCGTTGCTTGAATGACAATCATTACACACAGCAGCAACATAGATCCCGCCCTTAGATGCTTTTCCATGAATACTGTGTTCATATACATCCACAGGGTGGTCATAGATCATATCATATTTTTTGATCAGATCCAGATTCTCATGACATTCTCCGCAAGTTCCTGGCAGATTTACCGGGTGTGTTTTGGATTTTTTATCCGTGGTGGGTAAGATCTCATGGCTTCCGTGACATCCCATACACTGGGGTAAATCTCCGCTTGCATCTGCTGCCATTCTTCCGTGTGCTTTGTATTGATCAGATTCATCCTCGTGGCAATCGCGGCATCCAGTATCACCAGGATAGAAATCTGATTCTTCATGCGGATCGGTATTCTTATCCTCGTGGCAATCTAAACATTCCAAATCAGAGTGAATGGATGCTGAGATCATCTTGTCAAAGGGAATGTCACGCTGGTCTGTCTCATGACAGTCCATGCAATCACTGCTGTCAATCTCATCCGCTTGGGCAAAGAGAATCCCAAACAACAAACCTGCTGTTAGAATAGTATAATTCAAAAACCGTAAAAAAGTACGAAATATCATTATCATGATTATCTCCTATTTCATATTGTAAAAAATCACGTGAATGATTGACTTATATCACAATATACAAGTCGATCATCACGTTATCTTGAATAAACTGATAAAACTTGATGTAATTTTATTTGTTTTATTTCCTTTAATACTATTTTGCCCGATCCTTCAAATCTTAGGGTGTTGTTATCTCATCTAATGATTCGATGTATTCGGACAATAATTGGGATATAAGTTCATAGTTATGAACTCCTGAGCTTTTGTCTTTTGCAATAAACTCTAATCCCAATGTGACTTTATTTACGATAAATTTTTGATCCTGATTTAAAACGGATTCATTCAGTATATCCAGTTTTTGTTGAATGGCTTGAATATTTTCCTGAATTTCAGTTTGCCAATTAAATGCAATGTCAGAATACTCTTTATCTTCATGACAATCTGAACAAACTTGCATATTTGACTTTTGAATCGTACCATCATCATCTGCATGACACTCACTACAATGGATGTCCGCGTCATACATAATATCTGGGTATTGTTCAGATGCGATGGGGATGGAGCCGTCATAGAATTGCATCTGAGTTGAATGACAGGTTGAGCATTCATTTTCTTCCTGTGTGTGGTGGCAGTTTAGACAGTCTGATTTTTTCAGGATCGTCTGACCATGTTCGATGGTATTCGAATGACACTTTGTACATTCGATTAAATTCTTTGCAACATGTTTATTATGTGAAAATGTCAGTCCGAATGCTTGCACGGATATTTCTTCCTGTCCATAATGGCATCCTTTACATTCAGAAGGGATCATTTCACTGTAAGTTGAAAACTGTGGTAGAGGGGTCGATGAACTTATTTCTTTTAAAATCTGATTCAACGCATCATACGATCCCTTCAGCAGATCGTCTGAATAGGAAACATTATGAACCACATTCCCAATTTTCACAATCTGGTAATTGTATTTGGCATCGTGTAAAAGTGAATTGATATTTTCCGGGATCGAATTATCTCTCGAGTAGATGTGCAATTCTTCTTCTACATTTTCAATCATTATTTCAATCAACGTAATCTTTTCCTGCATCACCGCTTGCCACATATCCAGCATTTTATCAAATTCGCCTTCATAATGACATTGTTCACAGGATTTCCCTTTAGCAACAGTTGTGTGCCCAAATTCAGGCAGATCTGTTAAATCTTCCGTCCAAATATGACATCCCTGGCAGTTCAGACCGGCTTCAAACATATGGTCCGGTTTGTGCGGAACATTCACACCGGCTGTACCCGAGAACAATCCAAATTGAGTCTTGTGTGTTTCAGAATGGCATGCTTGACAATCAGGAACCATTTCGTTTGATTTTGAAATCGACTCGTGGTAGATCAGCTGATGACAATTTTGACATTCGACTTTATGATCCGTTACGTGATTCTTATGAATGAACTCAATATTTGAATATTGATCCAGTTTCTCTTTCTCGGAGTGACACAGGCTGCAACGATCAAAAGGAACATCTCCCTCTCCCACCTTCATCGGTCCGTGGCATTTATCACAACCGATATTCCTATCAAGAATCGATTGATGATCATAACTCGCTGTGAATGTGTCGGTCGTCACCGGTGCGTCATGACACCAGGTGCAATCGTTGATGGGACTTTCTTCAGGAGCATTCTTGAAATGACATAAGAAACATGTCGTTTCTGTCACTGTCATATGTTCACCCTGTACGATCTGTGAATGGCAACTTGTACAACGGAGTTTTTTCTCCCGTCGAAGTTCACCTAAATGAGCTTCATGATCAAATAGGATATTTTCCTTGTAAATCGACTTTCCTTTTAGAAGTCGTTCTTGATGGCATCCTGACCGCAAACAGCTTGCATCGTCTATCTCAGCATGCGGTTTTCCTCTTTTATATACTCCTGTCATGTAATTTACTGCCATGGATACAGCGGTAAACTTCCCTTTGAGTTTATTCACATAACCGGGAGGAAAATGACAATCCGTACAGGTCACATCCGCATGGGATGATAATTTCCAAGCTTCTACGTAAGATTCCATATAATGGCAGCTTGAACAAAATCCCGGTTGGGATGTGAATTCAGTTGAGATCAAGATTAGTAAGACAGATAGTACGAGGATTCCACCCGTCCATATGGCGTACTTTTTAAATCTTTCCATCTTCTACTTCTCCCGTTCTAAGCAAATGTTCCTAAAAATATCAGTATCAAAAGAGAAACTCCGATAAACAGGAATGTATACCCTACGGTTTTCAACAATCGTCTTTTCCATACCTTTTGCGGATTCACTAATAAGTCTTTGTATTCTGATTCATCAAGAAGTTCTTTCTGCAACGGTCGTTCATCTTCAAATTTTTCTTCCGTTGTATGCCCTGAGAAAATCACATCGTCCATTGGGAATGCACCCGGACGCAAATGCGTATTAAAGAAGTGAACTGTAAAGATGAACGCAGTTGCCAATAAAGCTTCTTCTGAGTGGATAATGTGTGCCGCATTGATCAGCCAGCCCGGGAAGATTCGCGTAAATGTTTCCGGGAACCATAATGTTAATCCTGAGAATCCGATAGCAAACATACCCCAGAATACTGCAAAATAGTCAAATTTCTCCCAATAGGTCCATCGTCCGAACTTAGGCTCTTCTTTTTTTGCTCCAATGAAATAAGCAACATGATTAAAGAAGTCCTTCGCATCTTGAAGATTTGGAACAAGACTGTCCGGACCCCAGAATAATCCTTTTTCTTTCTTGCCGAAGGCTTTGTAAGCCAGCTTGAATAAATGCGTGAAAAATACAAGTGCCATCATAAGAGCAGCAAATCGATGTGTCAATGCAGCTTCACGGAAGCCGATGATATTATGTGCAACCCAATTTGCCATCTCAGAATGGCTGTATTTTAACGGTAAACCCGTACCGGCAAGCGTTAAAAATGATCCGGCCATGCCAAAGTGTAGCATCCTGTCTAAACGAGTAAATCGTTTCACACGATGACCCGATTTAGTCGGCCGATGGAATGGCCCTTCAAGAACCCGTTTGATCAGCAAGCGAATTAGCCACAAGATCGTATGCCCGCCAAAGATGGATAACGTACCAATTAATAGCCAAACCATAAATATATGAATACCATGTAGAACCGGATTTTGCTCTTCCATCATCGGAGTGTAATGCTCCAAGAACTGAACAAAATTCAAATTTACTTCGTCATGACATTGACCGCAGGTTTCAAGAATTTTTTCTTTTCCAATTGTAGATTCCGGGTGATCACTGGGTAATATAGAATGATTATCATGGCAGGATATACAGGTTGCGAATTCTTCTCCTTGATATCCTAATTGATAATTCTGACCATGATATGAATCATTGTATCCTTCAACCACATGCTCATTCAACTGGAAACGCATTGTAATATCACGATCTCCGTGACAGCTGCTGCATAGTTCAACAATGGATTGCCCTGCAAATTGTTCTTCAGACTTTTGAATGCGCTCGCTGTGATGACAATCTACACAATGCGGGGCTTCTTCATGCCCTTTTTGGTAGGATATGAAATGAGAGGATTTTTCATATTCTGCCTGCTTTTCAGGATGGCAATCGTCGCACGATTTCTCAAGAGCCTTGTCATTTTGGTGGTCAGGGGCCATAAAGTGGTATGTATGACAATCTCCACAATTGGATGCTTCACCTTTTTCTATCTTTTCCAGCTCTTCACGGTGTATTCCGCCGTGAGCATCTTGAGACCCAGTAATCAGATTAGCGGTATGACATTTTAAGCAGACTTTATCCAGTTCAATATCAAAAATACTCGTTTTTGCATCCCCAACCATCGTCGTTTCATGCCCGGTATGACATACAACACAGGTTACCATTACAGGATCATGTTCATCATCCTGTGGGGTGTGAATGGATTCTATATACCCTTCATGACAGTTTAGACACACAACATCCAGTTTATCTGTGGATACAAGACTGCTTGGATCTCTTGGTGAAAGCACCCCGTGTTTTGCATGACAATCTGAACAAACAGGTGCTTTTAGGTTTCCATTTTTCAGCTGCTGATAGTGTCCACTATTGAAGTAATTTTCTACGTTTTCTTCATGACAGCTTTTGCAGTTTTCAGCTAAGTAGAGTTTCCAACCTTGCGGAGTATATTCGTCTCTTTCCAGTTTATTATGAGGCGAATGGCAAGAAACGCAAGTCACATCGGCGGTTTGTGAATCTTCATGCCAATGCGCTGATTGATGAAAATCGTCCAGGATTTGGCTATGACAAACACCGCAAACTTGTTTCGGTTGCCCCTGCCAACGTATCTTATGGTTTCCATGACAATCACTGCAGTGCGGAATATTTCCATACCCCTTTTCAATCAGCGGTGAATGGAATCCGTCAACATATTCTTCAAGAACATCGTCGTGACAGTTTCCACAGTCAGGCAATGCTAACGGTGTATTATGTGGAAAATCATCTACACCGTCAAGAGCATCATGACATTCTATACATTCAAATTCTTCATGAGGTGTATCAAGGAATTCATCTTCTGAGACATACAGAGAGTGTAGAATTCCCCGTCTATATATATTAAGATCGTCATCATCGGCATCCCCGTGACAATCCAGGCAAGTTTCATTGTCTTGTCCGTTCAGCGTAAAAGCTGTACTGAGGGCAATCAGCCACCAAATCCATTTCTTAGTCATTGTAATCCGTAGTCGTTATAGCAGTTGAAAACGTGAAGGGAACAGAACTAAAGTCCGTTTGATTTTCCGGAAATTATTTTCTGTTTTTCCGTTCCATCCCTTCAGGGAAGGGGTGAGATATTTTTGCCACTTGTTCTTCGAAGTTAAATCCTTTAAATGTTGGACTTTCTTCATTGTGACAGGAGACACAAACCTCTTGATTAGGGGTGATCAATCCTAATGCTAAAGATGCTTCGTAATCCTTTTTATGGACTTTTTTATACTCACTTCCGGCACCGTGACAGGATTCACATCCTACACCCTGCAGACCGCCCATTCTCTTAACATCTTTTGTGGGTTTCCCTTTTTCGTTAACTTGTGCCCAAAAGGCATCGTCTTTTACTTCATATCCGCCTGTTCCATATCCAGTTGTATGGCATTTCAAGCATTCACCGGCTTCATATGCCGGAACGGCTAATTCTAGTTTTGTTGCGATTTCAGCTGCTTTTTCGGATTTTAATGTTTCAAGTGCTTTAGAATGGGGTCCATTTTCCCAGGCTATTAATTGAGCACCTTTTTTCTCTTTCTTATGGCATTTTCCACAGCTTGCGCTTCCAATATAACCAAAATCTTCAGCGATCAGAAACCCAGTAAAACAGAATGCAATGATTAGGGACCTTAACATAAT
Source organism: uncultured bacterium (assembly GCA_964422145.1). GTDB lineage: Bacteria > Fidelibacterota > Marinisomatia > Marinisomatales > JACNKV01 > JACNKV01. Next base: position 161 of record CAYQZV010000018.1, on the reverse strand, counting down.
CTCTCCTCTTAAAGTTATTAGTGTCTTCCTCGATAATAAATCCTATTAGGATTTTTATGTCTTTTATTCTCTTTTTCTAACAGAAAATCTACCTTATTTCACAATATTAGGTCAAGTCCAAAAAGTTCTGTAAAATGGTTCAAGTAGTCACAGTTTTCTGA
>CAYQZV010000017.1:0-46070 GCA_964422145.1 uncultured bacterium | reverse complement strand
AGAGAAAACTGTGACCCCTTTTTTGAAATTACAGAAAATTACGGACATAACTTTCTCCCGACTATGTTTCATAAACTCCTCCTAATAATTGTTAGATTTAACCTCTATTATTTTAGCAAATTAATTACTATAATATAAAACAGAAGATTATTAAAGCCTATTGCTCCAGGTCACATATGTGAAAAAATATAGAAGATAAAAAGCCCGATCCATCTGAACCGGGCTTTAGTCTTTTATCTTTTTAATTTGTTTTATTTCAAACTGTATTCTCTTGTCGAGAATCAAAAAACCTAAAATAACAAATTCTCAGAGAACGTATGAGTCGGGAATTATTGACTTCCTCCTCTTCATTCTCCAATAATAGATGAAGAAATATTTTGATCTGTCAGTTTAGAACCATCAATCACAATTGAATTGGTCAAACGACAATTCTTAATGGTGCAATCATTCATGATGGTTACATAGGGACCCAGAGTAGAATTTTCAATTTGACAGTTCTCTCCGACAAATACCGGTTCTATTATCTTTGTCCCGGGATATTCAGAGTGAGATGATTTCAACAACCTTTGATTCGTATCAAGAAAGGTGCTTGGAACTCCTGTATCAAAATAGGCTTCTTTTCGAATCTCAAATGTAAGCCCTCTTTTCGACATAACCGACATGGCATCGGTAAGCTGATACTCACCATTGGTCCGAATATCATGTTCAATAATATATTCGATTGCTGATTTCAACTCACGTTCACTTGTAAATGCATACAGACCGGAAATAGCCAAATTTGTCGGCGGATGTTTGGGCTTCTCATGAAGAGCAATTATACGATCTCCATCGGTTTCTACAATTCCAAATCGACTGGGATCATCAACTTCCATTACAGCGATATGATTCTTACTCGGATGACAGAATTTTGAGAAATCCGTTTGAAAAAGTGTATCTCCCAGTTGAACGATAAACGGAGTATCAGAATCATCTAATCCTTGCAAAATCGCATGCCCTAATCCCAGCTGTTCTTTCTGTTCTACAAAGCAGAAGTTCCCGTCATACTTCTTCATATACTCGACGATTTGATGCCCTAAATGACCAATGATAAATGTGATATCTTTAATGCCGTTTTCTAATAGAGGATCAACGATATAATCCAGCGTAGGTTTCCCGGCAATCGGAAGTAATGACTTTTGAATCTTTTTGGTATGCGGGAGAAGGCGTGTACCCAATCCCGCAACCGGAATAATGGCTTTCATATACGGTGATTAATTATGGATTCTCTACTAAATAAGTCTTAATTACTTAAAATAAATTAAGAGTTGTGATAGGTTTTTCCTTTTACCTTTTCCACTCGTTTTATCATTTTATTCACAGCATTATCAATTGATTTTGTAATATTATTAGTTGTCTCTTTTACATTTAGATTTTTCTGAGGTACAGATAAATTAATTTCAGTTGTATACAAGTTATTCTCATGAGCTAAAATAATATGACAATGTGTTGCTCTATCAAATACTTTATAAATGCGTTGTACTTCATTATGGGCATAATCTTTAAGATTATCAGGCGCGTGGAAATGTCTTGCTGTGAATTCAATTGTCATAGTCATTCCTTTTGTTATTTGATTGTTGATTTGTGCATCATTACTTCTTCGCAGACCGTTGTCCATGCGGATGAGCCTGCTCATGGATACGTTTCATTTTTTCCGGTTGAATATGCGTATAAACTTGTGTCGAAGATAAACTCCGATGACCCAGTAACTCTTGAACCGCTCGAATATCTGCTCCTCTATCCATCAGATGCGTCGCAAAAGAATGACGCAAGATATGCGGGCCAAGCCCCGTTCCTTCGGCAACCATTTTAACATATCGACGAACATTCCTTTGGATGGTATCTCTGGAAAGACGTTTATTTTTCGATGTAATAAACAGAGGAGTATCGATGGGTATAGAGTGTAAACAAATTTCTCGCATATTCAGGAAATTCTCTATACTAATTTTTGCACGATTTCCAAAAGGAGTCAACCTTTCTTTGCCGCCTTTTCCCATTACTTTCACAATTTTTTTTTGAAAATCGATATCTCCAATATTCAATTGGACTAATTCGCCTAAGCGGATTCCCGTACTGTACAAAAGTTCCAAAATAGCACTATCTCTTGCACCAATAAAAGTATCCTTTGGTGGGATATCCATCAATTTTTCAATGGTTTTCTCATTCAGATAAACCGGAAGAAGTTTCTCAGTCTTTGGAGTTTTTACATAGGCAGAAGGATTATCATTTACCACTTCCGCACGCATGAGATATTTATACATCGATTTGATCGTGGCTAATCTTCTTGCAACTGTTTTGCTGGATAATCCCTTCTCAAATTCATTTCCCAAAAAATGACGGATCGTCAATTTATCAATCTGGCGCATATCTTGAACATGCTTGCCGTAATATTGGTCACAAAATGATATAAATCGCACCAGATCTCTCCGATATGATTGGATCGTGTAATTCGAATACCCGCGCTCTTTTTCCAAATACGCTAAGAAATCATCAACGACCGATATCATATAATCAGACAAGATCATGCTCCAGCTGCTTTAAGACGGTTTCCATATCCTTTGGTAGCGGTGACGTAAACATGCAGGATTCTCCCGTTTCTGGATGGATGATCTCCAATCGGCTGGCATGCAGTGCGTGCCGCTGAATGGATTTTAGCATCATCTTCAATCTTTTTGAGACTTCAGGGATAAATCCTTTCACCTTTGTAAAGCCGCCCTGATATTTATCATCACCGAAAATCGGATGTTTTTCGTACGCTGCATGGACGCGAATTTGGTGAGTCCTTCCCGTTTTTGGAAAAAAATGAACTAAAGATAAGTACAGAAATGTTTGTTTAACCTGATAAAGCGTTACAGCCTCTCTTCCATTTTCATTTACGATATACGACGTCGGATCATTGGGATTTCGGCGAATCGCTCTGTCAATCGTTCCGGAAGCATCTCTCCATTCACCCCACGTGATTCCTGTATATTGTTTTTTTACGGTCCGCTCTTCAAATTGTTTCGCTAAATGATGGTGTGCATGATTGGTTTTGGCAACCACCATCACTCCAGATGTATCCATATCCAATCGATGAATAATGCCCGGTCTTGCTGGACCGTTTAAATCAGATAACGTTGATACATGATAAAGCAGTGCATGAGCGAGTGTCCCTGTTTGACGCCCGGCTCCTGGATGAACAACCAATCCCGGCGGTTTATTGACAGCAAGGATAGACTCATCTTCATACAAAACATCCAGTGGAATATTTTCCGGTTCAATATGATTCGGTATTCGCGTATCCTCTGGAATTTGGATGGTGACAATATCGGATGCTTCTATCCGATATCCGGGTTTTTCGGATCGGTTGTTGACGGTGACCATCCCGGCAAGAATAAGCCGTTTTATTCTTGTTCGGGACAGTGAATCGAGTCGGTCGGTTAGAAATTGATCGAGACGAGTACCGTCAATTTCTGAAGTAAAGGTTTTTTCTGTCAAGCAGGTTCAGAATTCTCTTTCGGTTCTAAAAAGATAGTGTAAATTAAAAATAAAATCATACCAATGGTTACTGCAGAATCAGCAATATTGAAAATATACCAATCATAATTACCAAAAATGAAGTGGAAGAAATCGGTCACCTCTTTGAACAGCACACGATCGATCAAATTTCCAATTGCCCCACCGAGGATCAAGGCAAGTGCACTTCTCAACAACAAGGATGAATTTCTTACATTCCATAAATAGAAAAACAAAAAAATGGTCATCAATATGGAGGCAGCTGTGAAGATATAAATACCACCTTCAAAATTGATCCCGAACGCCATGCCGTCATTTGCTACATGTGTCAGATGGAAAAAATCATCGATGACCGGAACAGAATCACGGTTCACCACAAGATTTTGGCGTACGAGTATTTTTGTGACCTGATCAAGGATGATCACAACAGCAGTGATAACAACAACGATCATATAAGATTCAATTTTTCCTTTGTTTTACAGCCGACACATTTGGTAGCATTGGGAACTTCTTCCATTCTTTCCATTGGGATTAATTCCTCACAGAGAACGCATACACCAAACTCACCGCGATCGATGCGTTCCAGCGCTACTTCTAAATTACGGTAGTAGGTATTCTCCCGTGCCATAAACAGATAACTCTTCTCTCTTTCATGAGAATCGGTTCCGGCATCAGCCATGTGCACGCTGTACACGGAGTCCGGGGATAATCCAGCATCTGATGAAAAATTATTTCCCATGGATTCTTTGATACTTTCGGTATCTTTGACAGCAGCATCCATTTTCTCTAGAATAATTTTCCGGAATTTATTCAATTCAGCTTTTGTATATTTCTTTTTCGTAGCCATGTTTTTCCTCGTCTATGTTAAGTACGTTTTAGCCCGAGAGTGACCGATTCACCTCTCAGATTAAATGTCGTATGATATTCACCTTCCTGAAATTCAGGTTCGATTAAGGTGGTTAAAGTTTCGTTGCAAAAATATTCCAAGTGTGTTTGGATGGCGGTATCAATTTCACCCGGGAATGAACCATGAATTTGTATCCGGTCTTCTACGGCAAAATTAGCTTCTTTCCGCATGATCTGAACTTGACGGATCACATCACGTACGATCCCTTCTTGTTTCAATTCTTCGGTTAATGCTGTCTCCAACGCCACCGTAATGCCTTCATCCGATGCGGATGAGTATCCTTCCGGTGATTCTTTGGTGACTAACAGGTCTTCCCACGATAATGTGAATGTTTGTTCTCCATCCTCCAAAATCAGTTCTTTTGCCGTTTGCAACGTGGAGATAATCTCGCTTCCATTCATCTCTTTCAATTGCAATTGTATCACATTTAAATACCTTCCGTACTTCTGCCCAAGGACAGGTAAATTGGGTTTGACATTGTAAATAATCAAGTCCAACGGATCGGAAGATTCCTCAATCGTCTTCACATTTAATTCATCTAATATAACTGCTCTATATTCTAATATAAAGTCTGATATAGCATTATTTTTAATGTGATACTTTATTGTTTGAAGCGGCTGCCTGATTTTAAGATTTGCCTTATTTCTGGCAGACCTTCCCAGTTCAACCAGTTTTTTCTGTGCATCCACCTGACGCATTAAAACGTCATCAATAAACGTGGGTTCTGCGGTGGGATATTCACATAGATGAACACTTTCTTTTCCGTATGCAGATTTCAGGTTTTGATACATTTTTTCTGTAATGAACGGGAGCATCGGAGCTAACAGTTTGACTGTGTTCAGCAACACTTCATAGAGCGTATGATAGGCGGCAAGTTTGTCTGAATCATTATCGCTTTTCCAAAAACGCCTGCGGTTTCTGCGAATATACCAATTAGAGAGATCCTCAAGAAAATGCTCCACTTTACGCATAAATTTATCTACGCGGTACACTTCAAAAGCGGAATGCGCATCACGAATAAGTTCATGCATCTTGGATCGTATCCAGCGGTCTAAAATACTTAAGTCCTCTTCTTTCACCGATGAAGCTGCAGGATCAAAACCGTCCACGGCTGCATAGGTGGAGAAAAATGAGTAGGAATTCCATAAAGTCAGCAGTTTTTTCCGAATCTCATTTGCTGGACCATATCCGAAGAGTAAATTATGTTCCACATTTTGATGGATGTACAGCCACCGCATCACATCGACACCCATTTTTTCCGCTGCATCGTCAAACCAGATCGCATTCCCCCAGGATTTATGCATATCCCTGCCGGTTTCATCTTTAACCAATGCATGCCCCAACAACGTTTTGAACGGAGCTTTCTCCTCTAACAATGCAGACATTGCGAGCAGAGAATAGAACCAATTTCTGAACTGACCCGGGAAGCACTCTGTGATAAATTCAGCGGGAAACCAATCATTCCAATGTTCACGATCGCTTGTGTAATTCAACGTAGAATAGGGCACAATTCCGGCATCCAGCCATGGATTACCCACATCTAAAATACGAGAACCTACCAATCCTGTTTCAGGATGACGGATCTTTACTTTATCGATCCATGGTCTGTGCGGACTGTTACCTTCAAACTCATCCCAGCCTTCAATGGCTAATTCTTTCAATTCCTCTTTCGATCCAACAACATAAAACGATCCGTCTTCAAATGTCCAAATCGGCAAAGCAAGTCCCCAAAACCGTTTCTTTGAGATCATCCAGTCGCCCATATTGCTGAGCCATTCCATCTCACGGTCATAGCCCCAATCCGGAATCCAATTGATATCTCCGACGACTTTTTTAATCTGATCGCGCCAATCCATGTTGATGTACCATTCGTCAACGATCCGAAAAACCAATTCATCTCCTGACCGCCAGCAATGCGGATAAATATGTGGATATTTTTCGACGTGGATTAAAATCTTCCGGTCTTTTAGATCGGCGATGATCTGATCTTTTGTTTTCTCATCCGTGGCACTCAAACCGGTCAGATCGCCAAATCCTTCGATAAAGCATGAACTTTCATCCAGCGGTGCAATATTTACGAGACCCAGTTTTTTGCCAATGACATGATCCACGTCCCCGCAGCCGGGTGCGATATGAACAATACCAGTTCCCTCACCGGCAACAACGATATCATTGCCAATATCATCTTTTCCGCCGTCAATCACTTTATGACAGGATACGCTGGTTTTCTTAAGGTTATCATCCACAAATGGATAACCACTCTCGGTCTGCTGTGCTTCAAAATGATCGTAAGGACCTTCATATTCCCACCCGATCATCTCCTCGCCTTTCAGCGTGGATTCAATTGTAAATCCGCCGTGCTCTTTAAAAATTTGCTCGATTGTCTTGAGCTTCGGAACGCCCTCTACCCATTGCTTTTTCTCTTTGAACTGTTTGTCTAAGCGTTGGTATTTTAAATTTTCTTCTGCAAAATAATAGAATGAACCGTCAACCGCTTTGACTTTCAGATAATTCAAGTTTTTATTCACAGCGGCTGCTACGTTGGATGTTAACGTCCACGGCGTTGTCGTCCAAACCAGAAGAAATTCGTTCTCACGGTTTTTCAACGGGAATCGCACAAAGATCGAGTCATGCGCCACCAATTTCCGTCCCTCGATGATCTCCATTTGCGAGTATGATGTCCCTGATCTTCCCGACCATGGGACCACATCTTTTCCGCGATAAATTTTACCTTTTTCGAATAACTTCTTTAAAAATGCCCATATCGTATAATTATTTTCATCGGACATGGTAAAATATGAATTATCCCAATCCATCCAATATCCGAGTCTTTTGGACTGTTCTGTTTGGATTCCTGAATATTTCTGAACTCTTTCTTTACATAATTCAACAAATTTTTCGATACCGAATTCTTCCACTTCACGTTTGGTATGAAAGCCTAATTCCTTCTCGACTTCAATCTCAACCCATAATCCCTGACAATCAAACCCGTTCTGGTACCGAAGCTGGTGTCCGGTCATTGCTTTATATCTCTGAATCAGATCTTTTAACGTTCGACCCCAGGCATGATGCACGCCCATCGGATTATTTGCGGTGATCGGTCCGTCAATAAAACTCCATTTTGGCTTATCTTTATTTTGCTCTACCAATTTTTGGAATGTCCCGTTCTGTTCCCAGTAATCCAGAATCTGGTGTTCCATCTTCACGAAGTCAATTTTCGAATCTACTTTTTTTATTTTCATATGCTTAGGAAAATCATCAAAATTAATTTTAATACGAACCTAAATTTACTTGTAAATGAGGTCTTTACCAACGATGTGTTTTCATCTAATAAATTACTTTTTCAAGACAACGTATGATATTGAAAATCCAATTAGAATTGGATTATTAGAAATTTCTACGATTTCATTCACAAAATCAGGATTCAAATGTAACTTCATCCGTAATTTTAGCACAGCATGGTAAAAGAACGAATCATAAACCGTTCACCGGGACAACTCATTGAAGAAGCGAAATCGTTATTAACATCATCGCTTAATTGTGAAGATGCCCACTCGTTTCTTCAATTAGGGCATTATTCTGAAATTAATCGTCTCTTCACGGATAAGGATCAACAGGATGAATGGTATAATTTGCTGGTAAACTTGCTGCACTCATCCGGGTTTCATACAGGCAAGATGATCGCTCAAAGAGTTGATAAATATCCGGATAAACCTCTGTTCCAGACGATCAAGAATCAGGAATTAACATCGTTTACATATAAAGAGGTTTGGGACCGTATTCAAGAAATCGGCCGTTCACTCATCAATTTGACAAAAGATGTCGATCAACCGGTCATCGGTATTTTTTCACCGAATTGTTTAGAAGGAGCTCTTTTAGATTTAACCTGTTTGGCGTTCGGTATCCGTGTTGTCCCGATCCCTGCAAACGCCAACCTTCAGCATTTGGGCTACATTTTAAACCATGCTGGGATAACCAATCTGTTTATCGGCGGAACACCTACTTCAGTTCTGTTTGAACAGCTCTCTGATAAACTATCTTTGTCATCGGTGATTCCTTTTCCTAAATCACCCTCTTCCCCGGCGCATTCATTTTCTTGGAATTCATTTCTTGGGTTAGGCAGTTCAAAGGATCAACAGACTGTCAATGAGCGGCTTTCACGTACCGAGATGGATGACATTGCTACAGTCATGTACACGTCCGGTACAACCGATAATCCAAAAGGAATCATTTTTACACAAACTAACATTATTTCAAAACGGTTTGCTCGTGCAATAGCCATTCCGAGTCTTAATCCGAATGATGTTTTTCTATCTTATCTTCCATTATATCATACATTCGGACGATATTTAGAATTGATGGGGTCCGTATTTCATGGCGCAACCTATACGTTTGCCGAATCGACCATGTTCAAAACGCTGTTAAAAGATTTTACCGTCGCAAAACCCACCGTGTTTATCAGTATTCCGAAACGGTGGATACAAATTCATGAACAAATTCGGCTTCAACTTCCATTGGAGACCGCAAGCCCGGACCAAACCAAACAAACACTGTACACATTGACCGGAGGAAAACTCCGGATTGGTCTATCGGCCGCCGGATTCTTAGACCCGGATATTTTCCAGTTTTATCAACAGAATGGAGTGAAATTACTTAGCGGGTACGGCATGACCGAAGCAACGGGCGGCATCACTATGACACCGGAAGAAGAATACGTCATCAATTCGGTTGGACGGTCTCTCCCCGGCGTGGAATTATCCTTGGCGGATGACGGAGAACTTTTACTAAAAGGATCCTACATTTCAGACGGATATTTCGGAGAAACAGTCAAACCATCAAAGAAAAATGGTTGGTTTCATACCGGTGATATTTTTCGTCAGAAAAACGGGCATTACTTTATCGTAGACCGGAAAAAAGAAATTTATAAAAACAGCCGCGGACAGACCATTTCTCCTCAGCGTATCGAGAATATGTTTCAGGATTTTGAAGCGGTAAAAAGCGTTTTCCTCATCGGAGATATGAAAGGATATAATACGCTGCTCATTTATCCGGACAAGGAGTCTACCCCAGTAAAATTATCTCAAAATGAACCTGAAGAATTGCGGGAAATGTTCGGGTCGCTGGTTCAATCGGTGAACAACTTCTTATCTCCATTTGAGCGGATCGTCAATTTTGCCATTATTCCGAGAGACTTTTCTGCGGAACAAGGTGAGTTAACACCAAAAAGCACCTACAAACGGAAGCAGATCCTCGAAAACTTTGAGGATGTGATCCAGCCGATGTATGAGAAACATTACATCCCTATTATCCACGATGAGTTTGAAATTCGCATTCCCAAATGGTTTATCAGAGAAAAGGGCGTGATCTCTACCGATATTGAATGGGATGGGAAAAAGTTATCCACCGGGAATGAGGACGTCCCGTTAACGATATTTTGTGAAGAGAATGACCGTATCCTATTTGGGGAATTTCAATACTTTATTCCAAATAAGATCATCGATATCGAAGAGATCATTAAGTCCCCGGAGTTATGGCTTGGAAATCAAAAATTGATCAACTTTTTGGGAACAATCGTATTTCGGGTTACCCTTGATGAAGCATCAGCAAACATTCAAGTTAACTTTGAGCAGTTCCCCTATGCTCAACAGGCCATCCCTGTTCATTTTATTGAAGATATAAAATCGGCGATTCGGAAACACCATTATTCGCTGCAAATGCTTCATCAGACCGGAACAATTTTGCTGCATGATGACCAATATCGAGCTTTGACCGCTTTGAATTACTTGTTTCAAACTCTCGAACATGCCAATCCGGATATTCAATCTTTAGCAATAAAACTCTTGATGAGGACGCAGACGCACCCGACATCGAAGATCAAAGTTAAATCGCTGGAATACCTCATTCCTCATATTTCAGGAGAATTATTCTTAGAATTACTTCTCAAATTCTGTGATACCGTTCAACCGTTTGATATTATTGAAGATATGGTTGTTCAAACGGAATATTTTTCTAATACACATTTCAATGCCATCATTCAGTATTTAGAATCTCTCAGGTCAAATCCTTCAGAGATTGCCACGACTCAAAATTGTTTAATAGAAATATTGTTACGGGCCATATCTCAATACGGTATTTCACATCCGACAAGCTACATTTGGGCACGGGCGGAAATTATCTTTTGGAGACAAAACGTATTCCCCGAGCACATTCAAACGACAGCCTCCGATGCGCTAAAAACCTTATATCAGGGATTTCATACGTGGCTCGGTAAAAATCAACCGTTGGCAATAGACCGTGATTCAGGTGAAGAATATACATGGGATGATGTCATCACGTTTGATTCCAGTGTCGGTGACCCACATCGAAAAATTCTTCTAGACGCTTTCCATCAAACACCTTTGCTTCGAGAAGCAGTATTCCTTTTCTCAAAACGCCGTTTGATTCAACTTGATGATATTCTTCACCGAGGGATTTGGATCAGCTTGATCGACAATAACCATGGCAAGAGTATTTTCAGGGTATTAGTCCAAACCCGCGATGGAAATTCTTTTAATTTTGTCGTCAACATCAGTGATGATCTAGCGCCCGAATTTATTCAGGAAGAAATCCAGCTTCTGATTATTACAGGGTCAAGCAATTACGGTGATAAACTTGTTGAGGATTTCGGCGGATATTGGCCAAAATTCAATCTGTATACCGAAGAATATATTCAGGGCGAAACGCTGCAGGTATATCTTGAACGAAATCGAGCTGAGATCGCCGATGAAAAAGCGATCGATCGCTGGCAAATGCGGTGGCTCCACTTTATTTGGAACGGATTAAAGGCATATCTGGAGTTTTACAAACGATCTGATTATAAATTATGTATCGCAAAACCAACACCGACCAATCTGGTTATCCCTGAATTTGACTACACAATCGGGACTCGCTTAGTCTCAATCTCAGACCGTAGGCCCGTCGATCACTTTTATACCGTCATGTTCGATTTATATGAAACATATATACGAAAGACAGAAGAGGAATTCTCCGGTTTGCATCGGATGGCCGATTGGGAATTAGTCTTTACTGCCGTCATGGAAGTCTTTAAAGTGAGAAAAGGTATTCCTTTGCTGAACGAATTAGCATATGATATCAGCCAAAATAAAGAGGTCTATGAAAGGGCTGAATACCTTGGGCTGACGGCTCAAAGGATCGAAGAATTCATCGATGAAATTCAGCCGAACGGTGTGTTAACCAAACCGGTTGTATTTGCATCTTTGCGATATGAGCGATGGCTGAATCTTAACCGAAAAGCGACCATCAAAGCCAGAGGAACGATTTTACAAGAGCTTTACAAAGAATATCGTCTAAAAACTCTTTTGAAAGAATATCCGGAGACACGGATTCGGTTCTTCAGAATGACCTGTTTCAAACATGCATCTCCTGAATTGAACGAGGTACTGATCCGTCTTCAAAAGCAGCTGCGCTCACGGGAAGTGTTACTCTCTGAACTCGATTCTCATCTTCAACTGGTGATCGATTCAAACAACATCACAGAAGATGAACGATATTTCCTCACCCAGCTTTTGTTCGAGCATTTGGACGCGACTCAAGAAGGGGAATTGATCTCGTGGGAATTGGGCGACAAAGGACGTTTAGATTTGGTATCGGTTGTGGGCGATATCCATGGCGATGTGTTTAAAATCCGTCCTCCCTTCCATCCAAAAGAAATTGCCAATTTCCACTCGATTTTGACGCAATCACATTTATCCAGCCGATTCCAGCAAAACCATGAGTTTTTGTTTATCATCAATCAAGGCAACCATCTTGTTGGTGGGATTTATTGGAAGGAGATCAATCCTCAAATCGCTTACATTGAGAAAATTGTCGTCCGTCCAACGTATAGAAAAAGATTGTTAAGTACGCAGTTGCTGAACGAATTGTTCAATCGATTAAGGAACCGCCGGTATGAATTCGTTACCGTCGGGTTTTTCCAGGCAGGATTATTCTATAAGCACGGATTTAAAATCGACAAAAAGTTCGGCGGATTGGTCAAATCCTTGCACTTGGATTCGGATTAATCCGAATATTAATTCTTTTCGACTAATTTAATTCCCAGCTCATCTAGCTGTTCACCGCTTACGGTGCTTGGCGATTCATCCATCAAAGACATCGCAGACGTTGTTTTCGGGAAGGCAATGACGTCTCGAATATTATGCGTTCCGGCCAATAACATCACCAATCGATCAAATCCAAATGCGATCCCGCCATGGGGTGGCGCACCGAACCGGAATGCATTCATCAAAAAGCCGAATTTCGCTTTGGCTTCTTCGTCGCTGATTCCTAATAATTTGAAAACTTTTGACTGAAGATCTTTTTCATGAATACGAATGGAACCACCTGCAACCTCGTACCCGTTGATTACAAGATCATATCCTCTCGACAAAACATGTTCGGGCTCTGTCTCTAATAGGTCAATGTCCTCTTTTTTCGGTGCGGTAAACGGATGATGCATTGCAACTAATCGGTTTTCTTCGTCGTCTTGTTCAAACATGGGAAAATCTACCACCCATAGTGGTTTGAATGTTCCTTCTTCGGCTAAGTTTTCTTTTCGGGCAATCTCATTTCGCAATGCTCCCATGGACTGTAGCACCGTACTCGCAGCGTCTCCAATCATAAACAGCATATCACCGTCTTTGATGTTCAGATCATGACAAAGATTTTGCTGGAGTTCGTCATTGAAAAACTTGGAAATCCCCCCCGTCAGCTTCCCGTTCTCGGCTTTCATCCATGCCAATCCTTTAGCGCCATACAGTTTGACAAAATTAGTTAACTGATCAATGATTTTTCGGGAATACTGAACATTCGGCACGACTAAACCTTTAACAATCTCGGCGGATTTAAACGCATTGAAATCAGATGCATCTGAATATGGTTTCACATCTTGTAATGGTAAGTCAAATCGCAGATCCGGTTTATCGGATCCGTACTTATCCATCGCTTCGTGATAAGTCATCACCGGAAAATTCCCGTCCAATTTGATATTCAGCACATCCTGAAACACCGATTTCAATAGATTTTCTCCCAGCGAATAAATGTCGGCCTCGTCAATAAAAGACATTTCAAGATCGATTTGAGTGAATTCAGGCTGCCGATCGGCTCGAAGGTCTTCATCCCTGAAACATTTAACAATCTGGAAATAACGGTCGAACCCGGAAACCATCAGCAACTGTTTGTACGTTTGCGGGGATTGCGGTAGTGCATAAAACTTTCCTTGATGGATGCGGCTCGGGACCAAATAATCCCGGGCACCTTCCGGTGTGGATTTCATTAGAATCGGTGTTTCAACTTCGACAAATCCATTCCCAGATAAGTAGGAACGAACCGCTTGGTAGGTTTTATGTCTGACGATCATATTGGTTTGAAGCTCATCCGTCCGTAGCTCTAAATATCGATATTTTAACCGCAGATCTTCCGATGCACTTTCTCTGTCTGTGATGACAAATGGCAGCGGTTCGGTTTCATTCAGAATAGTCAAGGAGTCTACAATAATTTCAATGTCACCCGTCGCCATATCCGGGTTTACGGCTTCTTCGACTCTGGGCTGAACGGTTCCGGCAACACTGATCACATCTTCCATCGATAATTTTTTTACGGCATTGAAGTCGCCTTGATATGATTCCGTATTAAACACTAATTGTGTTTTTCCGTAACGGTCTCGTAGGTCGACAAAAACTACTTGCCCGTGTAATCTGACGGTATTGATCCATCCGTTGAGTGCAACGGAGTTTCCAATATTCGTTTTGGTTAATTCTCCACACGTATGTGTTCGTTTGTACATAATCATCCTTGATTCATTATTATTTCCAGAAAAAAACCGCTCGTAAATTACGAGCGGTTTCTCATAAACTGCATAAATTAATTGTGTCTATCGATTGGCAATTTTCAAACGGTTTGACGCTCGCATCAGAGATGCTTTGGCTCGTATTGCATCCACATCTTTTTCAGCCGTTTTTAATCTCGTCTTTGCACGATCGGCTGACGACTCGGCTCTGTCTTTTTCAATTTCATCAGACCGTTCCGCCGTCTCAACCAACAACTGAACTTTGTTATCTTTCACATCAACAAATCCGCCACTCGTGGCATAATACACTTCGTTATTATCGTGAGTGACTTTAATCTCGCCAATATCCAATGAAATGATGGCGTTGGTATGATTTGCCATCACACCGAATGACCCGTCGATTCCTGGGCAGCGGACGTACGATACCATTCCCTCATCAATGATTCGGGTTGGTGTAACAATTTCCAGATGAAAAGAACTCATCGATTATCCCATCGTTTTGGCTTTTTCAACCGCTTCGTCGATGCTTCCGACATAGGAGAAGGCGTTTTCTGGTAACTCGTCGACTTCACCGCTTAAAATCGCTTCAAAACCAGCTACGGTATCTTCCAGGGATACATACCGTCCTTCTTTACCGGTAAACTGTTCAGCAACAAAGAACGGCTGGGACATGAACTTCTGGATTCGTCTTGCACGTGCAACCGTGATTTTATCTTCGTCGGATAATTCATCCATACCCAGAATGGCAATAATATCTTGAAGATCTTTATATTTTTGAAGAACGTTCTGAACTGTCCGTGCAACAGAGTAATGACGATCACCGATCACACGAGGATCAAGAATTCTTGATGATGATGCCAACGGATCCACTGCCGGATAAATACCCAGCTCAGCGATTTTACGCTCCAGCACGGTGGTTGCATCCAAGTGAGCAAATGTCGTGGCCGGTGCAGGGTCGGTTAAATCGTCAGCCGGAACGTAGACAGCCTGGACGGAGGTAATCGATCCTTTTGTCGTGGACGTGATCCGCTCCTGCAAGTCACCCATCTCGGTTGAGAGTGTCGGCTGATATCCTACTGCGGAAGGCATACGGCCTAACAGCGCAGAAACTTCAGATCCTGCCTGTGTAAACCGGAAAATATTGTCGATAAAGAGCAGAACATCTTTTCCTTCTTCATCGCGAAAATATTCTGCCATGGTTAATCCGCTGAGACCAACGCGCAGGCGGGCTCCGGGCGGTTCATTCATCTGACCGAATACCATGACTGTTTTATCAATCACGCCGGATTCTGTCATCTCACGATATAGATCGTTTCCTTCACGCGTCCGTTCACCCACCCCTGCAAATACGGAGTATCCGCCGTGTTCAGTTGCAATATTTCTGATCAATTCCTGGATAAGAACTGTTTTACCCACACCGGCACCGCCGAACAACCCTGTTTTTCCGCCTTTGGTGTAGGGTTCCATTAAGTCGACAACTTTAATTCCTGTAACAAGAACATCCGTTGATGTAGATAAATCTTCATGTTTTGGCGCTGAACGGTGAATCGGGAATTGTTTTTCCGTTTTGATTTCACCTTTTCCATCAATCGTATTTCCGAGAATATCGAGCAGACGACCGAGGGTTTCCGGACCGACCGGAACTGAAATGGGTGCACCGGTATCGACAACCGTTGTTCCGCGAGTCAATCCATCGGTAGAATCCATGGCGACTGTCCGTACTTCGGCACTTCCTAAGTGCTGAGCGACTTCAAGTACCAACGCTTTTTCATCATCGCGTTTTACTTCTAATGCGTTCATGATTTCCGGAAGGTGTCCATCTTCAAACGTCACATCGACGACCGCTCCCATGATTTGAGAAATCTTTCCTACTGAACTCATATATCTATCCTTATCCTAATCTTTATCCAATTCGTTAACCAGCAAGTGCTTCAGCACCGCTCACAATTTCTAATATTTCTTTGGTAATAGCTGCCTGTCGGGCGTTATTGTATTTCAATTTCAGATCCGTGATCACGTCGCCGGCATTTTCTGTGGCGTTCTCCATCGCAACCATTCGGGCTGCCTGTTCACTGGCAAAGGATTCCAGTAAGTATTTCCACATTTGAATATTCAAATGCCTAGGAATCAGCGACAATACAATATCCTCTTTGGAGGGCTCAAACAAGCGCTCTGTATTGAAACCGTCTTCGCTGTCATAGGACAACGGAAGCAGTTTTTCGGATACAATCTCTTGTACCGCAACATTTTTAAATTGATTAAACACCGCATGGATCTCGTCGACGTTACCGTTGACGAAGTGGCTGATAATTCCATTCCCTATTTTAATGGAATGATTGAAATCCAATTCATTCCAAAAATCAATATGCTCTTCAATAATCGTATAATTACGATGGCGGAAATGATCTCTGCCCTTTTTACCTATACAGAACAGATCCACATTCTCTTTGCCGAGGATATTGATCTCTTCTTCCGCTTTTTTAATGATATTGGTGTTGAACGAACCGGCGAGTCCGCGGTCGGAAGTGACAACCACATAAGCTGTCCGTTTGACCTCACGGATATCCAGCAGCGGTAGAATGGATCGATCTACATCCGGTAAAATGGACTGAATCACT
Source organism: uncultured bacterium (assembly GCA_964422145.1). GTDB lineage: Bacteria > Fidelibacterota > Marinisomatia > Marinisomatales > JACNKV01 > JACNKV01. Next base: position 29,191 of record CAYQZV010000017.1, on the reverse strand, counting down.
TCATTTAACCGACGTGCATATGGACGTGCCTGCTCCATTCTTTCTTGAGCTCGGCGCATTTTTGCGGCGGCAACCATTTTCATGGCTTTTGTGACCTGCTGAATACTGGTTACCGATGAGATTCGATTTCGAATGTCTTTTAAATTCGCCATGATAATGTCTTAAGCAACAAATCCTTTTTTGAAATCTTCCGTTACCTTCTTTAACAGGTCTTCACTTTCAGAAGACATTTTTCCTGTTCCTTTTATTTCTTTCAATACATCGGCAGCATTGGCTTCAACATAGGTGAGGTATTGGGCTTCAAAATCACTGATCTTATTCTGAGGAATGTCATCTAAGTATCCGGCATTTCCGGCAAAGATGATAGCAACCTGTTTTTCAACCGGCATCGGATCATACTGATTCTGTTTAATGATCTCCATCATTCGCTGTCCGCGGGTTAGCTGCTGCTGAGTGGTTTTATCCAGATCAGAACCGAATTTTGCGAAGGCTTCCAATTCACGGAACTGTGCGAGGTCCAATCGTAACATCCCTGCAACACTTTTCATCGCTTTGATCTGTGCATTTCCACCCACACGTGAAACGGAAATACCCACATCCACGGCCGGACGCTGTCCTGCGTTGAACAAGTTGGTTTCTAAATAAATTTGTCCGTCGGTAATCGAAATCACGTTTGTCGGAATGTAAGCCGCAACATCGCCTTCTTGCGTTTCAATGATCGGAAGGGCTGTCAATGAACCGCCGCCCAGATCATCACTGAGTTTAGACGCACGCTCCAAAAGGCGGCTATGCAGATAAAACACATCTCCGGGGAACGCTTCACGTCCTGGAGGACGTCTGAGAATCAAGGACATCTGACGATATGCTACAGCCTGTTTAGATAAATCATCATAAATGATGAGAGCATGTTTTCCGTTATCGCGGAAGTACTCACCCATTGAAGCACCTGAATACGGTGCAATGTACTGCATCGGTGCCGGGTCGGACGCATTTGCGGCGACAACCGTTGTGTATTTCATTGCATCGGCAGCTTCTAATTCCGCGACCACACGTGTCACAGTGGAGGCTTTCTGTCCGATAGCAACATAAATACAATACACCGGGTTATCGGTATCTTGTGTATATTTTTGATTGATGATCGTATCAATGGCAATGGCGGTTTTTCCGGTTTGTCGGTCACCAATGATCAACTCACGCTGACCACGCCCGATCGGAATCATACTGTCGATCGCTTTTAATCCGGTTTGGAGCGGCTCAACCACAGGCTGACGCTGCATCACACCAAGTGCTTTTCTCTCAATCGGAAGAGAATCTTTTGTCGTAATCGGGTTTTTTCCGTCAATCGGCTGTCCCAAAGGATTAACAACACGCCCGAGCATTTCTTCCCCGACAGGTACTTCAACGACTTTTCCCGTCCGTTTAGCGATGTCGCCTTCCCGAACCAGTTTCGTATCACCGAACAGCACCAGTCCGACATTATCCTGCTCAAGGTTCAGTGCCATACCGAACACGCCGTTTGGCAACTCAACCAATTCGGAGCTCATGACATTTTCTAATCCGTTTACACGGGCAACCCCGTCACCAACCTTGATGACTTCGCCAACCTCGGAAACATCGATCTGCACATTAAACTTATCGATTTGAGCTTTAAGTAATTCTCTTATTTCGTCCGTTTTGAATTCCATTTCTTTATTCCAATTTTTACCACTGATACGCAGTTTATCTTAGTGAATTAATTTTTGTCTTAATTTTTCCATTTGGATCGCAAGGGATCCGTCTACCATGATATTACCAATCCGCAGTTTGATACCGCCAAGTAAAGATGGATCAACAGATGAAGAATAGGCCACCGTTTTTCCCGTTGCTTTCTCTAATAAGGTGCAGATTGACTGAACTTCCTCTTCTTCTAGCTCAGTATGAGACGATACGGTTACCGGAACGATATTTGATTTTTCCTGATGCAGATGAATGTAATGATCTGCAATTCGTCCAAGTAACGCTATCTCTTTTGCTTCATCAAGTAATTTGATCAATTCCAGTACGAGGTCAGAAATTGATCCGCTGAATACATCTGAAAGGATACTGATTTTATCGTCTGTCTTGATATTGGCCGATTGCAAAAAGGTGCGGAAAACCGATTCGGTTTTGAGCAAATTCTTCAATCCGGTCAATGAATCAAGAACATCATTTGTCGCATTGATTTTCTCTGCGACAGTCCATAATGCCTGTGTGTATTGTTTTGCCGCTAAATCAGGCTTCATGTTTTAGATTGATCTCTTTCAGTGATTCTTCGATTAGCGATTGATTGTCAGCTTTGGAAATGTTTTTCCCAATGAGCTTTTTCGTGATTTCCAGGGATAGATCTACGACTTCTGATTTAATCTCAAGAATGGCTTTTTCTTTTTCAGCTTTGATCTGCTTTCTAGCTTCTTCCATCAGCTGATCTGCTTTTTCCTGAGCTGTATTCAGGATGCCTTCCTTCATTTTTTCTGCAGTCGATTTTCCCTCGGACACCACCGTCTGAGCCTCGGATCTGGCTTTGGCAACGATCTCTTCAGATTCCTGATTGAGCCGTTCCAATTCCAATTTGGCTTTTTCTGCATCATCCAGCGAATCCCGGATCATTTTTTCCCGGCTTTCGAGCATGGTCAGCAAGGGCTTCCATGCGAACTTTCTTAACAAGAAAAGCAAAACCAGAAAGGTCAGGATCGTCCAGATGAACAGACCCGGATCGGGCTGAACAAGAGGGTTATTCATGTTTTTTCCTTATGAGTTACCGGTCAGTAAATGTAATGAACGTACCGGTGATTATTTCATCAAGACGATCAGGAGTACAAATACTTCACCCAGAATCGCAACACCTTCGAGAAGGAAGAGAGGCAAGTTAACCGCTCCGGTGATTTTATCTGCTGCTTCCGGCTGACGTGCAATACTTTCAGCGGCTGCGGCTGTAAATCTGCTGATTCCTAATCCGGCTCCGATCACGATCATTCCCAGACCGATTGCTGCACCAAAATAATGTAATACTTCCATGAGATGGACCTCCGTTATTTATTTTATTTTGTTTTACGTGTTTTCACACAGTTAGTGATGAACATTAATTGACATACCGATGAACACAGCACTCAGCATGGTAAATACGTATGCCTGAACCAATATCACGATAATTTCAAGCGCTGAAATTCCGACCGCTAACGGCACGGAGACCAGCATCCCGACACTGATACCGGCTAATGCACTGTGAAACATCCCTGAAAAAATGAAGACGAAGGACAAGATTGCCAAAATCGCAATATGTCCGCCCGTCATATTCGCCGCGAGACGCATCGTCAATGCAAAGGGTTTAACAAACATCCCGATCACTTCAATCGGAATCAAGATGATGTAAACCGGCCAGGCTAAACCTTTTGGGACGAGATTCTTCCAATGAGTGATGAACCCATGGGCTTTTGTCCCGGCAATAATGATTGCAGTAAATGTGATCATCGCCAGTGCGGCAGTCACATTGTAATTTCCTGTAGCGGTAGTACCGCCGTGTAAAAGATTATTGATAAAATTGTGGCTGTCTGAACCCGGAACGTGAAAAAGGTAACGGTTGATTAAGCCCAAGAGATCAAAAATGGGGATCATCCCGATGGCATTGGCAGAAAGAATAAAGAAAAAGAACGTTAAAATCAACGGAGTCCATGAGTGAATAAACTTGTTACCCACATTCGGCAGCACGATCGAATTCCGTATAAAAAGGATGACCGCTTCAAGCGCATTCATAAACCCGGATGGAACGGGTCTATCCTGTTTTAAATACTTGCGTACCGTCCACGTAATAATACTGAAGACAAGGAGAGAAACAATCCACAACATTAGGACATGCTTCGTGATCGAAAGGTCAATCCCAAAGATGGTGGGGAGATGAATTATCGGGTGGTCGTGCGAACTGTTTGATACGTGATGAATAATCACTTCACCGGCATCGAATTGCTCTGTTCCGTGTCCTTGTTCTGCTGCGCTCATCTGGTTAATTTATGTATTTGATATTATTTTTGGTTAAACAGGGTGCGAAAGTACATTGCCTCCAGTATATGGAGCACCGAAAAATATCCGACAAAACTAAAAATAAAAGGGGTGCGGTCAAAATGAAAAAATCCAATGACGACAGAAACATAAACACCGTACAGAATCAGCTTTGCAAAAAAGGCTGCAGACATAAGCTGCGTCAGTTTTTCCGTGTTGGTTTTGTACACCCTTTCAACAAGAAGAATAGTGATCACACCAATCACCAACGGACAGATCATACCTAAAAACAATTCGAGCATGACATCGGGGAAAAACATCCCTGAGATCAATCCCCAGGACCCAATGGAAAAAGCAGTTAATTTCAATGTAAACTTCATTAATTATTTTTTCCAGACGGTTTTCGCTAATTCATAAAATCCGACGATAAGTCCCAACAGTAATCCCGTTAGTAACAACCACGGAGATGTACCCAGCCAATTATCTGAAAAATATCCGATGAGCCCCAAGAGGATGATCGCACCGATCAAGGTATAGGATGCTGAAGCGGCTGGTCCGCTTTCTCTGATGACTTTTTGGAAATACTGAAATGATTTTGCGATAAAATCAGACGGGACTGCCATCCGCTTCCTTTCGGCCAACATTCAGATCACATTTCCCTTCGAATTGAGCGCCCTCTTCAATCAACAGTTTTCGATAGATCAAATCCCCTTTTAATTTCGATCGGCTGCCTAAAACCGCACGATCTTCCACGGTAATATTGCCGTTCACTTCCCCTTCCAAATGGATATCGCTGGCAAATACATCCCCTTTGATATTCCCGGTCATTGAAATCCGTATCGGACCTTTCGTTCGGATCGAACCGTGAACCGTTCCGTAAATAATGAGACCTTCCTGAAGCTCGATATCACCGAAGACGACAGCATCGGCTCCGATCATGGTATGTACATTTTTAAAATCAATTTTATTCATGTTTAGGACTTACATCTTTCTCTAAATACTGCGGAAAAAACATCAGCGGATCCAAAGTTTCTCCGTCTTTCCAAATTTCATAATGCAGATGCGGACCGGAGGATAATCCGGTTTTCCCTGCGAACGCGATCACCTCACCGTGATGAACTCGGTCTAGCTCACCGACCAAGTTGCTTTGGTTATGTCCGTATAGCGTGAAATAATCATCTCCGTGGTAGAGGATGATCAAATTCCCCAATTCATAATTCCAACCGGAATACACCACATATCCGCTGGCAGATGCGACAACCGGCTCTCCCTCCTTCACGGCTAAATCAATTCCGTAATGATTCTCTTCAGAAAATACTGATGATGCACTGGTTTTCTGGGTCAGCCATCCTTCGATTGGAGCGACCGACGGAATGTTCTCAACGTAGGATACCTGAAACTCACGTTCTGCTAAACTGTCTATGGACTCATCATTCATCGCGGTTCCTTCTATTTCCGTTCCTAAGGTAGTACGGATCAATTCATTCATCTGTTTCATGCGCTGAACATCACTGAGAAACTCCATCACTTTTGTGCGATCATTCACAAGAAGATCATATTTCTCCTGTAATTCCAGATACGTTGATTGCGTTTTTACCGTAAAGTAGATACCAAACAAAGATACGAGAAGCAAAACAGTAAAAAGCGTTAATCCAAAGGTGATCACAAACCGCTTAACGGTAAATTGGTATTTTTTCTCCCCGGTATCAGGGATGAGCAAGACGGAGTATTTAGATGTTTTCACGGAGGAGCAGAATGATTATTTAATCGTTCTCAGCAGGTCGATAATCCGTTCGAGGTCATCATTGGAAAAATAACTCACTTCGATTTTTCCGTCATCTTTTTTGGCATGGATCCGCACTTTTGTTTTTAAGATGGTGATCAGTTCATCTTCTAAATATTTGATCTGCGGTGTGGTTTTCCGTGCGGTTTTTTTCTTTTTCTTTGATGGTTTTTCGGGCGATTCTTTCACCAGATCCTCGGCGGCACGCACACTGGTTTTTTCAACGAGTATTTTCTTCCAAAATCGGATCATTTCCGCAGGTGTTTTAAGCATCAGAATCGACCGGCCGTGTCCTGCTGAAATCTCACCATTCTTGATACTTTCTTTAATCTCGTCAGGGAGACTCAACAGCCTGAGTGAGTTCGACACGGTGGAACGGTTTTTCCCGACCGCTTTTGCAATAGCTGTATGCGATAAATTAAATTTACTGTTTAAGTAAGCAAAAGCTTCCGCCTCTTCGATCGCATTCAGATTTTCACGCTGGATGTTTTCAACCAACGCCATTTCCATCACGTCCTTTTCGCCTGTGACAGACACCACGTAGGCCGGGATCTCTTTCAGACCGGCTTGTTGAGATGCACGCCATCTCCGCTCACCGGCGACCAAAATATATTCGTCTTCTTCCTTGTAAACAGTGACCGGAGTTAAAACGCCCTTTTCTTTGATCGATGCAGTCAGCTCATTTAAGGCTTTTGTATCAAATTGTTTACGAGGCTGGTGCGGATTCGGTGAAATCGATGTGATCGCCACCGCAATGACACCGGAACCAAGGTTTTCTTCACTGGACCGAATAAGCGCTTCGAGTCCTTTACCTAATCGACTATTTGACACGATTCAAAATCTCCTCTACTAAATTCATATAATTTCTGGCACCGGTAGAATTCGCATCATAGAGTAATGCAGGCTTACCGAAACTCGGGGCTTCACTTAACCGTACATTCCGATGGATCACCGTTTCGAACAACTTATCTTCAAAATAGGTATGGACTTCCTCCGCCACTTCTTTCGACAGATTCAACCGCGTATCAAACATCGTGAGCAGCACGCCGCTGATCTCAAGCTTCGGATTAATGTGTTTCTGAACCAATCGAATGGTATTTAAAAGCTGTCCTAATCCTTCGAGGGCGTAGTATTCCGCCTGAATGGGAATGATGATAGAATCGGATGCCGCCAGCGCATTGATCGTTAGTAATCCCAGAGACGGCGGACAATCAATGATGATATACTCATAAGAATCCCGGATGGAATCCAGCATCTTTTTCAGTTGGTATTCTCTCGCCATCATACTGACGAGTTCGATCTCTGCACCGACAAGGTCATTGGTGGAAGAAATGAGATCTAAATGCTCAAATTGCGTTTTGGTCACGGCATCCTTGATATGGGTACCGCGAATCAACACATCATAGATGGTCGAACCATTTTTCTCGGTCAGATTGGAAATCCCTGTCGTGGCATTCGCCTGCGGATCCAGATCAATCAGAAGTGTTTTGACCTCCGACACCGCAAGACTGACGCAGACATTGACCGAAGACGTTGTTTTACCAACGCCTCCTTTTTGATTAACGAATGAAAAGATGTGTGCCATATGAATTCATAAAAATACGAACCGCAATTTACTTGAAACTATGCTGTGTAAACAAGTAACAACACATGTATAAATTAATTAAATATTATAACCCGCCTTTATGAACTTGTCTTGGCAGAGTTGTTTACATACAGTAAATTTTGACCTGTCATTTTTGTTTATTAACATAAGTAAAACGATCCTATGAAAGCACTCGTTAAAAAATATCCCGAACGCGGGATATGGATGGAAGACGTCCCGACACCGAAACCCGGGACAAATGACGTCCTGATCAAAATTCATAAAACAGCTATTTGCGGCACAGACCTTCATATTTACAAATGGGATGAATGGGCACAGCGCACCATCAACCCGCCGCTGATCACCGGACATGAATTCGTCGGGGAGATCGTTGAATGCGGTCCCGGCGTTACTCATTACAGCATCGGTGATCGCGTCTCCGGTGAAGGACATATCACCTGCGGATATTGCCGAAACTGCCGAGCCGGGAAACGTCATCTTTGCCATAAAACGATCGGAATCGGGCTGCACCGCGACGGTGCGTTTGCAGAATATTTAGTGATGCCCGAACGGAATGTCTGGCCGGTTCACTCGGAAATTTCATCCGATATTGCGTCATTTTTTGATCCGTACGGAAATGCCGTTCATACCGCTCTCTCCTTTGAAATGGTTGGTGAAGATGTGCTGATCACCGGAGCAGGTCCCATCGGAATCATGGCGGTGGCCATCTGCAATTTCGTCGGGGCACGAAATGTCGTCATTACAGATGTGAATGATTACCGGCTTGATCTGGCGAAAAAAATGGGCGCAACCTTAGCCCTCAATGTGAAACATGACTCGATCAAAGATGCCCTTCCAACTATCGGTATGTCCAATGGATTTGATGTCGGACTGGAAATGTCCGGGAATCCAATGGCATTCAAGGATATGTTAGAGAACATGTACCAAGGCGGAAGGGTTGCGCTTCTCGGTTTACTGCCGAAATCAACACAGATCAACTGGGACGATATCATTTTTAAAGGACTGCACGTGAAGGGGATTTACGGCCGTGAAATGTTCGAGACATGGTATAAAATGACGCAGATGCTCCGCAGCGGATTAGACATTTCCGGCGTGCTCACCCATCGCTTCCCGGTGGATGACTTTCAGCAGGGATTTGATATCATGGAATCCGGAAACTGCGGAAAAGTCATTTTAGAATGGCATGAGTGATCGTTTATCAACAGTATTTTTAGGTTAAACCATGAGTAAAAAACCCGTTTATCAAGACATTTTATCCGAGATTAAAAACGACGGTTTGTACAAAACCGAACGGACGATCACCACACCTCAGGGCGTGAATATTTCCACGAAAGAGGGCGGTGAAGTTCTGAATTTCTGTGCCAATAATTACCTTGGATTAGCCAACCATCCTGATGTTGTTTCGTCGGCGAAAAAAGCACTGGACGATCACGGCTTTGGAATGGCATCGGTCCGGTTCATCTGCGGCACACAGGATCTGCACAAAGATTTAGAAAAAACGATCTCATCATTCTTCGGGACTGACGATACTATTCTATACACGAGCTGCTTCGATGCAAACGGCGGATTGTTTGAAACCATCTTGACTTCTGAAGATGCGATTATCAGCGACGCACTGAATCATGCATCCATTATTGACGGAATCCGCCTCTGCAAAGCGAAACGGTACCGATACGCAAACAGCGATATGAAACAGCTTGAAGATATCCTGATCGAAACACAGGATGCCCGATTACGGCTCATTGCCACCGACGGTGTTTTCTCCATGGACGGTTATATCGCCAAATTAAATCAAATCGTAAAGCTTGCGGAAAAATATGATGCGATGGTGATGGTGGATGATTCCCACGCCACAGGATTTGTCGGAAAAACCGGTCGCGGATCAGCCGAATATCACGATGTATTGGAAAAAGTGGATATTATCACGTCCACACTTGGGAAAGCCCTCGGCGGTGCATCCGGCGGGTTCACCACCGGAAGGCAGGATATCATCGATCTTCTCCGTCAGCGGTCCCGCCCTTATCTGTTTTCGAACACCGTCGCACCGGCCATCGTCGCTGCAGGAAAAACCGTGTTCGATATGTTATCCAGAACCACCGTATTAAGAGACAAACTCGAAGAAAATACAGAATATTTCCGGTCAAGTATGACCAAGGCCGGATTTGATATTAAAGAAGGGGTTCATCCCATCGTTCCGATTATGCTCTACGATGCCGTCCTTGCGCAGAAAATGGCGGCGATGCTTCTGGAAGAAGGGATTTACGTTATCGGGTTCTTCTTCCCTGTTGTACCAAAAGGCGAAGCCCGGATCCGCGTTCAGATCTCGGCGGCGCATACACGGGAAGATTTAGATCGAGCCATTGATGCGTTTATATCCGTTGGAAAAAAACTGGATATCGTAAAATACTGAGACTATCTTTGTAAACAATTAAATTTTATATTCTTATTTGTGTCATTGACAAATTGTACTAAGAAGAGATAACTTCCCGTCCGAAATTTATTCGCATTTTAATTAAAACGTAAGGATACAAAAATTACATGGATAGACATCCGCAACAGATTAAACGTGAGCGTCAGGACAAAGTAAGACGTGCAAGAAATATTGAAAACATGTCAAAATTAAAGACGCTGGTCAAATCAGTGATGAGCGAAACTGATGCAGCAAAAGCTGAAGTACATTATAAAAAAGCGGTTAGTTTTATTGATAAAATGGCTCAGAATCATTTAATTCATCAAAATAAAGCTGCAAGACAAAAGGCTCAGATCACCCGCCATTTGAACTCGCTGTCATAAAGAAATTTCTTTACAAAAAAGCCCCGAATTTCGGGGCTTTTTTTTTACATCTATTTATCCGAGACTTGGTAGTTCGGCGCTTCTTTGACAATCTTGACTTCATGAGGATGGTTTTCCACCACACCGGCAGCGGATATCCCTATAAACTTCGCCGATTTATGAAACGCCCGAATATCTTTTGCGCCGCAGTATCCCATGGATGATCTCAATCCGCCGAGAAGCTGATGGATCGTGTTCCGAGCAGACCCGCGATATGGTACCATCCCTTCAATGCCTTCAGGGACGAGTTTCGTCGGTTCGGCACCTTCCTGAAAATACCTATCACCGCTTCCCTCCTTCATCGCACCGATGGAGCCCATACCGCGATAGGCTTTATACTGACGTCCTTCAAATAAAATCGTTTCCCCGGGACTTTCATCCATCCCGGCGAGCAAACTGCCCAACATCACAATTTCTGCTCCGGCGGCAATCGATTTGGCAATATCACCACTGTAACGCAGTCCGCCGTCGCCGATCACCGGAATATCATGTTTCTTCGCGACGTTGAAACAATCCATGATCGCAGAAAGCTGCGGCACACCAACTCCGGCCACAATTCGCGTTGTACAACTAGCACCCGCACCAATCCCGACTTTGACGCAATCAACACCTTGCTGAATTAAAGCTTCGACGGCTTCTCCGGTGGCAACATTTCCGGCGATGATATCAGTGCCGACCATTTTCTTGATCTTCCCGATCGTGGCTAAAACTCCTTCTGAGTGACCGTGTGCTGTATCAATGACGATCACATCCGCTCCGGCTGATTCTAATGCTTGTGCACGTTCAACGGCGTCTTCTCCAACCCCGATCGCCGCTCCGACTCTCAGACGTCCCTGCTGATCTTTACACGCGTTCGGGAATTGTTCTTTCTTCAGAATATCTTTGACGGTGATCAGTCCGACCAAGTGATCATTTTTATCGACGACAAGCAGTTTTTCGATTCGATGTTCCTGAAGGATTTTCTTCGCTTTTTCCAACGTAGTTCCAACCGGAACGGTCACTAAGTTTTCAGATGTCATTCGTGCGGTGACGGGTAGATTCAAATTCGTCTCAAATCGGATGTCGCGATTGGTTAAAATTCCGACCAGTTGATCGCCGTTCAGCACGGGCAATCCACTGATCCTGAATTTGTTCATCAATCGTCTTGCATCCCGGATCGTCTGCTCTTCGGTCAGCGTCACCGGATCAAGGATCATTCCGCTCTCTGATCGTTTTACCTTCTCAACCATTTCCTTTTGAGCTTCAATCGACAGGTTTTTATGGATGATTCCCATCCCGCCTTCACGGGCAAGTGCAATCGCCATTGCCGATTCCGTTACGGTATCCATGGCAGCACTTAAAATCGGAATGTTCAATTGGATGTTTTTCGTCAGACGAGTCGTGATATTCACATCCCGAGGAAGGATGGATGATCGTTGCGGGACTAATAGGACATCATCAAATGTAAAAGCAGTGTCTAGTTTCATTTTGGCCTTATCATTGGAAGGGTTACGGAGAATTTGGATGTTAATTTAAAGGCGCTGAGAGTCGGTTGAGTTTGGAAAAACTCAAGAGGGTTCAAGTTATAAAAAAAGGTGACTCCCCACATGAGGAAAATTATCAGTTTTTCCGTGAATAAACCAAGAAGGAAGTCTAATAACTTAAATCACTTGCGTGAGAGAAGACTTCCATTCGAACCGGAATGGCTTCACGAAAATGCTTTCCGTATCCCTTATTAACGATCCGGTCATCCAAAACAATGAAGGTTCCTTGATCGTATGTCGTGCGGATCAACCGTCCAAACCCTTGTCTGAATTTGGTCACGCATTCTGGAACCGAATATTCAAAAAACGAATTTCCGCCCGACGCTTCAACCAGTCTAGAATAGGCTTTGACTACCGGTTCAGACGGCACATCAAACGGCAGTTTCGTAATCACAAGGATTTCCAGCAGATCACCGGGAAGATCCACACCTTCCCAAAATGAGTTCGTTCCCATTAAAATTCCGTTCGGCGTGTCTCGCATTCCTTTAATCATCGCATAGCGGGATGTTCCGTAGACTTGAGCGAAAAGGGGCATGTCTCTTCCGCCGGGCATTTTTCTGAGCTGTTGGTAAGTTCCGTTCAGTGTGGCGTGTGCAGTGAACAAAACCATGATCCGCTTTTGATACCGCTGATGCAATCCGTAAATCACCGATGCAATCGATGATGGATCTGACGTGATATTACGACTTCCGCTGTACTGCAAATAGCTTACTTGATCCGGATAGTAAAACGGACTCGTAAATTCTTTTTTGAGTACTTTTTTCTCCGTGATTCGATCAATGCCCGTCCGGCTGATAAAATACCTGAACGTGTCATCGACTTTTAACGTTGCAGAAGTCAGTACGCAATGATCCAAACGCATGAAAAGTTTGTTAGCTAAAAGCTCTGCCACATCAATGGGAGCAGCACATAACGTCAAATACAGCTTGGCATCTTTTTTCCTGGATTGACGGAATTGTCCTTCCTGCCAGTAAACCCATCCTTTAATTTGATTGATCAGCACCGCGCTAAATGTGGCGTGTAATTCATCGACCATTTCCAGCCGCTGTTCAAGCGCTTGGTGGAGATCGGTGTAATTCTCTTTTGTGTGATCAACAGCGACCAATGACTTTGCAGCCCGAGTCAAGGTATTCTTTAGTTCATGCATGGATCGTTCGACATCCAGGACTTCACCGTGAATAATCCCGTATTCCTTTGTGATGTTCTCCACGATATGTTTCTGAGGATAATAAGCATTGATATCAAACTTATGTTCCGTATTCATCACAAGGGATTTAAAGAAACGTTCAGCATCGTTTCTTACCGCTTTTGAGCGAGTTTCCAACTGCGTTAACAGCTCGTGAAACTCCGGATGCAAACCAGCAACCGCTTTCATAATTTTCACCCAGCGAGCATTCATATTCGATGTCGGGTCGATGTTATTCAGCATCAATTGGGTGGTGGGCCTGTCCAATGACATCGACAGCTGACTGTAAGCTGCTCCGATCAAATTATGCGCCTCATCAATGACAACGGCATTGTAATCGGGCAAGAATCCTGGGGACTGAATTTCCGATAACAGGAGTGCGTGATTTATGATGATCAAATGCGCATCAAACAGCGATCGGCGCACTTTTCCGAAATAACACCCGTGATGTTTCGCACAAATGGATGTGGTGCAAAATCCATGATCGCTGCGGATCAACGTGGACAGTCTCCTCGGACGGGTACTCCAGAATCCGTTACATTCGGACAGATCACCAGTTTGCGTCCATTCCAGCCAAATTATAATCGGCAGTAAGCTGGCAATTTCAACATCGTTCAATAAGTTTTTCGCGTCGGAAATCACCCAGTTCAATCGGGTTTTGCAGATGTAATTATTCCGCCCTTTTAGTTTGATCGCCCGAATTGGAACGTCAAGCGCTTTGGCCAACAACGGCAAATCTTTATAAAATAGCTGATCCTGTAAATGTTTTGTATGACATGAGATAACGGTCGGGCCTGTATCTTCTCCGTTTGATACACGCTTTAATGCAGGGAAAAGATACGCCAGCGATTTGCCCAAACCGGTTCCGGCTTCAGCGATACCAATTTTGGGCTCATCCATGAAAACTTTTTCGATAAAATCAGAATACTCACGCTGCTCGCCCCTCTCTTCAAACTGTTCCATTTGCTTATGCAGCAATCCGGTTCGGTTAAACACATCATCGACCGACAAATCATGGATTGATCCAGACCCCTCTTGTGAAAAAATATTCTCGTTTTGTTGATGAATGGCTTTCGGTTTAGTCAGTCCTTCACCGACAATTCCCAATTGGGTTAGCGTATTCGCTAAATGGACGTACAATGATTTGTTCGGCAGTTCAGCTGATTTGAGAACAGCAAGGATTTTAGTCATGACGGAGAGTGGGTATCCGGCTGCTTCTTCCACCAAATGGATAAATATTTTTCCGGTATTGTCGGCATCGGCTTCAGCTCGATGCGCCCCTTCTGATGACAAACCGTAATATTCAGAAATTGATCCTAAATTAAATGCGGGTTGATCGTATAAAAACGTCCGGGCAAGTTGTAAACTATCGTAAAGAGAGCTTTGAAGTTTTGGTTTCTCAAATCGGTCACAAAGCTGGTTTAAAAAAGCGATATCGAACGCAATATTATGAGCGATCAGGGGATCATCTCCCAAAAAGTCCAAGAATTCATCGACAATCTCGTCTTCTTCGGGCATATTAGCGACCATTTTGTTCGTGATACCTGTAATATCCGTAATGGTTTCCGAGATCGGAAAACCCGGATTCAATAAGGTTACAAAACGGTCAACGGGTTCACCGTCAACAAACCGGACCGCAGCAATCTCAATGATCCGATCTGCGGATGAGTCTAATCCGGTGGTCTCAAAATCAAATGAGATAAATGATGACAGGTTTAGTTTTTTGAGTATGGTTTTTAAATCCAAAACAGCCTGAGTGTTAAACGGAGTTACTCCTCTAATTCTACTGCAAATGTAGGATAGACAATTTCATAGCGGAAATAGTGATAAAACCGTAATGTGAAAAATAAAACTGCAACCGGAATTAACAGCCATGGTTCTCTCAATGAAACAAACATAGCAGTGATGAAAATCGGATACACTTTTGCCCGCTGGACATGGCGAACAGCTTTAAAAAGAAATCCGATTCCTACAAAGGGCAGACTGACAGCTGAAGCGGTTGTAATAACCGGATCTTCCAAATAAAATCCAAAAATAAGTCCAAACACCAGCAAAATGAAGGCAATCCCAAAACAGTTAAACCGCTGTGACTGAGATTGAACGGTCGGTAAGCTCTCTCCGTCATCATCAATTTTGACGGAATGCACAAACGCCAAAGCAGCAAACATCAAAACATACGGAATCATGTACAAAAAGACCCGTCCGGCTTGCGGCAGAAGGTCATCAAATGTGAACCCGTTTAGGACAAATGGCACCTTCCAGCCGGTGATGAATAAGATCATCCCAACCCAGGTCACGACCAATACTGATCGGATAGGTGAGGATGACGGCTGAAAACTGATCCGCTTCGGTTTTAACAGAAACACCGAAACAAAGTAAGTCAGCACAAGTAATATGACGATTCCGATCAGCCAATTAGACCAATCCCAATAATGGTATCGATCGATCTCCCCTCCTTTTGCCGCCATCCCTGCAGCAAAGATTGACCACAGTCCAAACCACGTTAGTGGTTGATAGTCCATGAGATGATCCAACGAAGCGATCTTATTTGCGATTCGCTGATACAGTGCCGATTTTGGCGGTGCAATTCTTGAAATTAACATACGTTTACCTTCTGTATTAACTAAAATCTTTACCGAGGATTACTGCAATGATCACCGAAAGAATAGCGATCGGAGCGACATATCGAATAAAGAAATAAAATGCCCGATATGTGAATTTCACCGATCCATCAGGATGATATTTACCCACTTCATTTTCGACAATCTCTTTATTCAATACCCAACCGACAAAAACGGTGATTAATAATCCGCCGATCGGCAGCAGCCAATTCGCAGCGATATGATCCAATGTATTGAGAACTCCTTCTTTCCCTTCCCCGAATAACGAGAAATTAGACAACCATGAAACTCCGCCGAGTGACAGCGCAGCAAAGAAAGAAACGACGTAGGTAATCCCTGCGCCGATAAAAGTCGCTTTTTGACGTTGGAGTTTCAATTTGTCAATCATCAGAGATACAATCACCTCAAGCAATGAGATCGTCGATGAAAGAGCCGCAAATCCGACTAAAATGTAAAAGATCGGAGCAACCATCGCACCAAACGGAATTTCAGTGTACAGTAAATTTGGAAGCGTGATAAACAACATTCCAACTGTTGAACCGGAAATACCGGACATCACATCCGGAGCAGAAAAGATGATCGTATACATGATGATACAGGCTACAATGGCAACCACCGTATCCAACAGGACAACCAGTACAGCATTCTGTGTAATAGAATCTGTTTTTTTCATGTATGAACCGTAGGTGATCATAGCACCCATCCCTAAGGAAAGTGTAAAGAAAGCATGACCGACTGCTTCCAGTATTCCTGCAGACGGCAGCTCAGCAAAATTAGGTTTGAATAAAAAGGCAATCGCTTTTCCATATCCGGGGAGAAACACAACCATAATCACCAAATAGACTAAGATGACAAACAGAACCGGCATCAACACACGAATCGCCCGTTCAATTCCCTTTTTGACGCCTTTCCAAATGACCATCGAGGTCAGCCCAAGAAAAATGAAAGAGAGTAACAATTGTAACGGCCCGTTACTGATAAATTCACCAAAAGCACTGTCTTCAGGTTTCACATATCCGTTGAGACTCCAGTCGATACAGGAGATAAATGATGTAATCGTCCATCCGGCAATCACACTGTAGTATCCCAAGATTACAAATCCGGTTAGAACACCGAGCCAGCCGACGAATCCCCATTTTTTTCCGCCAAGTGTTTCGAATGCCGGAACCGGATTGTTTTGTGTTTTTCTTCCGATCAATATCTCTGCCATCATAATCGGCAATCCGATTACGACCACAGCAACAAGATAAATCAGTACAAAAGCACCTCCATTGTTATGCCATGTGATGTATGGAAATTTCCATAAGTTACCCAATCCGACAGCCGAACCGGCAGCCGCTAAGATAAATCCGACTCTTGAGCCCCAGTGTTCTCTATTCTTCATCGATGTCTTCCTTCTCCTCTTTGATCTGACCCGTTTCAATATCTTCATTCATGATATCATTGAACGGTTTTAAATGTGCTTCAACCACTGCATCCAGCATGCCATACGCCCATACAAAACCGATCCACCATGCATATTTATTTCGCTTATCTAAATACCGTGATTTTGAAAACGGTAATGCATCATTGTAATATCGATAGTTGATTCGATTCTCGTTAAATTTCCAAATATAAAAAGCTTCGGCGATGACTACCGCTCCCGCTTTCAAATACTGACGATTATAAAATTGTCCTCCCCCGGGGATGATCGACCATAAAGCAGCTTTTTTTGGCGATACAACAACAGTGGAATCCTGAGGGTCATCCACCCCAAAAAGAAAAGACAGGCTAATGATTGAAGTGAGGAATAATTTAGATAACTTCTGCAACACACTCAATCTCAACGTCTACACCGGCTGGAAGTGCTGATACCTGAACGGCAGATCTTGCAGGCGGATCGGTTTCAGAAAACCATTCTGAAAAGATCTCATTCAATTCTTGGAATCGACCAAGATCCGTTAAAAACACCGTAAGTTTGACAATATTATCCAGCGAAGAATCCGACGCATCCAATATTGCCTTTATGTTCTGTAAAACCTGATCTACCCTTTGTTTGAAATCCCCGATAACCACCGTACCGGTACTCGGATCAATTGGTATTTGACCGGCTGTAAATACAAACCCATTCGATACAACAGCTTGATTATAGGGACCGATCGCTTTCGGTGCTTTCTCGGTAAAAATTAATTTTCTTGTCATAATATCCTCAATTTTTTCTAATTAATATTCCATGTCGCTAAACCGATATCTTCATCCATCTCTCTTCGAATCGTCACGTCAGACTTTCGTAAAATAAACTCACCGACGACGGCAACTTTCATTTCAAAAAGATGTCCGCCAAATATGTTCATATCGTGATCGCCTATCGTCATGTGAGCATGGATAAACGGTTTATCCTCTTTTAATGTAATATTTCCGTTTAACGAGATCAATTCGTACGTATCGTCATACGAAACTGTAATATATTCTTTTTTCTCAGGATCAAATGCACCCAATTCAATTTCTTTGACGGCACCAATCCCTGTAACCTCTCCACCATAAATTTCATGCTGCTTGCAAAAAGCAGTTAATGTCTCCATCACTTTTTCATTTTTTTGAATGTAAATGAAAAATGTATTTTGATCTTGCCTGTATTTCATTTTATTCCTTCAATTTTTTAGAATATCTGATAAATACTTTTCTGCTTTTTTCAACGCATCTGCTAACAGAGCATTGTCTTTTCCTCCGGCAGTGGCTAAATGCGGTTTTCCGCCGCCTCCGCCATTCATGAAACCGCCGATGGTTTTAGCCAGATCACCGGCTTTCGTCCCTGCTTTCACGATATCTTGCGACACAACTACTACAATTGCAGGTTTTTTCTCGCCGGTTATTCCAAGGACACAAATTCCACTTTGCAGTTTTTCATAAAGTCGATCACCAATGGATTTCAATTCATCCAATGAATCCGCAGTCATTTGTTTTATCACTAAGACTGAATCTCCAACGGATTTTCCCTCACTCAAAATGCTGTCGACATTCACTCGTCCATCGATGTTTTGAAGGAGTTTTTTCTCGATCTCTTTCCTCTGCTTCATGATCTTTGTGACACGGTCTGCAAATTCGTTCGGTGTCACTTTTAGTATTTGCTGAACTTCAGCTAAAACCGATCGATGCTCCTGAACTCGATCATAAGCATGCTTCCCGGTGATTGCGATAATCCTGCGAACACCCGATGCAAGAGAGGATTCCTCAGTGATCATGAATAATCCGATATCTCCGGCGCGGTCAACATGAGTCCCTCCGCAGAGTTCTTTCGAAAAATCTCCCACAGTAATCACACGGACTTCATCACCATATTTCTCTCCGAACAGTGCCAGAGCGCCGCTTTTCTTGGCGTATTCGTACGATTGAACAGAACTGCTCACCGGTTGATTGTTTCGTATTTCACGATTGACGATATCTTCCACTTGCTGAATCTCATTAGCTGTCATTTTTTCGTAATGCGTCATGTCGAAACGAAGATAATTCTCCGTCACCAGCGAACCGGCTTGGTGAATATGATCTCCTAAAATTTCCTGCAAAGCTGCTTGCAATAAGTGTGTTGCCGTGTGGTTCAAACGAATGGCATCACGCCGTGTTTTATTCACTGCACATTTGATATTTGTGTTCTTCACCGGGACTGCAAAATCTCCGATACAAATATGAATAAACATGTCGCCGTCTTTTTGTGTATCCTGAACGGTCAGATCAATATCATCTCCTGTGATAAAACCGATATCACCAACCTGCCCGCCGGACTCTGCATAGAATGGAGTTTTATCCAACACGACAAAGATTTTATCTCCATCAATGTAATATTTTTTCAGAACTGAATCACTTTCCATTGAATCGTATCCGATAAACTGAGAGTTCTCTCCATCGGATAAGACTGTCCATTCGAATGACTCTGATTTTTGGACAAATTTTCCGGATGCTTTTGCCCGTTCTTTTTGTTTGCTCATTTCTAATGCAAATCCGTGCTCGTCAACATGCAAGTCTCTTTCACGCGCCATTAGTTGAGTTAAATCTAACGGAAAGCCATACGTGTCATATAATCTGAAGGCTTCCTCGCCCGGAATTATATTCCCGGTCATATTTTTTATGTACCGCTCAAAATGGATCAAGCCCCGATCTAAAGTATCATTGAACGAGGTTTCTTCCGCCCTGATCACATTCCGAATATGAGACATCTTATCGAGAATCTCCGGATAAATATCTTCAAAAATTTCACCGACTTGATCGACGAGCTGATATAAAAAGGTTTCATTCATTCCCAATAGACGCCCAAATCTAGAGGCCCTTCGCAAAATTCTTCGCAGGACGTACCCTCTCCCTTCGTTTGACGGCATAGCTCCATCGGCGATCGATACCGACAACATCCGAATATGATCTGCAATCACACGATGCGGTACAGGGTCTTTCTCCACTGATGAGGATGCGATCGACTCAATTTTTTGAATGATAGGCATGAAAAGATCGGTATCATAGTTGTTATTCTTATTCTGCAGTACTGTCACAATCCGTTCTAAACCTGCACCGGTATCAACATGTTTAGATGGAAGGTCATTCAAATTCCCTTCTTCATCCCTGAAATATTGGATAAATACAAGATTCCACAACTCCCAATATTGGTCAGAAACGTTGACGCCGTCTGCCGATTGTTCTTCGGGTGAATCGCCAATGTAATAATGGATTTCAGAACAGGGACCACATGGACCTGTCTCGCCCATTTCCCAAAAATTATCTTTGTCACCGAATCTCAGCACACGATCCGGTGAAATGTCCGTTACCTCCGTCCACAAATTAAAGGCTTCTTCATCATCGTTGTAAACCGTGGCCCAAAGACGGTTTTTATCCAACCCCCATACTTCTGTGAATAATTCCCACGCCCACTGAATGGCTTCTTTTTTATAATAATCACCAAAGGACCAATTCCCGAGCATTTCAAAAAATGTATGGTGAAAAGTGTCAACGCCGACTTCTTCGAGGTCATTATGTTTACCGCTGACCCTGATACATTTTTGACTGTTAACCGCTCGTTTATTTCCAGACTCTTTCTCATTTAAGAAAATGGGCTTGAATTGGTTCATCCCTGCGTTGGTAAACAACAATGTCGGGTCATCAAATGGAACGACGGGCGAGCTTTTTACAAACTGATGTTGTTTCTTTTCAAAAAACTCAATGAATGACTGCCTGATCTCTTTACTGTTCATTTTTTCCTGTTATTTTCGGTAGTGTATTGATAAGGTTGATCCGGTTATAAGTTGAAACTGGTTTCAATTCCGGTAATATTAATGGGTTTCAAGTCACCGCTGTTATCCACTCTGAATGTACGCTGGAAGGTATAATTCAGCATCATTCCAGTCCCCAATTCCAAACCGACTTTATACCCCATAACGGTACTTTCGGAATAGGTGAAATTAAACGGATTCGGTACGTTCTTTTGCTCATAGAACAAGGTGGCATGTTTTAACCGATTTATTGCTTTTGTCAAGGACAGGGATGAATAAAAACTTTGACTCGTTTCTTCTTCGAATGATTGAAGGGCTTCATTCCACATTTCACCCTGTAAATTCTGATACGATGCTTTCCACTGGAAAAGCCCACCGATCTTCACTTTTGCTAATGCGAACAATCCTTTTTGTGGACCGTATTGACCTAATTGTTTTTCTTTCGTTGCGATCATCGCCGTTCCATTCCCGTCAAGCATCATTGCAGCCCGTTCTAAATCATAGGTTCGGTTCCAATATCCAAACTCAAAATTCCCGTTTGGTTTCATACGGTATTCAAGATTGACCCGCAGCGGACCAAACTTTCCGGAAAGTCCTAATGGGATAATACCACTCCCGAGAGAAACAGTGGTGTCTGTCTCCGGGTTGACGGTTTCACCAATCAATTTTGCTGCTTGTGCATAGATTGACAATGACATTTTACTTTCAGCCATAACCGGATATCCGACATCAATCGCAATTGCACCAATCGGATCGGATTCTTTCAAAATATTTAACGGTTCCGGATTCCGGTAAATATCAGTATCTAAGACCATAGGGTCCCCTGTCCAACCGGGGATTTGACTGTCAAGTGTATCCGTGATCCCATCACCGTCAATATCTAATTCCCATGGATCTGCATCTGCTAATCCGTCACCGTCAGTATCCAACCACCACATGTCATTGTAAGGAAAATCGTCAACCAAATCGGGTCTGCCGTCTTCATCAGAATCTTTTAATCCTAAGTACTGATTGCGATCGGCTACAACCGAAACACCGATCGGAATCCCTGCCAAAACTGGAGTTTGTACTCGTATGCCCGAGAATCCAATATTTTCTTTAAAATCGTTGACAAATCCCTGAGCGGTAAACAGTTTGTGTTTGAATCGAATATCCATCCCAACTTTACGCACTTGCGGGTATTCGATTGAGTTAGTGTACCCGTTCACCAAAACACCGTACCCTAGGTGGACACGATCCAATGCACCAACACGAAAATACAGCGGGTCACTCGGTTTCCCGAATCGAATATAATAAACTTTATCGATCAGCGTATTTTTGATGGCATTTCCATTTGAAAAGTCCCATTCATCTTCATGGATATTTCCATCTGCATCGACATAGAACACTAAATCCAATGCAATTCCGAACTTCCAAATCGGTATTGTTGGACGTAAGGCGATTTGATTCCAAATTTTTCCATCGATGGTCACAGCACCAAAAGCTCCCTGAACCGATTTCGCATCCTGAGAGAAGCTTGATCCTGAAAAAATCAGCATCAGTATAAATATGATAGATTTTCTCATAATATCCTTCTATAACGTTTCGAAAAATTACCCACCCTCTCTGTCGGTATCAATGTTTTATTCAAAAGAATATGATATGGTGATAATCTTAAAATCCTTTAACGCTTTGAATAAATTCCGTATTTTCAGTTGATGTTTACGAAACCAATCACCGGAACTCTTTTCTGTCTCCTATTCTTTTTGAATAATCTTGACGGACAATCAAAACCTCGACTTAATGATATGTCTATTGAAATCAAACAGAACGGGGCATTTATCCAATTGCATTCCTCTGCGGCCATCGATAAAAAAGATATCACAGGATGGGCAGCGGATAACGGGTGGTTTTATTTGACGATCTACAACGGTGTTTCGGACACAACCAAGATCGCAAGAACAAAATATTCGTACCCAATCACAGCGATTGAAGCAGTTAACACCGATGAATCTACTCAAATTTCATTTCAAATCACTCGGGACATCGAGACGTTTGAATTTTATCAATCGACTAATCCACCGGAAATACTTTTGTCGTTGAGATTTCCGATTGGCGAAGTACGTGAAGAGTTAGCTCAGAGAGTTCCCGCAGAGGTATCGATTAAAAGACGAAAAGCCGGATCAGCGTATTACCCAAGATTTCGAACCGCGATGTATATTGTCGGAACGTCGTTGACTGTGGCCGGGATTCTCGAGCAGGATAATAAATCATCGTCATCCTGGGAACTCATATCTGGGATTTCCATGATCGCCGGAACGTACATCTACGACCACTATCTCCGCCCAATATTCTTAGGAGAGAAACCAAATTAATGGCAGACTATTTTGCATTCTTTTATGCTATCGGACTCATTTTAATGGCGCTTTTTATTCGGTTTTATCTTCGTAAAAAGAAAATGACACAATTTCAGAATCAAATGGATGAACATGCGAAAAATTAGCTGTTATTTATTATCATTATTACTCATCCAATTTTTATCGGCAAACCCTGGATACGATCTTGGGCAAATCATTCATTCAGCCCAAACTATTATAGAAGCAATGACAGGGAAAGATAATAGAGACAATATTAATCCTCAACATTTAACAATGTTCGTACGTGATATCACTTTACACGGCCACAATCTTCCAGATGATATAAAAGATAGTTTAAGAGAATTAGGATTCAATTTCTCAGGATCCCTTGTTACATACAATAGAATGGAGCTGGACTATCATTATGATTTTGGTATTTTCCGTATTCACTATAATACGAATGGAGAACATGCGGTAAATACAACTGATACTAATTCAAATGGAATACCCGATTATATTGATAACATGGCTTCAGTTTTTACATTTGTATATAACCAACAGATTAATATAATGGGATTTAACCGCCCACCCTCTGATCAAATCTCATCAGGAGATGGTTTTGGTGGTTCAGATCATTATGATATCTATTTATCTAGATCTTTAGGTCCATCTTTCTATGGGATGACAGTAGGAGAAAACTATGCTCAGGGTAATGGAGATAATGAAAACTCTATCACTCAGGAACTAGTTGCATTTACATCTTATATACATATGTGCAGTGATTATCAAGGGATTGTTGACTATTTCAGCAATAAACCTTACGGACCTAAAACAGAATTAGAAGCAATAAAGGTTACTGTGGCTCATGAGTTCTTTCATGCTGTTCAATATGGTTATGACGGATGGGAAATGCCGTGGCTGCTTGAATCCACAGCCGTTCAAATGGAAGAAGAATTATTTGATGATATCAACGATTGTTATCAATATTTGAATACTTGGTTCCAGTACCCTCATGAATCTCTCGACAAAACCGGAGGGGCACATTGGTATGGGTCTTATATTTATTTCCACTATATCAGTGAGCATTTAGGTGGACATCAAACCATAAAGTTAATCATAGAAGAAGGTGTATCTACTAACAGTGCAGATGGAGATTACAGTCATCAGGCGATTGATGATGCTCTTGCGTCTGTATCTTCTTCATTTTCTGATGCTTTGAACGGCATGGCAATTGCAAATAAAATTCTGTCTCCGTCCCCCGGTTTTGGTGCAGAACAATACAGCTACGAAGAAGCTGAAGACTTCCCCGTAACAGGTCCAAGAGCATTAACAACGGTCTCATACTCTGCGGGAGATCCTTCAGAGATCAGCAGTACATCGTTAAATGCTTTCGGAAGTCAGTACATTAATCTTGTCACGGATTCACCCGTGTCAGTGGAACTGATCAATGAAGATGGTCCTCAAAGCGATCTTCAGTTGCACTCCGTCCTCAAAACAAGTACAGGCTATCACTTAATTAAGAGTGGAAATGTCATCAATATCGATCCGGGGACACATCACGATTGGCTAACATTGATTGTTGTCAGCCAAGATGATGCAGGAAATGACTTTGACTATCGACTAGAGTTGACGGACGGGGTTTCAGAGAATGTAACTCTCTTACCTTTCACATTAGACCAACCTCAAGACGGGAGCTATTTAGAAACACTATTTCCTGTTTTCACATGGCATCCAACAACGAGTATTCACGGCGCAGAACAAATCACGTATAAGTTGGGACTTGGGATCAACCCGGAAAGTATGGATACCGTCTATGTCGGTCAGGATACAAGCTATTCTCAACTCACTTCATTAAGAGACCAAACCTTGTATCATTGGACGGTTTTTGCTGAAAATATTTCCGGTAATAGTTTGCAAAATGATGGCGGAGACTCTCGGTTTTATACAGCAGTTGATCCTCTTCCGGATCAATCGATTACAATTTCAAAACCATATCCAAACCCATTCCCATCCGGGTCGGCGATCAATTGGACACGAGTTAAAATTGTATTGCAGGAAGAGACATATCTAAGCGTTATCGTTGTTAACGGAAACGGCCAGCAAGTTGCTGATTTATTTACAGGACGGTTACAACCCGGATTTTATGATGATTTTTCCTGGAACGGACGAATGTCTAATGGAAAACTAGCATCATCCGGAACGTATTTTATCGGTGTAAAATACGGATCAAAAGTAAAATGGCAAAAAGTTACTCTGCTCAGGTAACTATAAGTTTCCTGAGACTGCCATCGCCTGAAGATTCTCGAATCCGCCTATAGGTTGGTCATCCATCACGATTTGAGGAACAGACCTTCCACCTGTAATTTTCTCCAAGTCATCTCGAGTCATATCTAACTTTTCGATGTTAATCTCTTCATACTCATATCCCTTTTCTTCCAACAATCGTTTTGCTGTAACACAGTATGGACACCAACTTGTTGTATAAACTTTGAATTTCATTTATATCCTTTAATAATAATTATCTTACGATTCTTAATTGTTTTAATCCATATACTAACAACGCTAAAGCCAGAACGGTTAAAATAATTTTTCCGGCGGTTGCTAAAATCAAACTTCCAATGATATCTTCAATCGTGATCACCATTCCCTGTTCACCTAAAAATATAGCTGCGATCAAAGATATACCAAAGATTAAATAAATAATACCCTTCACACCGTCTGCAAATTTGACGATGTTTGAAGGCTTTTGCGAGCTAATTTGGACATCGGTGTGAGTAGATTTTTTTGACGCTTTCAGCTCAGCTTTGATACGTTTCTTTTCTATTTTATCTGTCACCATTTTTAAAACTATAAAAGTATAAAATTTCTCGCAAGGAAGATTCCATCGATTACGGGTTTAAGCGGATTTCAATAACACCGTCGTCTGATGAACGAATCCAATATCCGTTACCGGCCTTCAGAGAATCTGATTGTGAGTATCCGCCTTCTGAATAAGAATACAGTGTATTAAAAAATAATATAGAATCAGGATCGATAATCGAATTGATCCCAACATCCATCGATAATCCTGAAATGAGATTCCAACCATATCGGATATTCCATGTAGTTTGTGTAACAGGATTACCCGTTAGCGTAGATGTTTCTTCGGTAACGACTCTCATCCAATACCCGTTCCCGACATTCAAAGAATCTACAGACAGATAGCTTCCATCCTCACCAAACGTATATAAAGTATTTTCCACCATATTTGGGAACAAGTCATTTCCCGCAGAATTCTCGACACCTAGCGGAAGTCCAATTAAATTCCAATTTTCATTTGTATTTACGTCTACCGAAATCGGGGTAAGATGATCAAAGTAACCCGCTCCGATATCGCTTCTTGATCCATCCGGATCTTCTAAATCTATTACCCCTGTGTTTATACAAGGAGACATTATCTGATAGGAATAGTTATTATCCTCCGGAGAAACGAATAATGGATCAGCTTGATAGATTTTAGTACCCGGAACAGGAAGAAACTCTTCCCAGATCGTCCCTCATCCAAAGCAATTTATCATAAAGTTTTCGGCATTATTCCACGCGTTGACGTAATCTATATAGAGGTTTGTTCGTGTACCGCTGACCGCTATTCCGTATTCATTATTTAGAATGTTGACATTCTGGATCATCACGCTCACCGAATCATTAATTTGAATTCCCCAATGTGAATTGATAATATTGCAGTTGGTAATAACATTATCGGAATATCCTGTAAAACTGATCCCGTAAGAACCGCCATTCTTGATGGTGCAGCGATTAATATTAAGCGATCCTGTTGTACTTTCATCACCTGAAATCCAAAGTCCGGTCCCTTCCTGTAAGTCGATGACAGCACCGTTACCTTCGATGAAAACACTATGCTCTGATGACCCTAATCCACCGGTGTAAATCACATCAGGATTTAGTGTAAGATATTTATCATATCCGTTTGCTGGACCTGCTTCAATGAACGCGTCGTATAAACTTTCGGCTTGAACTGATAATACCAGAACAAACGAGATCAGAGGAAGAATAAGGTTATGCATAACTCGACAAGAATTAATTCGTATTTATCAATGTTATTTGTCCGGCATTATTTGTTCTGATCCAATATCCTTTCCCGGGATAAAGAGAATCAGCTTGGACATACCCAATATCCGCACCTTCAAATCCAAAAATTGTTTGATTAACTATGATATCATCTTGATCAATGATATCCTCAACGGAGATTGTAACTATAATTCCTGATATCATATTCCAGCCTTGATACAATTCTACCGTTATTTCTTCCATAGGAATTCCGGTCACCGTTGTTGATCCGACATCTGAAAAATGCAACCAAGCACCTTGACCTGGAATAAAATCGGTCTCTTGGACATAACCTAAAGGACCTGCAAGGTAAAATGAATTTTCTGTCGCGGTCGGATAAACAGATAAATAATGATAATCATCCAACTGTACGGGGACACTGATCAAATTCCAGTTCTGAAGATTTTCAACCGAGACTAAAATGTTGGTTACAACGGTTGTAAACGAATGAGGATCAGG
This sequence comes from uncultured bacterium, assembly GCA_964422145.1. Lineage (GTDB taxonomy): Bacteria > Fidelibacterota > Marinisomatia > Marinisomatales > JACNKV01 > JACNKV01. The sequence goes on along the minus strand of CAYQZV010000017.1, from coordinate 1,496 downwards.
GGCACCGATATAGGGATGGTTAGCTGTTCGACCAGAACTATCTTCCGCATGGATATAATACGAAACTGTTACCTCATCCATGGGGACCGGAATCATAGCATGGTATATATCTTCTGTTTGATGGATCATGGGCGTTGTTTGATATAAACCATTCTGACCGGTACGATAATAAACCTGAAGTGTGCCGGGGACTAATCCTGCACCGCTATATGCATGAATTTCAGCTTCAATAAGCACACCATCCGGATTAGCGTCAATTTCTCCTGACAACGGAATGTGGCGGATATCTAGCATCCCTCTATCCGCAATCCCTTTCGCACGACAATGCAGTGCATCAGTAGAGTACCAGCCTCCTTCAAATCCAAGAACTTCATAACCGGGCATCGCAGTTTGATAGGCAAGGATTGCATCATCATCCCATGCGGACCCAGTGACGGGAACAAGGACTTTATCATTCAGGATAATAGAATTTGTATAAGGTTGATCTTGGGGAGTGTATACCCTATAAACTTCGTATGGAGTTCCATAGGATGACACCTGACCAGCAAAATATGCTGCAGTTTCTTCTATCTCATCATATTGAGCATGAGATGTCGGGACTTCGCGAAGTAATATCTTGTCCACATCCAAGAATTTTCCCCAACAATCAATATGATCAATATAGGTGTTGTTCGGATCAGGAACGACATGATATGTTTCTACACCGAGATAATCAGATACCATTTCATTTATTTCAGATTCACTCAGTGAGTTCTCCGCCCACACTAAATCACTTGAAGCAGAAATTCCCATCCCATCCGTCATATAATTTCCGCCTGCGTGAATAAGGTTCATACCGTAAAGCGGCACATCCAGAAACTCCGCCATTTCAATTGGGATATCATTATCACTTGGGCGCGGACGGTTATAAACAAAATTGACAATACCAACTTCATCATTTCCATCAATGATATACCATGGACCGTAATCCCTGCTCCAATACGATTCTGAAGGAGCATGAAGAAAATTGCAATTATCAAGATTCACACCGTTATTTTGATATTGCGTACGTACATAATTTTCTTGACTGCTTCCCGTCACAATAGTGGAAACGGTAATATCTTCTGCCATTTCCGCAATAATGTCATATGATATCCCAAATGGATAGCGGATTAACACGCCTTCCATCTGTTCAAATTCAGCGATGTTTCGAACCTGACCTATAGGCGGATCTGTCGGATAGAAATCTCGGCCTATCTCATCTTTTTTCTGCTCTTCTTCCAGTGTCATCCAATGCGGAGAAGAATTCGGATTAGCTTTATACCAATCCTCTGTCATCCTCTCCAATTTGTCCGAATTAGGTAACGCCAACAGCGTTACACTTGCAAGGAAGATGGGGATAATTTTAACGGAATGTCTCAATTACTTCAGCAGGACGAGTTTTTTAGTTTGGATGGAGAGATCGGTTTTCAGCTGATAAAGGTACATCCCGGATGCAACTGGATTACTTCGTGAGT
>CAYQZV010000016.1:0-55146 GCA_964422145.1 uncultured bacterium | reverse complement strand
AGAAAACTGTGACTACTTGAACCATTTTACAGAACTTTTTGGACTTGACCAAAAACAAATTGGAATACCACTAAAAACATAGTGAATATTTGAATAAATCTTTGTCTCACTTTTCTGTTCCTCCTAATAAATCACTTTTCATTTTTAACGCACAAACCATCTCTATAGCTATTGACTCCCAACGATTCTTTTTTAACCGCATGAGTATATATGTGATAGCAGTTTGAAGATTCTTATACCTCCATAATCCATGATGGAATTGTGGCATATATTGTATTGGAATTAATTTAATCATATAAACTCCAAAAGGAATCTATATGTAATAAATGGAAAAATCAATTGTAAATAAAGGGTGTCCCGGTGTTAGAAAGTTGTCTTGTATTGAAGTCCTAATCCGCCGCCCAATCCTATCGGAGTAGAATTCCCAAAAATCATATCCACTCTAAATTCCAAAGGAAGGGTTATTCTATCATTTATTCTGATCTCATGCCCGACAGCTAGCGGGAAACCAACCGTAGCTCCGGTTCCGTTTAGAAAAATGTGTAAACTCATTCCGGTCTGTACATAATATTGATCTGCGATCATTCTTTTTACGAGCCCGCCTGCATGGGCGGTCCAAATGGTTCCCCAATTCCATCGGGCACTGCCGGTTGAGGATGGATAGAATTTCTTTTCCCAGTAATACAATCGATGAATTCCCGCTTCAGCTCCGATAAAATATTCATGCTGTGTCTTTTTCATAATCTGGAACAAACATTTATAATTGAACTTATCCCACTCCACCAGACCTTCATCGGTTATGTCAGAATATTCCGGGATATCCATTGCATTGGATATGTCGACAAGTGTGTACCCAAAATTATTCTGTACGTTGATCAAATACTGTGCATGAATTCCCGTGAACAAACTGAATAAAATAATAAAGAGTTTCTTGAGATGTTTTTTCATTTTTTATCCCTCTATTTTTAATCCGTAATAAAATTGTCCGACTTCTGTTCCGTCAAATTCGGCTACTTTTGGTAAATGTCCCCATCGTTCAAACCCGAATTTTTCCAGTAATTTGATGCTTCCGATATTGGTTTCAATCAGGATGGCAAATAAGGTTTTGATTTGAAGTTTTGGACACATGTCAATTGCCGTCTGCATCAACCCGGATGCAATGCCTTTTCGGTGATGATTGAAATCGATGTAAAAACTGACTTCTGCCGTATAACGAAGCGCTTCACGTCCGGGCCGATATGCGCTGATCGTTGCATATCCAATTATCATGCCATCCTTTTCCGCCACCAAAATCGGGTATTTCTCAGGATTGTGTCTCTGAAACCAGTCTTTCCGTTCTTCAACGGTGAATGGTGTGATATCCGCTGTTTTTAGACCGGATGCAATGGCTTGATTGTATATGTTTACGATCGCTTCAAGGTCTTGATATTTTGCAATTCGAATCTTCATCGAAAATTAGGATGCTTTTTTCTTTCTCTTTCTCATGGATGCCATCAATGACCAAGCCGCACTCGGAACTTTATCCAGATCATTAAATTCTCCAGCACCTTTAATCCATTCGCCCCCGTCGATCGTGACGACTTCACCGTTGATATATCCTGCCTGGTCGCTGACAAGGTAAGCAGCTAAATTGGCTAATTCTTCATGCTCTCCAAACCGTTTCAGCGGAATTCGTTTCTTCATCTTTCTTTCGATACCCAACCCCGGCGGAACCAAGCGGCTCCATGCTCCTTCTGTAGGAAAAGGTCCTGGAGCGATCGCAACCGAACGAATGCCGTCTTTTGCCCATTCGACGGCTAAGGATCGGGTCAATGCCAGAACACCCGCTTTTGCTGCCGCTGACGGGACGACATATCCGCTGCCTGTCCATGCATAGGTTGTTACAATGTTTAATATCGTGCCTTTTCCGACTTTGCGCATTTCCCTGCCTACCGCTTGGGACATGTTGAACGTTCCATTCAGCACAATATCGACGACCACTTTAAAAGCGGCTTCTGAAAGATCTTGGGTTCTTGAAATAAAATTCCCTGCTGCATTATTCACCAAAACATCAATCGCACCAAATTGGTCAATCGTTTGAGAGACGACCTCTTTAATCTCGCCCGGTTTTCGTACATCACAAGCAATCGGTAACACCTCAGCACCGGTTTCTCTTAACTCAATTGCAGCCGCATCCAACACGTTCTGCTTTCGACTGGAGATCACTAAATTTGCCCCAAGTTCACCATATTTTTTCGCCATGGATTTCCCTAATCCGGTTCCTCCCCCTGTAATTAAAATGGTTTTTCCTTTGAGCAGATCTGCCTGAAACATGGTATTCTCCTTTTTGATTTTTGCCGCGATTTGAAGGATAAATATACTACATTATTCCTACCCTTTTCTTTATCTTCCCTCGATATTTGTTTCGATAACGAACCATCTTGTACAATGCCGAATTCGTCATTAAATTATCAAAGCTAATCCGTCTAATTATACCATTGTAAGGAGTTGTTTTGCCGAAAAAATCAACAAAATCTCTTCCGAAAATCTTTGTCCTAGACACCAATGTCCTTTTACATGATTCTTCATCCTTCCTTCAGTTTGATGAACATGACATTGCTATTCCGATCACCGTTTTAGAAGAATTGGATAAATTCAAGCGAGGACATGAACTGATCAATTTTCATGCCCGAGAATGTCTCCGTGTCCTGGATAATATCACCGGCGACGTCCTTTTTGAAGAAGGAGTAACTCTCAATAAAGATCATGGCAAAGTTCGTGTCATGGTGGATAATGAATGGGATGAAACTTTGGTTTCCACTTTTTCTGAAGACACACCCGACAACCGGATTCTAAACAGTGCCTACCGTCTAGCAAAATCCTTGCCAGACAGAAAGATCATTCTTGTATCCAAAGATACAAACCTGCGATTGAAAGCAAAGTCCCTGGGATTAATGGCTCAAGATTACACAACGGATAAGGTAGAAAGTCACGACAAACTGTATACCGGGATTCGGATTGTCGAAAATGTAAACGAAACAACCATTGATTCGCTCCATACCGAGCCCTATCAAGTGGAAGCTTCGCAGGTTCAGGAAGACATCCAACCAGGACCTAATGAGAATTTTATTTTACGAAATAATCAAAAATCCGTGCTGGCGACCTACGATGCTTTTGATAATTATTATGTCCGCATCAATAAAGAATCCGCCTACGGGATCACGCCGAGAAACGCAGAGCAGTCTTTCGCGTTAAAAGCCTTAACCAATCCGCGAATTCAATTAGTGACCATATCCGGTAAAGCAGGGACAGGGAAAACCCTTCTCGCGCTTGCCGGTGCCTTAGAATGTCGATCTCAATACCGGCAGATTTTTTTGGCCAGACCGATCATTCCGCTCAGTAATCGCGATATCGGATTCCTTCCGGGAGATATTGAATCGAAAATTGGTCCCTACATGCAGCCGCTCTATGATAACCTGTCTGTGATCAAACATCAATTCCGCGAAGAAGATGATCGGTTCCGGAAAATCAATGAAATGCAGGAAGCCGAAAAACTATTGATCACACCGTTAGCTTACATCCGCGGGCGAAGTTTCCAAGAAGTGTATTTCATTGTGGATGAAGCACAAAATTTAACTCCGCATGAAGTCAAAACCATCATCACCCGCGCCGGTGAAGGGACAAAAATCATTTTCACGGGAGATATCCATCAGATCGATCAGCCGTATCTTGACTCTTTGTCAAATGGATTATCTTACATCATCAATCGTATGCAGGGACAAAAAGTCTTTGCGCATGTCACTCTGGAGAAAGGTGAACGATCACCTTTAGCTGAATTAGCCAGCGAATTATTGTAAAACGTAAACAGAAAGAACACAGCCATGACTGAAATACAACAAGAAACGCATCTTCAATTTCCATTGGATTTTCGCGGTCAGGAATCTCTGACGAAACTGGCAAAATGGAGTAAATTTGTCGGAATTATGAATATTCTTGTCGGTATATTTTATACGCTGACGATATTTGTTATGTCCATCCCGACCGTGGTCATCGGCGTCATTTACATTCTGATCGGGACGAAACTAAATTCCGCATCGGCTCAGTTAAAGTTCAGCCTGGCTCAAAAAGATTCAGACGGGTTTGTTTCGGCGATTGACCATATCCGTGAATCCATTTTTCTCAACGGTGTTCTGTTTATCATCTCGATCGTTGTGGTTGGATTGGTACTGCTGTCCATCCTGATTTTTGGAAGTGTATTTTGGGATTTATTCTATGAAACGACGAGAGACTACTCTCTCATGTAATTGAGGTAACGATAGTTATTTCATCACATCTTTTGTGATTTGATCCAATTTTTCGTCAGCTTTTTCTTCGACGGTCTTTTTAATCCAATCGGTTCCTTTTTCAACGGATTCCTGAGCGGACTGCTTCACTTTATCAAATGAATCAGGGACTTCCTGTCCTGTCCAGATCAAATAAGCAATATAGATGACAAACACAGCCGCGACGACGAGTACCAATTTCAATAGTTTTTTAATTACACCGAATAAAATGATCACGGCAAACGCTACGGCGATCACTAAATAGAGGGGATTTGAAGTTAATGTATTGATGATCTGTTCTAACATAATTTTTCCTAAGATATCTTGTCTTAATGTTTGTTTAAATATTTTGTTTTAGCCCGATTCACTAATCCGCTTTTCTCTTCGTATTCTTGGATGAATTTCATGACGGTCGGATTATCCGGCATGTCCAGGGTCATGGCTTCTAACCACCCCTTTTTTGAAACGATCCCCTTATTCGAATCAAACACCACTTTAACCACGCCCATATAATATCCGTTTTTCCCCGTTTGGGTGATCAGAGTTTTGTTTTTCACTTCCGGACTTGTTAATACAGTTTGGCTGTGGCTTCCAATGATCACATCAATGCCGGATACTGCTTCGGCTAATTTTTTATCATCCTCAAATCCCTGATGTGTCAGAACGATCAAAACATCAACTTTCTTTCTTAATTTCTTCACATAGGACTTTACAGTACTTACCGGATCAGAGACGTCAATTGACTCTTGAACTTCCTTGGGATAATACCGAAAAATGTTTTTATTGATGATCCCAATAATCCCGATTTTTTTATTTCCCCTTTGGATGATCTTCTCAGAAACAGAATGACGCAGCCACTCAGACGAATAATTGGACAGAACAATATCCGCCTGCGTATTCATGAGGAAATGACCTAAATACAATTCCCCGCGAGTTAATTCCTGATCGCCGGGTAAAATCGCATCGTAAGGGATCAGCTTATAGGCTTCAGCGATCAAACTGTCTTTCGCAGGGCGGTACACCGGAGAGAACAGATCACCTGCATCCAATATCACCGTATTCGGATGGGCGTTTAAAAACGTTTCGACATACCCCACTCGTTTTTCCATTGATCCGAGGGGATGATCCGGGCAATAACAGTTTTCAAGCGCTCCATTAGTGTTATTTGAATGCAAAATGTAAAGGGCATCGGTTTCAGAAAAGCCGATCCCTGTCATCAGCAAAAAACAGATAGTATATAGAAAATTTGTTCTCATAGGTTGTTTAGAAAATGGCGTGTTTTATAGGTTAGATTCAAGAAATATTTTTTATAGATAGATTCTATTTTTCAGGTAAATTTCCACTCGATTTTTAATCGTTTCAACACAATTTGCCACTGTAGCTCAGCTGGTAGAGCAGTTCATTCGTAATGAACGGGTCGGGGGTTCGAGTCCCTTCAGTGGCTCTCTTACAAAAAACCATCTCATCGATGGTTTTTTTATTTCAATTCAATCTTTACCGAAAATAAGATGCCCCGTTCAAATCAAGAATGGCGCCGGTCGTGTATTCAGAATCCTCCGAAGCCAAGTACAAAATTGCCATTGCAATTTCTTTTGGGTGGGCCATCCGTTTCAGCGGAGAATCTTTGATTAAACTCTTTCTCTCCTGATCGGAGAGAAATTCACTCCCCATATCTGTTTCGGTAAATCCCGGAGCGACCGCATTGATGTAAATATTATATTTTCCCAACGCTTTCGCCAAGGATTGTGTGAGTGAATTCAGTCCGGCTTTGCTTGCTCCGTAAGCGGTTTGGTTTGGTTCCCCGCGATAGGCTCCCCGTGAAGATACATTGATGATTCGTCCTGCCCGATTTTTTATCATGATCTTGGATACAAAATAGCAGAGATTGGCGGCTGATATCAAATTGGTGCGGATGATCTTGTCCCAGCATGTTTTCCATGTGTCAAAATCCGCTTTGTCGATCGGATGCAATTCTGAAATCCCGGCGTTATTCACTAAAACATCGATCGTTCCATATTCATTGATAAAATCATTTACCAATTGGTTTGCTTCATGTTCGTCGGAAATATCGGCTTTAAAAAGCATGTGTCCGTTTCCTTCCAAACTCGCCAATGTTTCCGCTGCTGCTTCATCATCACGATGATAATTGATTCCAACTACTGCTCCGGCGTTTGCAAACTCTACTGACGTCGCTTTACCGATCCCTTTTGATCCGCCGGTGATCAATACTTTTTTTCCAGTGAAATTCATAACCTTACTCTACTTTGGATTTCTTTGCATCATATTCTGAAACGGATGCAAAAGTTCGTTTTATTCCATGCTTATATTTTACAGACGGGTAACCAAATATGATAAATAATCCTTCCCGGCTTTTAAACTTTATTCCATGTTTTTCCCGGAATTTCTTCGCACGGTTTCCATTTTGGATGAAGGGGTGGATCGCACCGAGCATACAAGAACCCAATCCGAGACTTTCTGCGGCAATCATCGCGTAGGTTGCCGCAATGATCGGATCTGCAGGGTCACAATATGGAGTTCCATAAAAATACATACCTAAAGGTGCATCATAATTAATCAGGTTGTTTCCTTTATCCATTTCATGGGTATAGGCTTGGAAAAGCGGTTTGAAAAACTGAGTGAAAAACTCACTGGTTTCTTTACCCCAAAATACACCGAATAATTTCAATACAATTTTTGAGGTCATGTATTTCATCCCTTTAAGATATTCAGAGAAATCTTTTGCAAACCGGATATTTTTTTCGCGCGTATTAAATACTAAAAGCTGAACATCTGATGGAGGGATTCCCATCGGAGCTGTTTTTGCAGCTTCTATTATTTTTTCTATAACCGATGGTTCAACTTCTTTTTTTTTGAATTCCCGGATGCTTCTTCGATGCTGTAATAATGCAACCAATGGGTCATATTGAAGGATAGAATCTTTGGGCGGGATTGGGAATAGACTCTCTGAGGATATTTCTCTTTTGGATACCTCAATCGCATCTGTCGGACATATCGCCATACAATGCCCGCATCCGATACAACCATAAAATGAATGAGGAAGAACAATGGCTTTCCCGTCTGCTATTTCCAGATTAAATCCCTTACAAACCGAAACACACTTACCGCATCCATTACATAGCGATGGATGCAGTGTGATGACCGAATTTTCTTTTGTTCTAGATGTAGGGATCATCATGATACCTATCATATATCTTTTTGCAAATTCAGTTTTGAATATCTGTTAATGTGGTTAAAACTTTTCGACGCCCAGTAATTCCACTTCAAAGATCAGCGTTGCATTCGGAGGAATAATTCCACCGGCGCCTTGTGCGCCGTAACCCATTTCCGGAGGAATAGTTAATACGCGTTTACCGCCGACTTTCATGCCGTTAAATCCTTCGTCCCATCCTTTAATCACCATACCGACACCCAGCGTAAAGACGAACGGTTCCCTTCCCGGACTTTTTGATGAGTCAAAAATCGTTCCATCTTCGAGTTTCCCGGTATAATTTACCGTTATCTTATCCATTTTTTCGGCAAGATCACCTTCACCGATGACGATGTCTTGTAATTTTAATCCGTTTTCCATAACAATCTCCTTTGGCGATGTACAGCCGTTATGTATCATGATCATCATCCCTGATAATAAAATACTGTTTCTTAAGAAATTTTTCATTTTGGTTCCTTATTCAAAGCCAAAATTACAAAGATTATCACTGCAATGTTCCGGGAATTTCACTTCCTTATTCACCGACTAAACATCTTTTTTAAATTCTGCAGACTGAATAAATTGAGGTATGACACGAGAGACAGAATCCCCAATTAATCCGTATTTACCCCCGCTGGCTGACCGCGTGCGCCCGAAAACCATTGATGAATTCATCGGTCAGGCGCATTTGGTGGACGACGGCAGAATTCTGTCCAAAGTATTGCAGAATCAATCCTTGTTTTCGATGATCTTTTGGGGACCGCCCGGAACAGGGAAAACAACGCTTGCACGCATTTTAGCCCGGACGACAGAAGCCGAGATATTTGAAGTTTCGGCCGTATCAAGCGGAGTGAAAGACCTGCGCAAGATCATTGCGATGGCTAAAACAAATCTTCAGATTGGGAAGACCACAATCCTTTTTATCGATGAAATTCATCGATTCAGCAAGTCCCAGCAGGATGCTCTCCTCCATGCCGTTGAAGAAGGGACGATTACATTAATCGGAGCGACGACTGAGAATCCGTCTTTCGAAGTGATCTCGCCCCTCCTCTCCCGCTGCAGAGTCCTCACGCTGAAATCGTTATCCGATGATGCTCTTTCATCCATTTTGGATCGAGCACTCAGCACCGATATTTTGCTTCAAAAACGTCAGGTTCAACTTTCAGATTCCGTCAAAAAAATGCTGATCAAATCATCCGGCGGTGATGCACGGAAATTGATGAACACGATTGACGTCTCATTATCCCTGGCAGGTGAATCCGGAAAAATCACAAAAGATATCCTGTCGGAAGCCCTTCAAAGTAAAACCCAGATTTACGACAAAAAAGGAGATTATCATTACGATACGATTAGTGCATTTATCAAATCTGTTCGGGGAAGCGATCCGGATGCCGCTGTATACTGGCTGGCTGTCATGCTTGAAGGAGGAGAAAAGCCCGAGTTTATTGCACGCCGTCTCATCATTTTAGCTTCTGAAGATATCGGGAATGCCGATCCCATGGGATTATCCATGGCAGTTTCAGGATTTCAAGCGGTGCATATGATCGGGATGCCTGAAGCAGCGATCATTCTCTCTCAGGTGACAACGTTCCTGGCATCTGCGCCAAAATCCAATGCATCTTACGCGGCGGTGAATCAAGCGATGAGCGACATCAAAAAAGAGGGAACTCCCGGCGTTCCGCTGCATTTACGAAATGCACCGACGGATTTGATGAAATCCTTGGATTACGGAAAAGAGTATGATTATCCGCATCTTCATGAAGAACATTTTACCAAAGCGAATTATTTTCCCGAAGGAAAAGAGCGGAACTATTACCGCCCGACGAACTTGGGATATGAAAAATTTATTTTATCACGGTTAACAAAATATTGGCCGAAACGATACTAATGAAACGCCGTCAGTTCCCAATCGTATTATTGCTCCTGTTGTCATGTCTGTTAGCGGAAGGGCGGCTACGGTTAGTCCGTGCAGATAAGTTAGAAAATTTCACGAAAAATGAAACCTCGATGCAAGTCCTCAACGGGGATGTGGTTTTTAGAAAAGACAATATATTTATCTCCAGTCGTCGCGCAGAATATCATGAAAGTACAGATCAAGGCTGGATGATCGATTCTGTCACCGTTCGAAAAGAAGACATGTATCTGGTCTGCGATTCATTACATTTTCACTCTCCGTCTAACACATTGAAAGCTTTTATTGATGTTCAGATCTTTGACGAGGATTACGAATTGCTTGCAGATTCACTCATTTATTATCCTGATATAGACAGCGGAAAAGCAATGGGTCATACAAAGTTAACCCAGATTGATCAAGTCATCACCGCCGACACCATCACCTATGTCAAATCCGCAAACGAAGATGCAGTTTCATACACCGCATCGGGGAATGTGATCATTCAGGAAGAAGACCGTACAGCGACGTGCGGACTGGCCCAATATGAACGTACACATGAACAAACCATATTAACCCTCCAGCCGAAAGTTGTTGAAAGCGACCGAACACTTTCCGGCAGCGAGATCTTTCTTCAATATCAAGATGAGGAGCTTCGATACCTTGAAATCCCGTCGGATGCGAAAGCCGTGTCCACTGTATCCGGATGGCGTGATTATTCTAAAAAATATAATTTTGAGAACGAGTTAAAGAAATCTCTGTCATTTGAAAACGAGTTGACAGGAAAAACACTGCGAGGATTTTTTCAAAATGGAACCATGGACTCCATGCGGATTGAAGGAATGGCAACAACACGATATCATGTATTTGAAGATTCAATTTATCAGGGATTTAACAATACTTCCGGCGATACGATCTCTCTGCAATTTTTCGATGACGCGCTTCAGTACATTGTCGTTATAGGCGGATGTGAAGGAACATACACACCCGACTCGGTCAGCCAAGAAATGGATTCCCCGGTTTCTTACGAATCGAATATGATCCGCTATCAAGTTCCCGATGAGATGACAACCCTACACCAAAATGCGAAACTCCATTATGAGGACGTCGATTTGCATGCCGGGTTTGTTGATGTCGATTGGAATACGAATTTGCTTCATGCCCTTCCGCTGTCGCCCGGCGATACAACCACAAAAGCGATTCGTCCGACTCTGCTCCAATCCGGACAGGAACCGATGGAAGGCGATCACATGACGTATAATCTGCACACGCAGCATGGGAAGGTCATCCAAGGGAATACAAAAGTAGACGACGGATTTTATTACGGAGATGAAATTCGCAATAAAGACAAATCAACGATCTTTGTTCAAAACAGTATATATACGACCTGCGATCATAAACTCCCTCATTTTCATTTCGACAGCGATAAAATGAAGTTGATCCAAAATGATAAAGTCATTGCCAAACCGATTATCCTCTATATCGGCGGAATTCCGATCATGGGATTACCCTTCGGTATTTTCCCGGATCAAGGCGGAAAGCGTCATTCCGGGTGGATCATGCCGTCCTATGGTGAGTCACGGATTCGAGGGCAGTTTTTAGACGGATTGGGTTATTATTGGGCACCGAATCCGTATTGGGATACACGATTTATACTCAACTTTGCTGATCGGCAGGGAATTACATTCAAAGCCATCAGTAAGTATAAAAAACGGTATAAATACTCCGGGAACTTACACCTAGAAACCCGGCAATTTTTACTCGGAGGTGAAAAAGATATTACCGGATTAAAAGAATCCCGCCGTTCGGATTATGTCTTAAAGTGGAATCACAATCAAACCCTTCGAAGAAACCAGACATTCAAAGTCAATGCAAGTTATTACAGCAATGGAGATTACAATCACTCTACAGGTATACAGCAAAATACACGCTTAAATCAGCAAGCTATTTCTAATGCAACATACCGAAAATCCTGGAAGAAATCAAATAACTCAATTAGCATGAATTTGTCGGTAACTCAGGATTTAATGTCTGAATCCCGACTGGATTCCAATTCAGTGTTTTATCAAGCGCCTACATCAGCTTCCAGCAAGATAACTTACATCACCGGGAACCTGCCAAATGTTACATTCCGGCATGGAAAACGGTCCTTATTCCCAACTCAAAGTTCAGACACAAAATGGTATCATTCCATCACCTGGGGTTACTCAAATACATTTTCTCAAAAACTCAGATCATGGTTCCAAGCAGAGGAAATCGTCCATGAGGACAGTACGGTAACATACGAATGGGAATTGGATAATGACGGAGAGGGCATCATTCATTCTGAATATAACCGGACATTGAATCACTCCATCTCCTTTAACGCCAATCAAAAGATATTTCGATATATTTCACTCGTTCCAAGTTTATCAATTAATTCGAAGTGGATCGGGTCTTACATGGAAGCCGCTGTGGATGATACCGGCGGTGTTTACTTATTCGAGAAAGAGGGATTTGCCGCCAAAACAACCGGGGCATTCAAATTGAGTTCAAGTACAAATATTTACGGATTTATTCCCGTCAGTATCGGACCGCTTCAAGCGGTTCGCCATGTGATCACACCCAGCATCGGATACTCTTACACGCCTGATTTTTCAAAACCCATTTTAGGATTTGATCCCGGATATTACCGAACTTTTCAAGATACCACGTGGGATCGATTTAGAGGAACGGATGCAGGATCAACGCCGAATCAGGAGCGACAGTCCATGACATTTTCGATTCGGAATGTTTTCAAAGCTAAGGTTCTGACTGACAATGAAACTGAAAAGAAAATCGATCTGCTGAGTTGGAACATGTCCTCTTCATACAATTTTGCTGCAGAAGAATTTCAAATGGCGAACCTATCATCGTCTCTCCGTACAAAGATCGCAAATCTGTTGAATCTGGACATATCCATGACCCACGATTTTTACGACTTTCAAGACGGACAGCGCGTGTCGGTGTATCACAGGCTGGAAAACGGAATGATCTTTCCGCGATTAACCAAATTAGGGTTTTCGACGTCATTTTCATTTAAAGGGAAACGCTTTACAGAGACGTTAAAACATGCTGTTGAAGATACTGTGGATCTTGATGATGAAGGTCCTCTTCCCGGGAATTACACCCCTCCGGCTCAGAGTGGAAAATTCTGGTCTACCCGGCTCAGTATTCGATATTCACTTAATGCATTTGATCCGTCTAATCCTCAGAAAACATTTTGGATGAATTCTTCTTCATCAATCCAATTAACAAAAAATTGGGGGGTCAGATACAATGCACGGTTCGATATGATTGAACGGGATCTGGTCAGTCATTCGTTCTCATTATATCGAGATCTGCACTGTTGGGAATTATCTCTGAATTGGACACCTAACGGATACGGACAGGGAGTTTATTTAAAGATCAATGTTAAATCACCGACCTTAAGTGATCTGAAATTAGAGCAGCGGGGCGGAATTTTTCAAAGCCGTTCCTATTAGTTTACACCGGATTGTCATTGGCATAACTCAATCCGTTTTTTCTGTTTCAAGTTGATTGAATTCAATTTTTTTATTTTTTTCGTTCATTCTATCTTCTGAAAGTCAGAAATTCTTTTAATAAATAAGAGGTGAAAATCATGATCTGTCCGGAATGTTTAACTGAATATGTCGAAGGGACTGAGGTTTGTGCCGATTGTAAAGTATCTCTGGTAGATGCCGAACCGCTGAACCTTCCTTTGCAAGAAATTAACTGGGTCAAATTACCTCCGGTGTCCGGACAAGTGTATGCTGAGATGGTTTCGGAAGTTTTGGATAAAAAGAATATTCCCAACTATATCAAAGCTGATTGGGTCGAATCTGCTTTTAACATTTCAGCCGTGAATTTACCCGGAACGCTTGTGACGATTTATGTCCCTGAGGATTATCAATCACAAGCTGAAACAATTTTAAACTCGATCGTAGGATAGAGAATGAGTCAAAAACGGATACAATCCATCAAAGGCACAACGGATATTCTTCCGGACACATCCCGCCAATGGCAGGTGTTGGAAGCTAAGCTTCATCAATTCATGGAGAAATACGGATACAAAGAAATTCGAACACCCGCTTTTGAAAACACATCGTTATTTGCCCGGGGAGTCGGAGAAGAAACCGACATCGTATCCAAAGAAATGTACAGTTGGGTTGATCAGGGCGGGACAGCT
The DNA here is from genome assembly GCA_964422145.1 of uncultured bacterium. Classification (GTDB taxonomy): domain Bacteria; phylum Fidelibacterota; class Marinisomatia; order Marinisomatales; family JACNKV01; genus JACNKV01. The sequence goes on along the minus strand of CAYQZV010000016.1, from coordinate 41,539 downwards.
CTCACACTAAAACCTGAACTGACTGCACCGGTTGTTCGTGCGTTTATCCAGCACAATTTGGATAAATTATCACCCGTGACAAAATTATATTACATGGATGCTCTCTTTCGCAGAGAACGCCCGCAAAAAGGACGGTACCGTCAATTCCACCAAATCGGAGTGGAAGCCTTTGGGTCTCCTCATCCTGAGCAGGATGCTGAAGTCATCGATATTGCGTGGTCCTTTTTTCAGTCATTGGGATTGAATAATATCACGTTAAATCTAAACAGTATCGGTTCAGCTGAATGCCGCAGTAAATATCGCACAGCACTTCAAGATTATCTAAGACCGCATTTTAATGAGCTGTCTGAAACAAGTCAACGACGTTTTGAAACCAATCCGCTTCGAATTCTGGATACAAAATCGCCGGTAGAGATAGATATCCTTTCATCCGCACCTAAGATTACTGATTGTCACTCCATTGAAGATGCTCAGCATTTCGAAGATGTAAAAATCCTGCTCTCTGACATCGGCATTCCGTTCACATTGAATGAACGCATGGTACGTGGATTGGATTACTATACCCGAACGACTTTTGAGATCACCTCAAGTGCTTTGGGTGCTCAAGATGCAATCTGCGGCGGCGGGCGCTATGATAATTTGGTCGAAACATTGGGTGGAAAGTCAACTCCTGCCATCGGATTTGCCGCCGGTGTAGAACGCATCATGCTTCTAATCGGATCTGAATTAGTAGACAGCGAACCAAAAAACCATGTGTATATCATTTGTTTGGGTGACGCACCGCGAACTTTTGTTTCATCGTTATCTCATACGCTTCGAAATCATGATATTTCTGTCGGCACCGATATGCTTCGCCGGAGTATGAAAGCTCAAATGAGAGATGCAAATCGGTTAGGCGCGGTACATGCAGTTATCATCGGTGATGATGAGTTTAACAACCAAACTGCCATTGTGAAAGAATTAGAGACCGGCACACAATCATCGGTTCCGTTCGATCAATTGACAGACTACTTTCTTACAAAAAAATAATATTGGATTCTGATCACTGAAACGTATCATATTCTGAGATAATTAAACACGCATACGGACATTACTGAAAATGACAAAATCACTTTTAATTGTTGAATCTCCTTCGAAAGCCAGAACGATATCCAAGTATCTGGGTGACAGATATGAAGTGCTTGCCTGTGTTGGGCATGTTAAGGATCTCCCTAAAAAAGAAATCGGCATTGATATCGAAGATGACTTTAAGATGACCTTGCAGGTTTTACCGGATCGCAAAACGTTCATCCGCGAGTTAAAGACTAAATCAAAACAGGTTGAAACCGTGATTATCGCAACAGACCCTGATCGTGAAGGTGAAGCCATCGCGGATCATATTGCAAGTGAAATACCTAAAGCCAATTTAAAACGGGTTCAATTTACAGAAATCACAAAACAAGGTGTTTTAGAAGGAATGTCCCATTCCCATCTCATTGATGAGAATATGGTCTCAGCGCAAAAAACACGGCGAATTATTGATCGATTGGTCGGATATAAGATTTCTCCTCTTCTATGGAACACACTTCAAAAAAACATGAAATTTGTGAAAACGGCATTATCAGCGGGAAGGGTTCAATCCGCTGCGGTAAAAATCATCGTCGATCGAGATCGTGAAAGAGCACGATTCATTCAAGCGGAATATTATGATCTGGTCACTGAATTGCTTACAAGTGGCAACGAGAAATTCCAATCTCGGCTTTACACTCTGGAAGGTGAAAAATTAGCCCGCGGAAGTGACTTTGATAAAACAACGGGTAAGCTGAAAAATAAAAACAGGATATTGCTGAACCAAGCTGATGCCGAAGAATTAAAAACCAAACTCCTCAACGGTGAATGGACAGTAGACCAAATTGAAACAAAACCTCAATCTTCCCGTCCATCGCCGCCGTTTACAACCAGCACCCTTCAACAGGAGGCCGGAAGAAAACTGAGTTTTTCTGCTAAAAGAACAATGCGAACGGCTCAGCAATTATATGAAGCCGGATTCATCACCTATATGCGTACGGATTCTACCCATCTCTCTCAAGAGGCACTTCAAGCAGCACGAAGCCATATTGAGACAGTCTACGGTCAAGAATACCTCCCGGCAAAACCCAATATTTATGTAACAAAAGTAAAAAATGCACAAGAAGCTCACGAAGCCATCCGCCCGGCCGGAACTCAATTCAGTGCACCGTCCGTCGTAGCGAATTCTCTTGGAAAAGATGCTTCACGTTTATATGAATTAATATGGAAACGCACGATCGCGTCTCAAATGCTGCCGGCTAAATTATTGCAGACAATCATTTACATCTCAAACCAAAATGCGGTGTTCCGTTCGAGAGGAAAAGTGATCACCTTCCCTGGATACATGCGTGTCTATGTTGAAGGAAGCGATGACCGAAAATCTCAAAAAGCACCAAATGAGGTAATCTTACCCAAACTGAATGAGAAAGATGCCCTCGGATGTCAATCCATCGATGTATCCGATCATGCAACGAAACCACCGGCACGATTCACAGAAGCTTCTCTTGTTAAAGAACTGGAATCGCAAGGCATCGGACGTCCGTCAACGTACGCATCGATTATTGATACGATTCAACATCGGGACTATGTAAAACTGACCAAAGGCAAACTCATTCCTACCTATATTGCGGTAGCTGTCACTCAGTTATTGGAAAATCATTTCGAATCTTTGGTCAATGCAAAATTCACTGCCAAGATGGAAGACAATCTTGATGAAATATCACGCGGAGAACGAAACGCACTGCCTTTTATGAATGCATTTTATTTCGGAAAAGAAAAACAAATCGGACTTGAAGATATGCTCAATTCAGAGATTGATATTCGGAAGGCCTGCTCCATCGACACTCAACATGATACCGTCGAAGGACGTATCGGACAGTTTGGCCCTTATCTCAGATTTGATGAAAACACCATTGCAATTCCAATGAGTGTTGCCCCCGGTGATTTAACACCGGAAAAAATTCAAGAATTGCTGGAAAAACCCGAGAAAAAAGACACATCCCTCGGGAAAGATCCTGAATCGGGTGAGCTCATCTTTTTAAAAGAGGGACCGTACGGATATTATGTTCAGCTCGGGGACACAACAAAACGGAAATCCCTGCTGAAAAACACCGATCCGGATGATGTCACACTTGACATGGCCGTCGCACTATTATCCCTGCCAAAATTATTAGGAAAACATCCAGAATCCGGTGAAGAAATCTATGCTGACCTCGGTCGGTACGGACCTTATCTTCGTTGCGGAAAATCAAATGCGAAACTCATACCTCCTCTTTCACCGATAACCGTTCAACTCACGGATGCACTTGATGTGTTAGCCAAAAAGAATACGCGCTCGGTTGAATTAAAGGTTGTAGGCAATCATCCGGAATCCGGAGAATCTCTGATAATCAAAGATGGCCGGTACGGACCGTATATTACCGACGGAAAAATTAACGCTCCCATTCCCAAAGGATCAGAAATCGACTCGCTTTCCTTGAAGGAGGTTGTTGCAATCATCGATAAAAGAAGAGCGAATCCTCCGAAGAAGAGGAAAAAAAGAAGGAAATCTTGATAAACTAACGTTTTATTTAGGAAAACAATGAATTTAAAATCAATCGAAAATATAGTATCACTTTGTAAACGCCGCGGATTTATTTTCCAAAGCTCCGAAATTTACGGCGGGTTGGGTTCCACCTGGGATTATGGTCCGCTCGGTGTTGAGATGAAGCGTAAAATAAAAAATGACTGGTGGCATAATATGGTCACTTCCCGAGATAATATTGTCGGGATGGATGCGTCTATTCTGATGCATCCGCGTGTTTGGGAAGCCAGCGGACATGTCTCCAATTTTCATGATCCAATGGTGGATTGCAAACAATGTAAATCACGATATCGCGCCGATCATATAGATTTAGATAAGCCCTGTAAGAAATGCGGGATCAAAGATTGGACGGAACCCCGTCAATTCAATTTAATGTTCAAAACCGCTATTGGTCCTGTTGAAGATTCCGGTGAGATGACCTACCTCCGTCCCGAAACGGCACAAGGTATTTTTGTGAATTATGCCAACGTTCAAACTACTTCAAGACAGAAAATTCCCTTTGGTATTGCACAGCTGGGAAAAGCATTTCGTAATGAGATCACGACCGGTAATTTTCTATTTCGCACTCGTGAGTTTGAACAGATGGAAATGGAATTTTTCGTCCATCCGGATGAAACCACTAAGTGGTTGGACTATTGGAGTAACGAACGTCTGAATTGGTTTAAACAACTTGGGGTGACTCCTGATAAACTTCAGCTCCGCCCTCATGGAGATGATGAATTAGCTCATTATTCATCCGCATGTTATGATGTGGAATATGAGTTTCCGTTCGGCTGGTCTGAATTGGAAGGTATCGCAGACCGCGGCACCTATGATCTGGATCAGCACAATGAACACAGCGGGAAAAAACAAAATTACTTCGATCCCCAAACGAATCAGCGGTATGTCCCTGCGGTTGTGGAATCTTCCGCCGGTGTGGATCGGGCATTTCTTACCTGCCTGGTCGATGCGTATACCGAGGAGGAAGTCCTTGAAGAAAAACGCACGGTTCTAAAACTTTCACCGCGGATCGCTCCGATCACCTGTGCCGTCTTTCCTCTTGTCAAAAAAGACGGGCAACCGGAAATGGCGCAGAAAATCGTCAAGGACATCCGGAAAGAATTCAGCGCGTTCTTCGATCTCGGCGGATCTATCGGTAAGCGGTATCGTAGACAAGACGAAGCCGGAACGCCTTTTGGTGTCACGGTCGATCATGATACCATGGAAGACGGAACCGTTACGCTGCGTGACCGGGATTCGATGGAACAAGTTCGTATTCAGGCTGATTCAATTGTCGATGTACTGCGGGAAAAATTAGACGTATAAATCACGCCTTCATCATTCTTCACCTTGATCAAAAGGAGAATTCTAATGGTTAGATCATGTCTTTCACTGATCCTTTCGTGTATATTTATTATTCCAAACATCGGTGTATCAAAACCGGTTTATGCTGAAAACGGACTGGTCGTCTCTGCGAGTGAACTTGCATCCAAAGTCGGTGTTGAGATCATGAAAAATGGCGGTAATGCAATCGATGCTGCCGTTGCCACGGGATTCGCGTTAGCCGTGACTTATCCGCAAGCAGGAAATTTAGGCGGAGGTGGTTTTTTAGTTGCCCGACTGGAATCCGGTGAAACTTTCACATTAGACTTTCGTGAAGTCGCACCCACAACCGCCCACAGAGACATGTATTTGGATGAAAACAAGGAAGTGATCCGTGGCATGTCACTTTATTCTCCTCTAGCGGTTGGAGTTCCCGGAACCGTAGACGGTTTACTTCGCGTGTTTCAGGATCACGGATCAGGCAATATCTCGCTTCGGCAGGCATTGGCACCTGCGATCCGGCTGGCTCGCGGCGGGTTCCCGATCTCTCATGATTTTGCGAACCACTTGAATATGTATAAAGGGTTGTTCTTTTACAATGAGGGAGCAACCGAAACATTTGTTAAAAAAGACAGTTCTAACTGGCTGCATGATGACATCTTGTATCAACGTGATCTTGCAAAAACGCTAACACGGATTGCTCAAAAAGGCAGAGATGGATTTTATTCCGGAAAGACGGCAGAATTGATTGTTCAGGAAATGCAAAATGGAAATGGACTGATTACGTATGACGATCTGACTAACTATCATTCGGTGTATAGGGATCCGGTAAAAGGTCAATTCCGTGATCTGGACGTTATCTCAATGGGGCCGCCGAGCTCCGGCGGATTACTGCTGATCCATATGCTGAATATGCTCGAAACATTTCCGCTGGATTCTCTAAGTTGGAATTCCTCAGCTTACGTGCATCTGTTAACCGAAGTTGAACGAAGAGCCTATGCTGACCGGGCCGAGCATTTGGGAGACCCGGAATTTTGGACAAACCCTTATGCCATGTTTTTATCCGAGGACTACGCCGCAGAACGAGCATCAACCATTTCAATGGAATCCGCCACGTCGAGCAGTGAACTCTTTCCCGGAGATCCCGCTCCTTACGAAAGCAGAGAGACGACCCATTACTCCGTTGCCGATAAAGACGGAAATTGCGTCAGTGTAACCATTACACTGAATACGAGTTACGGATCAGGGATTGTTGTCAATGGCGCGGGCTTTTTTCTGAACAACGAAATGGATGATTTTTCGACGAAACCGGGAACGGCAAACTTCTTTGGATTGATCGGAAATGACGCCAACGCCATCCAAGCAGGGAAACGGCCGCTCAGTTCGATGACGCCGACTCTTGTCTTAAAAAATGGACAACCGATTCTTGTGATTGGTTCACCCGGCGGATCTACGATCATCACCACCGTACTTCAAGTCATTTTGAATACAACGGTTTACGGAATGAATATCGAAGATGCCGTGACGGCTTCACGTGTACATTCGCAATGGCTGCCCGATCAAATTACCGTTGAACCGTTCAGTTTATCAGCTGATGTTCAGCAGGCATTGACAGAAATGGGGCACCAAATCAAACCCTATCGATGGGGAAAGATCGGTCACGCCAACGGGATACAAATCCATGAAACCCGTTTATACGGCGGAGCTGACCCTAGAGGGAATAATTCAGCGGTCGGTTACTAATAATTAAAATCGCTGTCCCCGATAAACTCACGCAGGATTGAAATCCCCGGAACCTGATCTTCATCGATCGGTTCGAAAAACTCCAAAAGCGGACGTAATCTTTCAATACGATCAAAGACCTCCTCGGATACATTTTTATTGCTTAAAAGCGGTTTGACATATTTTCCCAGTACAGGAATTTCATACACAAGCGATGAATTGAACATCATATCAGCCTCTTCTTGAAACGGAAAGATGTTTCGCTCTTCTCCTCGACGAACCATCGACCATCTTTCGATCGTCTTTTCAACCGGATATCCTCTGAATTTATGGTCTCTCACAATTCTTCGAAGCAATCGATTGTCTGATGTGGATACCCTGTGATTTGCATCCATATTCATTTGAGTAATCGCACTGATATAGATCCGCTGCAGATTATTTTTTCCGAGTTTTGTAGTCAATTTTGGATTCAAACAATGTATGCCTTCCAAAATGACAAAATCCCATTTCCCTAATTTAATTTCTTCGTTCGTATCTTTGCCTTCTCCTGAAACAAAATCAAACTTTCTTTTTGGAATGGACTCCCCACTCAATAACTTTTGTATCCGTTCACTCAGCAAATGAACATTTAATATATCAATATTTTCAAAATCAATCTCACCCTTATCATTTCGTTCTATTTGTTTTCGGTCCACAAAGTAATCATCCATCGAAATTTGCACCGTATTAAACCCATTTACCCGAAGTTGAACCCCTAATCGTTTGGCGAAGGTGGTTTTCCCAGAGGATGAAGGACCGGCAATGGTCACCAATTTTCTATTTGGAAATTCCTTGGCTAATTGATCCGCCATATGACTGATTTTCTTTTCGTGCAATCCTTCTGCGACCCATATCATTTCACGGATATTTCCGTTTCGGATCACTTCGTTCATTTCACGAATGGTGGACACTCTAAGGATGGACCCCCATCGCTCGTGTTCTTCAATAATCGAAAATAATTTCGGGTGATCAATGAAGGATCTTTCTCTGATATGATCGTGGAAAATCCTGATTAAAAATCCGTTGTTATATTTTAACAGTGAAAAACAATTGAGTTTGCTCTTATCGGTTTGAATCTTACCGATTTGAAGATCCCAATGCTCTCCAAACCGAATAACTGGAATTGGATCAATCTCCCATTGGTGTACTAATTCTATTTTACTCTTTGAGTCCATAAGAATCAAATTTTGTAAAACGGATTCTTTGGATTGATTTTCTTGGATGATCGGAGTAGAGTTTGTGATCCATTCATGTAAATATTCGTCTAATTGATTTACCTCTTTTTCGGTAATATCTTCCCAGTTGGCTTCATGGCAAAATAATCCATCCGAAAATGAATGTTCGATAACCAGCCGTCGCGGCGGAAATAATTCATTAAATGCTTTTGCTAATAAAAATACAAGTGTATTTCGAATTGCTTCCGTTTTCAAAACCATTATTCTCCGATTACTTTTACTAATATTCGTTTTCTCCTGCGTCCGTCAAATTCACCGTAGAAGATCTGTTCCCACGTTCCGAAATGTAATTGGCCTTTCGTTACAGCCACGACGACTTCACGTCCCATGATCTGACGCTTATGGTGTGCATCACCGTTATCTTCCCCGGTTCGATTATGATCATATTGGCTGATTGGAGCATGCGGTGCCAATTTTTCCAGCCACCGTTTATAGTCGTTATGGAGACCGGGTTCGTCATCATTGATAAAAACTGATGCCGTAATGTGCATGGCATTGACCAAACACAGTCCTTCTTGTATACCGCTTTCACGAACGACCGACTCAACATCAGCCGTGATATTGATCATTTCCATCCGTTTTGGGATATGGACCCATAACTCTTTTGTGAATGATTTCATAACCTGTTTCCTATTTGATCAGGATATAGTAGATCACATAAATCCATGATAACAGTCCATGGATGATCGCCCAAAACACAGATTTATTTACGGTAAATGAGATGACCATCGCTAATGCCGATCCAAAGGTAATCCCGTTTTTTATGACGTCTGTTCGCTGCATATTTTAACCTTTTTGTTAATTCATTAAACGATCTTCGATTAATTGAACAAATATAGATGTTCCAACCGATAAAGCTTTTTCGTTGAAATTATAAAATGGACTGTGATGCGGGATGTCTCCTAGTTCAGCGTCTTCCGGTGCTGCTCCGACAAATAAAAAACTGCCCGGTATTTTTTGAAGGTAAAAGCTAAAGTCTTCCCCGCCCATCGATTTATGTTCCATGAGTGAATCAGCCCCCGTAATCTTCAGAGCGGATTCTTTCAATGTGCGAAACGCAGAATCATGATTGATCGTCGGCGGATATCCATCGATGTAATTCAACGTGATCTTTGCGCCCGTTGCCATTTCAATTCCGTTGATGATTTCCTTCATCCGTGTTTTGATCATAATCCGGTTTTCTTCCGAGTAAGATCGCGCCGTTCCTTCCAGTCTCGCTGTTGCTGATATGATATTAAAATTGCTTCCGGCATGGAATTTTCCAACGGTAACAACAGTACTTTCCAATGGATTGGTATTTCGACTGACGATGGTTTGCAGCGCATTCACTAGCTGCGATCCAACAAGAACAGCGTCAACGGTTCCCTGAGGTGCCGCACCATGTCCGCCGATACCTTCAATATCAATGTGGAATTCATCGGCTGCGGCTAAGATCGGTCCGGGCTGACCGCCGAGTTTTCCGTAAGGTAAATAGTTCCACAAATGGATTCCGTAAATTTCATCAACGCCGTCTAAACATCCGTCTTCAATCATATACCTCGCACCGCCTTCTCGTTCTTCCGACGGTTGAAAGATAAACTTAACCGTTCCGTTTATTCGGTCAGCTATGGTGGATAAAAGTTTTGCGGTTCCCAACAGCATCGCTACGTGTCCGTCATGACCGCAAGCATGCATCACACCGTCATGAACAGATTTATACTCCACCTCTCCTGTTTCCTGTATGGGAAGGGCATCCATGTCTGCTCGCAATGCAATCGTTGGTTTGGCACAATTCCCTTTTAAGGTTCCAACAATTCCGGTTCTGCCGACACCCGTTTCAACGTTGAGTCCGTATGACTCCAATTTTTCTGCAATTAACTTTCCCGTCCGGATCTCATTGAAACCCAGTTCCGGGTGCTGGTGGATATCCCTGCGAATGTCGATCATTTCTTTTTCAATGGATAAAACTTCGGTGCGTATGTTCATTTGATTGATCCTAATTGCGTCATCACTTCTTTGATTAATTCGGCAAAATCGTTTTTGGCGAGTTCGGCGGTGTCCATAACCTCTTGATGCGTCAGGGGCTGATCAGTGATCCCGGCGGCGTAATTGGTCAAACAAGAAATCCCGACGGCTTTCATGCCGAGTACACCGGCCGTTTCAATCTCAGGAACGGTACTCATCCCAACGGCAGTTCCGTTCAGTGATAAATAATAGTCGATCTCTGCCGGTGTTTCATAGACCGGTCCTTGGGTCCAGCAGTATCCACCCTCAACGATATCAACGCCGACATTAACCGCTGCATCTCGGACTATTTGCAGAATGTTCGGGTCATAGTATGGATGTTGATCCACCCATGCTTTCGGATGATGATGATCTCGAAATGTGCAGTCCAAATGTCTGTTGATCAGCATGAGTTTTCCCGGCGGGAATTCCTTTTTCATCGATCCTGCCGCATTGGTAATGATGACGTATTGAATCCCCAACGCTTTGAATAAACGCATCGGGAGTGTCACGATTGAGTTCGGATGTCCTTCATAAAAATGGAATCGCCCTCTCGCCGCTAAAACCGTGATTCCATTGAGTTGCCCGAAAACAAACTCACCGACATGCCCTTCCACGGTCGGTTGCGGGTAGCCCGGAATTGAATCATACGGTACGGTGATCGGATCGGTAAAATTGGCTGAAAACTCACCCAACCCCGAACCAAGCACAATCGCTACTTTTCCTTCAAAACCCGTTCTGGACAGGATGTCATTTGCCATAGATTTAATGTCAGCATTCATCATGATTTCCCTTTTTTGTTTCGAACCGCCAATTGTCCGCAGCCTGCATCAATGGCTGTTCCCTGGCTGTGACGGATCGTGACCGTAAACTTTGCATTTTCTAATTCTTGATAAAAATGTTCTAATTGCTTTCCAGCCGGTCTATTATATTCTCCACCGATTTCATTATACGGTATCAGATTCACCTTACATGGAATATGTGCTAGTAGCTTTTTCAATTGTTTGGCATTTTCGATCGAATCATTTACATTTTTCAATAACACATACTCGAAGGTGATCATCCGCTTTGCACTATCGTAATAATATTCAGCGGCTTCTAACAGCGACTTTAGCGAATGCGTGTTGGTTATCGGCATCGTTTCGCTACGATTTTCTTCCGTTGTTCCATTCAAACTGATCGCCAATTTGAATCGCTGTTTTTCATCCGCAAATCGAATGATTTTTGGAACAATCCCGGCCGTAGAGATGGTAATCCTTCTTGCACCAAGATTAATCCCGTTTTCATCATTCAGTAATTGAGCCGCTTTGATCGTATTTTGATAATTCAGAAACGGTTCGCCCATGCCCATAAACACAACATTGGTAATAGCGGATTTATTCAGATTCTGTACGGATATAAACTGTTCAACAATTTCACCTGCGCTTAAGTTGCGCTGATACGTCATCGATCCGGTTGCACAAAAACGGCAACCCACTGCACACCCAATTTGTGTGGACAAGCATACAGTTGCCCGCTTGCTCCCTCTCATATACACGGTCTCAATGGAGTGATGATCCGATAGCTCAAATAAATATTTTTTAGTAGCAGAATTCGGATTTTCAGTCGTTTTTTGCAAGGATATATTTCTAATCTCCGAAAACTCTTTTAACCTAGACTGTAATGATTTCGGAATGTTTTTCATTTCATCAAATGCGCTAACTTTGTGTTTATAGACCCATTGAAATATTTGCTTAGCCCGATATTTTTCTATCCCTCTTTGCTGAAGCTGGGTTTCCATCTCATTCAGTGTCATTCCGACCCAACGAACTTTTTTCTGTTTTTCTGCGTAGAACATCCGTAGAATTTCTTACAACAATCCGAGATGAGCAAGACAAACAAATTGATTTGGGTGAAAGGTGCTTGTAAGTTTCACCCCTTACTATTTGGATCATAACATTAAAATGGACATAAAATGAGCGAACAAAAAGATTTATTTGTATTAGAAAAATTAACTGAAACCCGGCAGCTATTCTTAACCGAAATCGGGAAAACTATTATAGGACAGTCTGACGTCTTAGATCATATATTAATTGCGATGTTTTGCAAAGGACATACGCTGCTCGTTGGCGTCCCCGGACTGGCGAAAACATTGATGATCAAATCAATGGCTGATCTTCTTGATCTGTCTTTCAGTCGAATTCAATTCACACCGGATCTTATGCCAAGCGACATCACTGGAACTGAGATCATTCAAGAAGACCAAACCACAGGACAGCGCGGATTTCATTTTTATAAAGGCCCAATTTTCGGGAATATCATCCTTGCGGACGAAATCAACCGAACGCCGCCTAAAACTCAAGCCGCCCTTTTGGAAGCGATGCAAGAACATAAAGTAACCACCGGCGGAAAGACCTATGATCTTGATGAACCGTTTTTTGTTTTGGCAACGCAAAATCCGATCGAACAGGAAGGAACATATCCTTTACCGGAAGCACAATTGGATCGATTTATGTTCAACATTAAAATTGATTATCCTACTCGAAAAGAAGAAGTTAAAATCGTTCAATCGACGACCGGAAAATCAGCTTCTGCGTTAACCAAAGTCATTCAGCGTGATGACATTTTAGCATTTCAGGATTTAATCCGACGGGTTCCGGTTGCAGATAATGTGGTGGAATTTGCCGTTGATTTTGTTACTTCAACCCGCCCGGATTCTCCCAAAGCACCATCGTTCATTAAAGATTGGATCGATTGGGGTGCAGGACCGCGTGCATCACAGTACTTAATCCTTGGAGCAAAAGCCAAAGCCGCCCTAGAAGGAAAGCCCACACCATCTATTCAGGATGTGAAAGACTTGGTTTTACCGGTTTTACGTCATCGGGTTTTGACCAATTTCAACGCAGAAGCCGAAGGATTAAGCACCGACGACATTCTTCTGAAATTGCTGGATCAATAATCCAAACCTCGACACACCATGATTGATAAGCGTAAATATCTTCAGCCGGAAATGGCAGCGAAATTACGGAACATGGCTCTCCGTGCCCGTTTAGTCGTTGAAGGATTTATCATCGGACATCATAAAAGTCCGTATCATGGCTTCAGTGTTGAATTCGCTGAACATCGGGTTTATGGTACCGGAGATGAAATTCGGCATATCGATTGGAAACTCTATGGGAAAACGGATCGGTATTACATCAAACGGTTTGAAGAAGAAACGAATTTGAGGTCCTACATCATTGTCGATACAAGTCGGTCGATGACGTTCAAAAGCGGAAAGATATCCAAACTGGATTACGCTAGTTATCTGACCGCGGCCCTCTCCTATTTGATGCTGAACCAGCAGGACGGTGTCGGGCTCGTCTTGTTTGATGAAAAGATCAATACATTCATTCCTCCCCGCTCAACATCAGCACATTTAAACACGCTGCTCACGCAATTAGACGGTTTGTCCTCCGGCAAGGATACAAATATCGGTGAGACGCTTCATGAAATGGCTGAACGCATCAAAAAGCGCGGATTGGTGATCTTGATCTCAGATCTATTTGATGACCCTCAGGATATTTTAACTGGACTGAAGCACTTCCGACACAATAAACAGGAAGTGATTGTGTTTCATGTCATGGACAGACAAGAGGTTGAATTTAATTTTAACATACGGACTCGATTCAAAGATATCGAAACCGGTCAAACCATTACTACAGAACCCTGGCAGATCCGCAAACCGTACCAAGATTTAATAACCCAATATCAAAACGATTTCCGACGACAGTGTAGACAGCGTCAGATCGACTATATCCCTTTATTTACGGATATGAATTTAGATACGGCGTTAAACGAATATTTACAAAAAAGACGAAAATTAGGGTAATGCATATATTATTCAAGATTTTCTGCTGTAATATTCATCTTATAATCAATCAATTTAAGTGCCTTTTTATAAGTTGACCGATTATCAACATCTAAGTTTTTAAGATCTCTTAATTTTGCTCTTGCTTTCCTATACCATCTATGGGCTTCAACATAATCTTTTTCAATATCTTCCTCAGTCCCATTGAAATATTTATCCCCAAGCTGTTCATACAAGGTTGCCATTCCAAGTAAAGCTTCAAAATCTTCTTCATTTAGAAAATAAGCCTCTTCAAACGCTAAGTCAGCAGCATCATAGTTGTTTAATTGCATGTTTAGAACGCCTAAATTGTAATAAAGATCAGCTTTGACTTTTTTATTAGATTCGCTTTTAATAGCAGTTTGATAAATTTCGATTGACTTTTCCTTTTCACCAATTTCGTAGTAAATATCCGCTAGAAAACGTAATAGTTTCACATCATTAGGTTTCAATTCTACAGCTTTTATTAGATAAGATATGGCTTCCTCAAATCGATTATAGTTACCAAGAATCTGACCTGCAGTAAAGTTGGCATCAAAATCTTCTGGTGATTTTTCAACAGCCTTTTGTATCATGCTGACAGATGATTTTTCATCTCCCTTTTCAAAATAACAGGTTGATAATGTTGCATAGGTTCTGCTATTGTTGGGGTTAATACTTATAGCGATGTGTAATTGTGATATAGCTTGATCCAATGAAGTTTGACCTTCATCTTTTCCCAGTTTTCGATATTCATTAAAACTAGCTACCGCATTATTGTAAACAACAGTCCAATATTTTTCCATTGCTTGTTCAACATAGGTTCTGACAGTGGCACCTTGTAAAATCACTCGATCGGGATCAATCGACATTGCCAAGCTGAACATTTCATTCATTTCATCCCATTTTTCATCTTTTGCATAGATTGCATTACCAAGTCTATACGGAATTTCGGGATTGTCAGGTTCAACAACCATGGCTTTCAGTAAATATTCTTCTGCTTTTTCCCAGTTTTTCTGCTGGAGGTATAACCGTGCAGAGTTCAGTTCTTCACTGACGCAACCTGAAATGATCAAGCCAATGATAAAAATACTTATTAATGTCGCTAAGATGGATTTCATATTCATTCCTTGTAAATTCAATTAAAATACGTCATAAAATTTAGACGATTATAGTAGTTGATTTCAAGCACTAACCGTACGGCTCAAATGCTCTACCCGTTTGCGCATCTCGTTGTCACTCACATTCAATAATGTTTCTACACCGAATCCTTCAACACAAATGGATGCCATCGCTGATCCATAAATCACCGAGTCAAGCACGGTCCCTCCATCGGCCAATGATGCAATAAATCCACCGCCGAAAGTATCGCCTGCTCCGGTAGTGTCCAACAGAGTGTTAACAGGATATACACCAACGGAAATTTTTTCATCCTCAGTGAATACACTTGCGCCTTTACTGCCCTGCTTGATGATCACAGTCTTTGGGCCCATATCTAATATTTTGTCAGCACTTTTTCTCAGGTCTGTTATCCCGGTTAATAATTCCGATTCGCTGTCGTTAATCAGCAAGATGTCTGTTTTAGATAAAACACGTATTAGTTCATTCAGAGTTGTATTGATCCATAAGTTCATTGTATCCACAACGATTATGGCTTCTTTATTGACTTGGTTGAGTGCAGTCCATTGCAAATCCGGATGATTATTTGCCAAAAATACGTATCGTATTTTCTTATTGACCTCTGATAGCTCCGGATTGAAATTTTCAAAGACACCTAAGTCTGTAAACAATGTATCACGATGATCCATATTTTTGTGATATCGTCCGCCCCATCTGAATGTTGGTCCTACAGCTATAGAAATATCTGTTAGATCATCGGCATACTGTTTATAAATCTTATGGGCATAATCCGGGAAGTCATTTCCGACAATCCCGCAAATATGGACAGGAACTTTTTTGGTTGCCGCGAGCATGGCGTACGTTGCCGTTCCGCCCAGCAGATCTTGATGATTTCCGTGAGGAGATTCGATTGTATCCAGTGCAATCGATCCGACAATGAGTATGGGATTAGGTTTCATGTGATTAACTCGTCAAAATAATAATATTAATTTAATGCATAATTGACTCTTGCTCCGACGAAAATAATGTCAGTATATTTTACCGTTATGAGCAAGAAAATATTTGCTATTCTAACCGATATTCATTCGAATTTAGCTTCATTTACGAAAGCCGTTTCCATTATACAAGACCACCCTGAAGTGGATCAATTAATTTGTTTGGGGGATTATTTTGCTTTAGGACCCGAACCACTCAAAACACTGAAAGCCCTTCAATCCATTGATAATTGTATTTTTATCCGAGGAAATCATGACCGTTATTTATTGGAACGAATCTGGGAAATGGATCTCCCTACTTTGGAAGGGATGGACCCTTATGATCCGGTATGTCAGGGCATCGTTGCTAATGAAAAATGGACCGCAGATCAATTAGGGGATGAAGGCGTCAAATTTGTTCAAAACACACATATTTCCTATAGGGATATCGTCGGAAATACGTTAGTTGAGTTCACCCATGCATGGTACCAAAGGGACGATGTTATTCCTACAGTGACCGAAGTCTCTCACTGGCGGGATCATGTCAAGGCATTCCACAACGATTTGGATCAATTCATTTTTGTCCACGGACATGCTCACACACCGCGGTTTGAAGAAATTGACGAAATAAAAATCCTTTGCCAAGGTGCAACCGGATTACCTTTTGATAAAGACCCGCGCGGATCGGTCGCCTTTTTAACGGTCGGAGATGAGTTTAAATGGGATGTGATTCGATACGATTATGATGTTTCAGAGACAATTCAATCGCTTGAAAAAGCAAAACCGCCGTTTTATCAAAGCCTTCAAAATACACTTCGACACGCCTCCATCAGCAACGGTTAAACGTTTCAATAGCATATCGTCGATCTTTTTCTTCATTCTACAATCATAGAATCCTGTGTAATTTCCAGCCGTTATGATACGGTATTTTGATCACAGTGCAACAACTCCCATTCATCCTGACGTCCTGGAACTGATCCGGAACGTCGAGGAATCTCTTTATGGAAATCCTTCCAGTACGCATCGGTTCGGTAAGTCATCCCGCGTAGCGATTGAAACTGCGCGCAAACAAATGGCGGATGCCATCGGATGCTCTCCCTACGACATAATTTTCACCGGCGGTGGGACCGAATCCAACAATCTTGTGTTGTGGAATATCCTTTTTCAAGAAAAAAAACATGTGATCACATCTGCGATTGAACATCCTGCGGTGTTGGAGGTTTTGCAAAGACTCAAAGAATTAGGAATTACGTCCACTATTCTTTCCACAGATAAAACAGGCAGAGTCAATCCCGAGGACGTACAATCAGCTATTACAGATCAAACCGGATTGATCTCCATTATGGCCGCAAATAATGAAACGGGAGTGATCCAACCGATCCAAGAAATCAGTGAAATTGCTAAGAAATACCATATCCCATTTCATTCAGACGGTGTGCAAATCCTTGGGAAAACTCCGGTTTCCATTCAAGACCTTGGTGTTGATATGATGTCATTTTCAGCGCATAAGTTTTACGGGCCGAAAGGTGTCGGGGCGTTGTACATCAATAAAGATGTTTCGTTACGTTCAGTTATTATCGGCGGCGGACAGGAACGCAATTTAAGAGCCGGGACGGAAAACATCCCCGGAATAACCGGGTTAGGATTGGCAGCAGAAATCGCTGAAAAAACACAGAAAGACTATGAAAAGCATCTTAATGAATTGGCGAGCCTCTTTCTAAATTTACTGAAGGACAACTATCCGAATTTTATCTTGAACAGTCATCCAGAACACGGACTTCCCGGTGTGGTAAACATCACCCTTCCGGATATCACCAGTGACGTTATGCTCATCCATTTGGATATGAAAGGGTTTGCCATTTCCAGCGGATCGGCTTGTTCTTCCGGTGTGGTAAAACCGTCGCATGTTTTAAAAGCGATGGGAATCAGCAATGCAATGAATATCCGATCATTGCGGATCAGTTTCGGAAGAGACAACTCTGTTGAGGATGTAAGAGAATTGGTCAACGCCATTCTTGATATATTGAACCATCACGCTGGGAAACGATAATGCCAAAGCGTATTGTCGTTGGAATGAGCGGCGGTGTCGACAGCTCTGTTACCGCTTTATTGTTGCGAGATGAAGGGTACGATGTTCAGTGCATCTTCATGAAAAACTGGGAAGAAGATTCCGATGAATGTCCGGCTGAACAAGATTATAAAGACGCACTGATAGCCTGCGATACGTTGGGACTCCCGCTTCACAGTGTCAATTTTGCCAAAGAATACCGCGATAACGTTTTTCAATATTTTCTACACGAATACAAAGCCGGGCGAACGCCAAATCCTGATGTTCTGTGTAACCGTGAGATCAAGTTTAATGTTTTTTTAGATTATGCACTGAAATTGGGAGCGGACATGATTGCTACCGGTCATTATGCACGTATCCAGTATAAAAACGATCAGTATTGCCTGCTTAAAGGTGCTGATTCGAATAAAGATCAAAGTTACTTTCTTTATCTGTTAGGACAGAAAGAATTATCCAAATCGCTTTTTCCCATCGGAGATATGCCAAAGAATGACGTCCGGGATTTAGCAAAAAAAGCCGGATTAAACACATCGGATAAAAAAGACAGTACCGGAATTTGCTTTATCGGTGAGCGAGATTTTAAATCCTTTCTTCAACAATATTTGCCCGCAAAACCCGGGGATATTGTGACAGACACCGGTAAAATCGTCGGTCAGCACGACGGACTGATGTATTATACGTTGGGGCAGCGAAAAGGGATTGGTGTCGGCGGCGGTCACGGAGATGCCGAAGCTCCATGGTATGTGATTGAAAAAGATTTGATTCACAATCATTTAATCATCGGGCAGGGACACGACCATCCAAAATTGTTCACATCCCACCTTAACGCTGATCAACTCCATTGGATCGGCACACCTCCTGAAAACGGTGAAAAGCTGAATGCAAAAATCCGGTATCGGCAAAAAGATCAAACCTGTCAGATCGAATATGAAGGAACAAATTTACTGAAGGTGAGATTCGATGAACCGCAATTTGCTGTTACACCGGGCCAATCCGTTGTATTTTATCATGGAGATGAATGTCTTGGCGGCGGTATCATCACATCGAAATAATAATCAAAATTATTCCGACTTTTTACTTTGGAATAAATTAGATAGAAAAAACGAACTTTTTATAAAAATCACTCGTACAATTATCATAAAAACTTTGTAGTTTTATGGTTAGAAATGCGTAAAACAATTCACATAATCTCAGCAGCTGTCCTATTCTTGACCCTCCTCTTTGGGCAGGACTTTATCCCTGTAAAATCGAATGATATCCTGATGACTCAGCCGAAACCGACGTTTTCATTGCTGGATCCTGAACGATTCAATATTCAGCATGGATTCTCAATGAGCATGATCTCGGCAGGAAAACACTCTTTCAGTGTCGGAAGTTACTCCAATAAGATGACCTATCTTTTGACGGATAAGTTAAAATTAAACGCCGGTTTTACTTATTTGTTGCCGAATGGACCGTCACCTATGAATACCTTTCAGTCATTTCAACAGCAGCTGTATTATTCCGCTGAATTAGAATATAAACCTACAGAAAATTCTTTCTTCAGGTTAGGAATCAAAAATTATCCATCGTTTTACAACACACACTCACAACCTTTAATTCCAAGTATTGAACCCTAATGGCAGCGTACTCACGTAAGAAAAAACAGTCATCGAACGGAAAGCATACGACTCTGTTGAACTCCGCGATAGGTATTTTAACCATATTGCTCATTGCATTCATTTTTTCATTTTCAAATAAACATACCCGTTCTGGCGTCACCATGGATTCCATCCAAATGACGTTTCCGAATTTACCTGAGCAAACAAAATTAGCTGCTGAAGTCTATGAAGAAAACCCTATCTTAGATATTCAGGTTGAAATTCTTAACGGATGCGGGACAAACGGATTAGCCGGACATGCGGCATCATATCTTCAGTCAAACCAGATCGATGTTGTTCGGTCAACCAACGCTGATCACTATGATTACGATAAAACGCTGCTCATTGGAAGAAACGAACATCTTTCAGGATTAAAGGAAGTCGCCACCAGCCTTGGATTCAATGTCAAAGACCGCTCCCGTGTCCTCATACAGCCGGATGCGTCATCTGATGTCGACATCACGCTGATTTTAGGTAAAGATCACATCAATATAAAACCATTGGTTCAGTTCATCGATCAGCAATTATAATTGTATTTCGTTTTCCAACCATTTTTCCAATCAAATCCTTCATAGAGAATTCACGTTTTGTGATTCAACACATGGTATTTTAATATGAGACAAGCTTCATCCTTAGACCTCGCGCAATTGATCGGCGATTTATCCTTAACCAAAAAAGCCGAGAATATTCAAATGTTTGATGTTCGAGACATCACCAGTATGACAGATTATTTTCTGTTTTGCTCCGCCGAAACCGAAGTACAGGTAAAGGCAATTGCCGATGCAATTCGAAAAGGAACTCCGCATCGTCCCTGGCGGATTGAAGGGTACGAGAATCAGCAGTGGATTCTGTTAGATTATATTGATGTCATTGTGCATGTGTTTAAAACAACAGAACGGAATTTTTATAATTTGGAAAAATTATGGGCTGATGCTCCCATGAAAGAAATCCAAGATGAAGATCAAGAATTACCTTTATAATCTTCTTCAAGAATCCGTAATACAACTCGGTATTGAAACCGATCAAATTCAGTTAGCTCCACCGAGAAATCCGGAATTTGGCGATCTCTCCACCAACCTTGCTCTGACTCTGACAAAAATCTTGAAAAAGCCGCCTATGAGCATCGCTGAGATGATACGGCAGCATATGACTTTCGATGAATCCCTTTTATCTGAAGTTACGGTAACTGCACCCGGATTTATTAATTTCAGGATCAGTCCAACGTATTACCAGTGTCTTGTTTCGGTTATTCTTCAGGATGGTGAGCAATATGGAAGCGGGAATTCCGGTGTTAACAAAACAGCCAACATAGAGTTTGTCAGTGCGAACCCAACCGGACCGTTAACCGTTGGGCATGGACGCCAATCCGTTCTGGGAGATGTTGTTTCGAGCATCCTTGAATGGCATGGTTATGATGTAACACGTGAATATTATTTTAATGATGCCGGACGGCAAATGCGATTGCTGGGGCAATCGGTGGAAGCACGATATTTTCAGCAGACAGGCCAAGATATTGAGTTACCGGAAGACGGCTATCAAGGAGATTATATCACGATGATCGCGAAAAAGATCTATGAGACTAAGGGTAATACTCTTGATTCCGGAGATCCAATATTCCGTAAAACCGCTGAAGATTTGATTTTCGAAATGATCAAGTCAACTCTGAAAGATATCGGTATCATCCATAAACAATTCACGAATGAAAAAACTTTCTATGATTCTGGTGCGATCAATGATGTCTTACAGAAACTGCGTGACAAAGAATTGATCTACGAAGCGGATAATGCAACCTGGCTCAAAACAACGGCTCTTGGAAAAGATCAGGACCGGGTTCTGATAAAACGCACAGGCGAACCGACATACCGCCTTCCAGATATGGCTTATCACCGTAACAAAATGGACCGCGGGTTTGATCTTGTTATCGACGTTTTTGGTGCTGATCATGTAGATACGTATCCGGATGTCATGTCCGTCCTTGAAGTTTTGGGTTATGATATAGCTAAAATGCGCGTATTGATCCATCAATTTGTTACCCTTGTTCGCGGAGGACAAACCGTTAAAATGTCCACTCGAAAAGGCGACTTTATCACATTGGATGAATTGATCCGTGAAGTCGGTAAAGACGTTGTGCGTTATTTTTTCATCATGCGGAGTATGAACAGCCATCTAAATTTTGATCTGGACTTAGCAAAAGATCACTCCGATCAAAATCCGGTGTTTTACTTACAATACGCTCATGCGCGGATTTGCAATATTATAAAGCATGGAGAAAGTCTCGGGCATGAATTTACCAGAGATTTCGATCCGACACTGCTCGATCATGATGCGGAAATATCCTTGTTGAACACACTCCATCAATTCCCGGAATTAATGGAACAAGTCCTGGAAACACTCGAACCGCAAACCATCGCTAATTATCTCCAGGATTTGGCCGCAGCCTTTCATAAGTTTTACACTTTATGCAAAGTAATTACCGATGACGTTCCGTTAACTCAGGCGCGATTGGCACTCATTTCAGCTGTGAGGATCGTTTTAGCGAACGGGTTACGGATTCTTGGAATTTCTGCTCCGGAACGAATGTAATCCATTCTATCATTATTTAATCGGATATCCCCCTCGGTCCCCCTTTTTACAAGGGAGATGAAACATTTTGGAATTATATTCACCTAAGACAAAATAATACTTTTAGGAATTCCCCCTTTTCAAAAGGGGGTTAGGGGGATTTAAAACTATAAATTTAAAATATATGCGGACAATTGTCTGTGATGTGATCTTCTGTTCTATTTAGAAAATAAATCCATTGTCTCCACCGGCTGGATTGGCTCAATACATTTTGGTGAGTTATTCGCAACTGAATTCACCAAAGAACTGACCGGATCAATCCGCAATTCCTCCTCTTTTGGTTTTAGAATATTCATCGCATCTTGGATAGAATAATTTCTATCCTGAAGCCAAATATCCAGATGGTCGTACGGAAGGATTACCGGCATTCTGGGGTGAATGTGCGAAACAAAATTGGGAGATGATGTTGTGATCACCGTGTAGGAAAAAACGGATTTGCCTTCGGGTGAATTCCATCGATCCCATAATCCTGCCATCGGAAGAAGTTTCTTCTCCTCACTCCGGATATAATACGGTATCTTCTGTTTCCCGCTCAGTTTCCATTCGTAATAACCATCTGCCAGAACAATGCATCTTTGACTAGGGACTAAATGTTGAAAGGATGGTTTTTCCAACAGCGTTTCTGACCGGGCATTTATGAGCCGCATCCCCATCGAGGCTTCTTTTGCCCATGACGGGATCAACCCCCATTTCATGGACTTAATTGATCGGGATCCGATGTCTCTCAAAATCGGAGAATGTTGAGATGGGGAAATATTATAACTCGGTGCGTATGTTTCCGGGGCTTCCCATTCTTCGATGGATAATTCTTCAATGATCGAGCGCATATCCCAGGTAAGTGTTTTTCGTCCGCACATGACTTTTCTTTATATTTTATCCTTCATACCTCTTTCTAAACTTACTGCTACTCATTGATAGACAAAAATTATTTATTTCCCCTTAAACAGCTGATTCAGACTCGCCATTTTTTCTATGGTCACCGTGCAGACACCATACGCTTCTTCAACCTTTCCTCGGATAAGAAATAGTTTTTCCCAGTAGATCAAATCTCCATATTCCTTAAAAACATCCGGGAATAACACACACTCAAAGATATCTGTTTCGTCTTCTAATGTAAGAAATTCCATCGCTTCACGATGTTTTGTCCGGGCTTCTTTTCGTGTAATATACACTCCGGCAAGGCGAATTGTCTTTCCTACATGGTTCGGGATTTCTTTCGCAGAAAGCACTTTCCCATCCAACTTCGGTCGATACGGCATCAGCGGATGATGTGTGATGGGAAATCCAAATGTATTGATCTCCATTTGATGGCGTTCATCGCGCGTCAATGGATCAATATTATGAGAATCGGATACAGGGCTTCGTGATGAATCCTGCAAACAAAATGCCGCCACATGATAGGCAATATCCCGATGCGTTTTTTTCGGTTCCAATTCACAGAAGCATCCGGCGTTGGTTAATAAAATGGCATCAGAAAGATCCGGTTCAACGCGGATCAGAAAATTCTCAAGGGATTCAAATGTTCCTGCTTTCCGTTCTGCAAGAATCTCGTTGATCACCTTGTCTTTCAACCCTTTAATACTCATGAATCCCATACGGATCTGTTGTGAATTCCCCAAATATTCCCGATTGCTGTGATGGACATCCGGCGGCAGAATGCGAATTCCCCACCGCCTTGCTTCTCCAAGATAGGCGTAGGCAGAATAATATCCGCCCTGATTGGTCAGCACGGATGCCAAAAATTCCGCGGGGTAATGTGTCTTCAGATACGCGCAGGTAAACGAGAGCATGGCATACGAAGCTGAATGAGGTTTACAAAAAGAATATCCCTGGAATGAAGCGATCATATCCCAAACCTTTTCGATGATCTCCTCCGGATACCCTCTGTTCTGTGCTCCGTGAGTGAATTTTTTCTTCCACGAAGAGATCAAATGCTGCAGTGAGGTTCGGCTCATCGTTTTACGAAGGATATCCGACTGGGCGTAACTCATCCCTGCCATGACTCTGGCGGCAAGAGAGACCTGTTCCTCGTAAACCATGATCCCGTAGCTTTCCTCTAAAAACGCCAGATCAGGATGAAGAAGTTTCCACGGTTTTCCATGGATTCGTTCGAGCATGATATTGGTGAACCGATTCGCCGCAGGACGGATGATCGATGAATAGATCACCACATGTTCAAAGTCAACCTTTCCGGCTTTGGCTAAAAGCTGCCGTGTCGCAGGGCTTTCGATGTAAAATACGCCCATCGTCTTTCCGGCTTTCATTAGTGCTTCTGTTTTTGGATCTCCAACCGGCTGAATCTGATGATAATTGATATACCGACTGGATGAAATCTTCGACCCGCAGTTTAGGTTGATCTGCTTTAATGTATCTCTGGCTACAGACAAACTTCGGTTCCCGAGCAGATCAATCTTCAGCAGACCGGAATCTTCTACCTGATCTTTTTCCCATTCGGTAATAAAAACCCCCTTCGGTGCTTTTAGAACCGGGACGTATTTTCTGATCTCATCCGGGACGATCACGATGCCGCCGGGATGAACGGATGAGTTTCGGAACACGCCGACAATTTTCTCACTTTCACGGATGACATCCCAGAGGGCATCGTCCAGCTTGGCGGCCGCGAAACGAGAATCGGTGCGAATCCATGTTTCCAAATCGCGCCTTGAAACATAATAGCCCATCCGCTTTGTGATGTGCTTGATCTCATCCTCGGAAAATCCAAACACTTTCGCCACTTCCCGCACCGCTGATCTTGGTCTGAGAAATACTTGATTTGAGACCATTGCTGTTCGGTCTTCACCGTATTTCTCGAAGACATACGCCAAAATATCGTCCCGTTCATCCCAAGGGAAATCCACATCAATATCGGGCATATCTTCCCGCTCTGTATGAATAAATCGTTCAAATTGCAGATGATAACGAATAGGGTCTACCTGCGTAATGAACAAACAGTAGCTAACGATCGATGCCGCTGCTGATCCCCTTCCGATCGTAGATTTTGTCTGCTGCACAATATCCCGGACGATCAAAAAATAGGGTGAAAATCCTTTTTGAAGAATGATCTCCAGTTCGTATTGAATCCGCTCTTTGATCTCTGCACTCAATTCATTGTACGAACATTGATAGCGAATCTCTGCTCCCGCCAGGACGAACTTCTTCAACCTCTGATTGGCGCGATGGGTTTCCTTGAGGGATAATCCCGGAAAAACCGTATTAACAAAAGACCAATCTGTTTTGCATCGATCCGCTAAATATCGACTGTTATTGATCGCTTCCAGACTGTTCGGAAAAAGGTCGATCATCTCTTTTTCAGAGCGGAACCAGCATCGATGATCTGCAATCTCATTTTCAGGGACATCGGATAAGGTGGTATTCCCTTCAATGGCTCTGAGAATCCGGTGAGATTGATGATCTTCTTTGCGGTGAAAATATACATTTCCGGTTGCAACCATCTCCAACCCGTACTCGTTCGCTCGTTTTGCAGCCTGCTGTTCTGAAACGCCCGGACGAAGTTCCACAAACAAGTGCGTATCCGGAATGAATGATGATAAACCGCTCAGCGTACTATGCTGATAAGCCAGTACAAATAATCCGGATGTATGCCCGGATAAAAGCGAAACGGCAGACTGCGACGGATCATCATGAACGGATGAAATGATCCGGCAGAGATTTTGGTATCCGGACAGGTTTTCTG
The DNA here is from genome assembly GCA_964422145.1 of uncultured bacterium. GTDB lineage: Bacteria > Fidelibacterota > Marinisomatia > Marinisomatales > JACNKV01 > JACNKV01. Next base: position 15,663 of record CAYQZV010000016.1, on the reverse strand, counting down.
CGAGTAAAACGACATCCTCTTTTTCCGTGATCAAATTCACCCCGGCGATCGGTTTGATCCCTGCATCGCGTGCATGCTGCACAAAACGAATGAATCCCCAAAGTCCGTTCACTTCCGTCAGTGCGATGCTCGACATCCCCATTGCTTTCGCTCGACGAAGGATCTGCTGCTGGGACATCGTTCCGCGCATGGCAGAAAAATGGGAATGAACATTGATATGAATAAACATGATCGTTAGCGGCGTGGGTCAAAAAATGCTTTTTACGCCGTATTTTTTCCGGATCGCATCCACAGCATGAGAGAGTCGAATCTCTTTTCGGTCTTCGGGATTAAAGAGGTCCATCTGCGACGTATGCTGCACAAAACCTGATGCATCCGCCAGGATAGTACGAACCCGATTCCTTCGGATATTGGCACGGTCGAATAAACGCTGAAGAACTGCCGTAACCGACCCGTGATCAATGGCATGGAGGGCTCCGGCTTTGGCAGAACGGATCCCGTCTGTGTAGTGAATCTCCAATCGGATCTTTTTCGCCGTTTGACGGCGTTTTCTCAACTGAAACCCGATCTGCCCGGCCAGTGTTATGACCGCCGCATGCAGCTCGTTCTGATCATTTGTATCCGTCGGCAGGATAACCTGCTCGGTGAGCTGTTCTTTCAATTGCGGGGGACGGACGGCGGAGAGATCCTTTCCCTGCGCTTCGAGGGTCAATTTCCGGGCGTGTTTTCCAAATAAGGCCTGCGTGTCGGTTTCATTTTGAACAATGGACTGAAGATGAGCGATCCGGTTCAGAAACAAAAACCGAACGATCTTATTCACCGGAGGCTGCTGAACAGTCGGAAGAAATTGAGGATCTAATGGAGAGAGAAAAGAAGATTCCTCCCCCGGGAAGACTTCATGCACAATATCCGGGACAACCGATGTGGAGATATGGCTCACCAGTTTATTTGTGCTAATACCCACTGCACCGGCCAATTGCGTTTTTTCATCCACGGTGCGGGCAAGGGTTCTTCCGGTATTCTGTAAATTTTTGTACACCGACTCCATCCCGTTCATATCGAGATAGAATTGTCCGAGCTGCCCGGGTTCAACGATCGGGGTAAAAGTTGAAACGGTGGTATAGAGGTATCGGTTCAGCCGGGAATACAAAGAATGATTATACGGCAGCAGCAAGACCCGGCGGTTCATCTGCCGCGCCAGTGAACGGCTCATTCCGATATAAAGTCCCTCCTGCTTTGCCTCATCCGATACGCTGACAATGGTGCCGTCTTGCCTATTTGAATGAACGATGGCCACCGCACGCGTCTGCAAAGATCGGTCCATCATCCTCTCTGCCTGCAGTTCAAAATTTTTCAGCCGAAGATGGAACACCGACCGGCGCATGGCTCAATATTCCCGGAATGAGTAGAGCAGGATTCCGTTAATTTGAAAGTCGTCGGATTCGTGAACGTGGATGACCGGATAGGCCGCATTCCGCGGGTGGAGTTCGACCCCGGTATCCTTGGGATAATAATATTTCAGCGTAGCTTCTCCGTTGACAAGAGCAACCACGATCTGCCCGGACTGTGCCGACGGGGTTTTTCGAACGATAATATAATCTCCGTCCTGGATCTGTTCATCTGCCATGGAGTCCCCTTTGACCTGCAGGACAAAATTATCCGGGTGTGCCAGCGGTGCCGGGACTTCGATCGTCTCGGCATTTTCCAGCGCTTCGATCGGATATCCTGCGGCGATCAGGCCCAAAAGCGGAAGGGTTGCGGGCGAGGCGTGCTCCTGCTCTGTGAGGGTAAGCGCCCGCTTTCCGTTTGGACCTTTCATCCTCTGTAAATGACCGCTTTCGATCAGCGTTCGGACATACCAGTTTACCGTTCCCAGAGAACCGAATCCCAACCCGGACATGATCTCACCATAGGACGGAGACTGCCCGTAAAGGAGGCTGTGGTGCCGGATAAAATCCAGAAAACGTTTTTGCTTGAATGAAAGGGTCATTTACGTTAAATACTCGTAAGTTGCTCGTAAGTATTTTACGCAATAAAACGGCAGGAGTCAAGTATCTTTTGGAAACCTCTGCCGGAAAAATATTTCTTGATTCTCTTCTCTTGCACGGCGTACACTTTTCGAGAGGTTTTTCATGAGAAACAGCATTTTCATTTTAGTTATCTTTGCCACATCGCTTATACAGGCAGCAACCATCCACATCCCCTACGACTATTTCCTTATCCAGGCCGGCATTAATGCTGCCGCCACGGGGGATACCATTTTAGTCTCTCCGGGGACGTACACCGAGAATCTGGACTATAGCGGAAAGAATCTTGTGATCGGATCGCTGTTCTTAATCACAGGCAATTCTGATTATATTGATCAAACCGTGATTGACGGCAATCAAGCCGGATCGGTCGTACGAATCGCCAGCGGAGAAGATATCCGGGCAGTCTTATGCGGATTCACCCTCATCAACGGATTGGCAGCAAGAGGCGGCGGCATCCACTGCCAAAACGCCGATCCCGTTTTGAAATATCTTGTTATCCTAAACAACACCGCACTCGACGGCGGCGGCGTCTACTGCAAATACTCCGACGCACATATGGAAGCGCTTCATATTGAAGGGAATTTATCCTCTGACCGCGGCGGGGCTGGGATATATTGCGGCATCGGCGAGCCCTACCTCAAACATATCACGATTGTCAATAATGAATCCGCTTCACGAGCCGGCGGAATCTATATCTCCTCGGCGGACCTAACCATGGAGCAGACTCTGATCGCAGGAAACACAGCCGGTTCTGACGGCGGAGGAATTTATTGCGCCACATCAGATCCTGTTTTTAATCAGCTAACGCTATTCGGCAATTCTACAAACGGAGACGGCCCGGCCATCGCCATCAGCGGTACTTCTCTTATTTTGGTGAATTCTATCCTCTGGGATCATCCCATCCCTGCCGTATTCTTCTGTGACACGTGAAGTTCCAGTGACTTGGTGGTCAGCCATTCTAATCTTCAGGACGGTGCGAATACCGTGGATACAAACGGGAGCGGAACTCTGTATTGGGAAGACGGGAACATCAATATCGATCCCCTGTTCACCGATTCGGATAACGGTGACTTCACCCTCCCTTCTGATTCACCTTGTATCGATACCGGGACAGCTTTTCTCATCTGGCAGGGAGAGACCATTATTGGGATGGATGAAACTGAGTTCGAAGGATTCGCCCCGGACATGGGAGCACTGGAACACAGAGAAACAACCAGCACTAGTCATGAAAGTCACCTTCCAACTCACTTTTTATTACATCAAAACTTTCCGAACCCATTCAACCCGATGACCGTTATCAGTTATCAGTTACCGGTGAGCAGTAATATTCAATTAACAATCTACGATATGATGGGTAGACGAGTAAATGAGTTGGTGAGTGGAAGAGTTTCATCAGGCAAACACAGTGTTATTTGGAACGGAACAGATTCACAAAACAACCCGGTCGCTTCGGGGATGTATCTGTATCAACTGAAATCAGACAATTTTGTTGAGACAAAGAAATTTATTCTTCTAAAATGAAAATCAAATTATACACTTCCCTTTTCTTTGTTCTCTTTTCTTTCTCCGCTGCCCAAGACTCCACCATTACAATTCAAGGAGCGATCCTTAATTTAAATAATGAACAAATCTGGTCGATGTTCATCCCAGCTCTTTGTCATGATTTTGATGTGTCATTTACTGATGAAAACGGTGAGATAGTTTCAGGGGAAATCGTCCCATGCGGCTACGAAGGTGAGCTCTGTTATCAACTCGAACTTGACGTTACCGTATCAAATGATCCTGTTTCTATCTCACCAAATCGATTCAACATCAGTCAGAACTATCCAAACCCCTTTAATCCGGTTACCAGCTTACAGGCTTCCATTCCAAACGAAGGACGATTTGAGATATATGACATCTTAGGGCGAGAAGTTCAATCAGCATCTTTCTCTCATGCCGGTGACTATGAGATCAGCTGGGGCGGAATGAATAAAGACGGAAAAGCCTCTCCTTCAGGAGTGTATTTGTATAGATTAACAGACGGAAAGACGATGAGATCAGGGAAGATGACACTCTTAGACGGCGGAAGTACATCAGGATTATCGGTTAAGCCCATTGGATATGCTAATCCTTCAAATAAACAAAAACGTACTCAATACCGTTCTATCTCTGGTTCTATTGAACTGACGGCTTCCTGTATTACTGATCTTTCGATTCCTGTGACGGTATCAACAGACACAACTATTCATCTACTCTGTAACCTCCCTCCAATCGGAGAGGATGAAACCATCACCACACACATTAAACAGAGAATGACTCAAGACTTAAATGATCTCTTTGATTTGGACAGCCCTGCTTTCTATGAGATTGACACTGTTGATCAATGTACCATCGTTGAAGATCACTTTTTACAATACATCCCGTTAGAAGGGGATACAGCTTCGGTTGAGCTTATTGCAATAGACAGTTTGGATACAACCTTACGGGATACGATTTTGATCACCACAGAAGCCATTGATTGGGATACAACCTCCCAGTTATTTACATACGTTATAGATACAGTGGGATTTCATCATTCTAAGATTATAGCCTTAGATGTCATAGATGAGAATACTATTTTATACGGAGGTCAAATTAGAACCGATGAATGGGATTCGCTTGTCTGGGTTCCTTATACGGATTACAGTTTAGCATGGTGGGATGGTGAGGAATATGAATTGTTTCGGTATACTATGTATCCCCTTAATGCACGGTCCATTAAATATTTTAATGAAGATGATATTTGGGTGACGAGTCAATGTCTGCCATATCATTGGGACGGGAATGAATGGGTCCAATATCATTTACCGAATATGGGATTAGATGTCTGTGTCGGAGAAGCAAGTTGGGGTACGTCCTCAGATAATATGTATTTTGTGGGAGATTATGGTATTGTCCATTATGACGGGATTGAGTTTCGGGATGTGGGGAACGGGATTGATGTTCCGTTAACCGATATTGACGGGACCCCGGATGGAAAACATCTTTTTGCTAGAGGGTATGATAATTATGTTCCCTCTAGAAATATCATATTGGAATACCATGGTGCTGAATGGGACACATTGTACTACATTGAAGATCATTACTGGCCCGAAGAAGATGACTACGGACATTTGGAAGGGATCGGTGTATTCGGGGATACTTTATATGTAGTCACGGTAGCCGGATTTTGGAAATACAATTTTATCGACAGCACATCAATATTAATCCCTGATTCAGTATTGCCATTGTGTGAGATCCATATTAAAGATATTCACATTATTACACCCTATGACATATTATTTCACGCTGGAGCATTTAGAACCGTTCACTATAACGGAAACTATTATTATGAGAACCGCGAGATATATGATCAATTTGCTCCCACTCCAACATACAAGTCATACTATGATGGAGAGTTTGGGGTTGTTGTAGGTGCGCTCACACCAGAATGGATGGGATTAGTTGTCAGGTGGTATCATGAATAAAAAGGATTATCCTGTTATCAAAAGAAACGAGGGAATAACATGAAAAAACAACTTATAACTATCATTGCTTTCATTAGTTTAATTTGGGCACAAGACAGTCTCGGCACACCCTATGTTGAAGTCTATGAAGATACGGTCTTATTCGGAATTAACGGGATGTATAGAAACTGCGGAGCTTTATTTGAAATGGATGTTCAACAGGAAGAAAACATATTTACCATTGCTGCGGTGGATACCGGCGATCAGGCATGGTGTTTTTGCACATTTGATGTTTGGGTTGAAACTGATGGCGTGGCACCCGGAGATTATACTGCTCGGTTTTACAGTTACGACTTACTGAATTTAGTCGATCATGATACCGTGTTTATCGGAGAACTTCCTTTCACCGTTGAAACAGGCGGATCCGGACTGCTTTCCATCCTCTCCGATGCGCAAAGTGACTGCGGCGGGTTCTTAGATACAGATGAGCCTATTCTGCCAAACGAATATGTTACGTTGTCGGCTTATCCGAATCCGTTTAATCCTACTACAACGATCACTTTTGATATTCCAAAAGAAAGTTACGTGACCCTCACGATTTATGATATGATGAGTAGACGAGTAAATGAGTTGGTGAGTGGAAGAGTTTCATCAGGCAAACACAGTGTTATTTGGAACGGAACAGACGCAAATAACAACCCCGTCGCTTCTGGGATGTATTTGTATCAGTTAAAGTCTGGTGATTTTGTTGAGACGAAGAAACTTCTGCTTCTTAAATGAGGACATCCAAATGGAGAAAATAATTATTAATTACCATCATATAAATAAAGGATAAACATATGACTGTATTAGAGAAGAAAGATGATAGAACAAGATGTTCAAATTGTGGAACATATAATAGAAGTACTCTAAAAGAATGTTGGAAGTGTGGAGATTCTTTTGAAGGAACCATGGATGTAGATAACTTTAGCTTTACAGAAATAGAAGTAACAACAAAAGAAACAGATGTTTCTGATATAAATTATGTAGTTATTAAAGATATAAATATGACTTTCGAGTCTATGATTATTTTTATGTTAAAATGGGCTCTTGCATCAATTCCAGCTATTATAATCTTATGGCTACTAGGAATGTTTTTAAGCAGTATTTTTCTTTTTTTGGGTGCACTTTTTTTATAAACTTTAGAATCAGTAATGTCTTCCAAAGGGTGCTAATGATTCAGCACCCTTTTTATCAGTGAAAACTTACCGAACTAATCCCATTTTACGAACAAAGGATTTGTCATTCACCGTCAGGCGATACAGATAGATCCCGCTCGGAACCGGCTCCCCGTAACGATTGGTTCCGTTCCAGTTTATCCGATGCAGTCCGCTGTTCATATCACGGCTGATCAATTCTTTTACTGCCCGTCCTTTGATATCATAGATAACAAGATCTACCCGGCTTTTTTCTTTCAGTTCAAATGAGAGCGTGGTCATCGGGTTGAACGGGTTCGGATAATTCGGATGCAGCATCATCGCATCTGGCATCATGGCTTCACCCAATGCATTCACGTTAAAATCAATAACCTGCGCATAAATGTTTTTCAACTGATTCTTCCCGGAACTTCGATTATCTTCCCAAACGAGTAAGTATGTTCCATCCGATCCAGATAACGGCGTGATCGTCGGATAAAGCTGATCAAAACTGACATTGCAGATCGGAAGTCCGTCTCCTTCGTATCCCAGTTCCGTCCCGTCCCAGGTCTGAAGATAAATATCCGCAGTGCTGCTGTCCGGAGAATCATGCCAAACCCCGATATACAGGCTATCATTCAATTCAATCGACGGGGACTGCTGATTTCTGGGTTGTTCCGCAAAAGCAAATTCGTCTGAAATCTCTAAGGTCGACGCATCCATTGTAGTACAGATAATGTCAAAATCTGCACCGCTTTGATAATCTTCCCAGCAGATAAACACTTCGTTTGTTCCGGAGTTCAAGATCATGTCCGAGTTCAACTGGTCATTCAGTTTTTCCACAACAGGAAATCCGTTTTCAGCCCCTAAGGCTGTTCCGTCATAAGTGATGACTTGTCCGTAAATATCCGCATTCAAATTTCGGGCATCTTTCCACGTGACGAATACACCATTCGGTACCGGAATTGTTTTGGCTGTTTCCTGATGACCATCCACACCGCAAACCGTCTTTGGGTAGTCATCCCATCCATTGGAAACGGACCCTTCACCGTTCAACGCTTTGGCATAGACGTTCAGATTATTCCAAACTCCGCCGTACCAAAACACAACACAACCGCCGCCAGGAATCGGTTCAATCGCTTCAACAAAATCATATTCCGGCAGAGCATATAGTAGTACACCACCGTCTGCCCATTGCGGCGCGCCAAATTCATCATATTTCTGAACATAAATTTCTAAATCCCACGTATCGCGTAAATCAGAAAATGCGCAATAAACATAGCCTTGGTCATCTGTAGTAATTTCAGAAAACTCCTGATTGAACCACTCATTCGCATAAACAGGTGTTCCATTCGGGTCACCGACCGGATTGAGATCCAAATCCAAAATTTGATAATACTGAACAATGGTTCCCCATTCATCAGCACTTTGGAAGTTCAGAAAAATATGGTCTCCCACTTTCACTGCTTTCGGAGCTTCCTGTTTCGGATTCAGACTCAGCGGCACACCATTATACACGCCGGACTGATCAAAATCTCTGGAAACGATCTGTCCGTAAATGGTTGGATGTTCACCGCCAAGCCGCATATCAACCCAATAGATCAATGCGCGGTCATTATCCAGTAGAAGTGTTTTCGGAGTTTTTGCATCACCGTCGATCCCAAAATATTTTTCAATGCCGTTCACGTCGAACGAAATTCCCTGATCCTGTGTTACGTGCTGAACATAAAGGCCCGGACTTCCTTCACGCCAGTCAGACCAAATCACAAACGCTCCGCCCTGCATGTCCTTCCGGACAATGGGTCCTTCCTGTAAATTCGCTTCTTCGCTGATACTGAGTCCATTTTCTGCAAAGGTTGCGGTTCCATCTGCAGTATAATGCTGCAAAAACACATCTTCTTCAGGATGCGGTCCATTCCGTTCATCCATCCAAACCACATAGATGCCCCCTTCTCCATCTGTGGTTAAACGCGGCTGGTTTTGCTTTCTGATCTCTGCACAAACCGACACACCGTTATCCTGCCATTCGGTTTCGTTTGCCAATGTAAACCGCTGCATATAAATATCGCCCCATTCCGGATGGCTTCGGAAATCTGTCCAGACTACGTATGCTGATTCAGTATCAGCTTTCACCCGCGGTTTACTTTGTTTGGACGGATCATCACAGACCGGCACACCGGCAGCATCTAAAAGGAAGTTTCCGTCTCCGTCAAGATACTGAATGTACACATCACCGCTGGTCGGATTAATGCGAAAATCTTCCCAGACCACCACCATCGTATCTCCTGTAACATGGGTAACTTTCGGTGCAATTTCATCCACACCTGCGATGTTCGAAAGCGGAATTCCACCTTCAGCCTGTGTGGACCATTGCGGTGTACAGGTAACATCCATACGCTGCATATACAGATCCAATTCCTCAGCGATCCGTCCGTCACTCCAAACCATCACAGCATGTCCCTCACCGCCATATTCTAAACTGATCGTACCGTGTCCGCCTTCGTTTGTAACAACAGGGATTCCAACTCCCGGACTTAGGATATTTCCATCTGAAGAAATATGCGTAGCATAAATCTGTCCGAAGACTCCGCTTGTTTCTGAAAAATCAACCCAAATCACGAAAGCACCGCCCAGACCGTCAACACATAAATTCAATCCGGTTTGTGCACCGGTCACGGTCGAAAGCGGAACGCCGTCAGTATCCCAAGCTAAACTTCCGTCAGAAAGAACGTGCTGGCCGTAAATGTCCCCTTTTTCCGGTTCGGTCCGATAATCGACCCAAACGATATAAACACCGCCTTGCCCGTCCGGAACTGCTAATGGATCTTCCTGGCGTCCTTCAGATAAGGCAACCGGAGCACCGCCTTCTGTCCATAACGTGTTTCCGTTTGTATCCACTTTCTGTGCATAGATATCCCTGCCGCCATGACGCGTATCGGACCAAATAAATATAGTTTCATTTTCCAGCCCGACGGATGCTGTTCTTTGCCATTCAATGTGAATCCCTTGGCGGACTTTGATCCCGCCGTCATCCCAGACAAAATCTGAGAACAGAGTTGAAATGAATAATGAAAATATGATGAAAAATCTCATGGATTACCTTTCTAATCGAAATATTTGCAAACCGTCTCTGGTCGCAGCCATAACGGTATTTGTATCGTAGATCAAAACCGAATACGTATAGGCTGCATTCAGCCGTCCGTATTCAGTGAATTCTTTGTTTATAGCGGAATAATCATAGAGCAGCACGCCGTCTGTTCCGCAGCCGAGCGCGAGTAAATCTCCTTCAAAATGAATGGATTGGATCGAATATCCTTCGGCAATTCTGTATGAAGATTGGACGTTTCCTTCTGTATCTAATGCTGTCACTTCACATCCCTCATCTTTGGACATCCCCGCGATGATCAGGTCATCTACGATCGCAATGGTTTCAACTTCTCCCTCTCCGTCAATCAGATAGGACGTGTAAATTGAATCAGCGATCAATCCGTCTTCCTGCTGCTCAAAGACGATCACACCGAGCTGTGAATTGGCCACCGCCAATTTACCGGAACCGACCGCAAGATTCTTTGCTGACATATTGAACGGAACCGTGGAATGAAAATCAGCAAACCACAGATCGATTTTTCCGGTTTCTTCATAAAACCAAGCGTCATATGGCAAAACCCGCGTCGAAACAAAACAAGAGCTTCCATCCTCTGCACGATTCAGTGTATAGACGATCAAATCCAGATCACGCCGTTCATCGATACAAAATCCACGGATATAATCTCGATTTTCTGATCCCGGATACGGCAGTCTTCCCAACGAATCGATGTCAGAAAAGTTCACGTAGAACATGGCATCATTAAGATCAGCAAATATAAAATATTCATACCGATCCGGCAGTATAATCTCACCGGCTTGGTATCCGGTTCCCATATTGGATTCACTTTCTTCAAACAGCGTCGAGTCAATCACAAATGCATTATTTTCATCAAAATGAAACGTGTATGCTAAATATCCGTTTTCATCTGCTGCAATGACGAGAAGTGAATCGCGGATATCCACATCCCTGCAATACCCTTTTGTCTCAACCGTTGCGATCAGAGATGATTTAACTCCCGTCGATTCAGTCGGCGTGATGCAGGATTCTCCAATAAAGAGAAACATTAGTAAGAATAAAAATCGGTTCATAAATATCCTCATTAATAGAACAGATCCAAAATTGTGTTGTTGCTCAGTGTGATCCCAACATCAAATTTGGAAAAACGTTTTAATTCCTCGACCCAATCAAAGTCGGAAAAAACCTGTCGTGATCGATAATGCCCGTTAAGTTCCGCAGCAAACCCGTTTCTGAAGGATTTTTTGATGACAACTCCATACAGAAATTCTTCCTGTTCACGGCCGCTGTGAATTGGGTCATTCTGCGCTTCAGACCGATAAAACCGCTGAGACAGCTGGAAAGATTGTGTAATGGAATCGACCCATTTTCGGGATTGATAGGTGATAGTTCCCCCAAAGGATCTTTCTTGGTAGGATCGATCAAAGACCGTTGAGATCAGCCCGGATTGATAGGTTGGGTTTTCCGCTTCGGATTGACTGCATGAAAACGAAAGTCGTAACGGAGTGAATACCGCTATAGTCAGTCGTCCTTCCGCACCGATTTTCTCAATATCAAATTCCGTAAAAGACGATCCGAAATATTGATGATTCTTCTTCACCTTTCCCGTGATCCATGATTGTTTTGCGATCGGCAAAGAAAGAGATGACCAGATCGTTTCATTTTGAAATGAACACGGCAGCGGGGTTTGATCAATCCTGTCTCGGTCGATAAAGGATCTGAGATAAATATCCGGTTGAAGAGAATATCCGATTTTCAGCCAAGAATACGATCCTAAATGCAGCTGCATTCTGGCGGAATAGGATGAGTATGTTTTTTCCATTGAATGGCTGAAATAGGCATACTGACCCTTGAACGTAAACCGGGTTTCACGGCTGTGAAAAATGATTGGACTGAATTCTAATTCCAGCCTCGGTCGGATAATTCCGCTGTCAAATGTGGTCATGTCGCCAAGGATGGACAGATTTTCTCCGGCTGAATCCATTTCACGATTGGATAGTTTCAATACATTTGAGTCATAGCCGAATGAAACGGATGATTTCACATAGATCGGCGTCGCAAACCAATCCGTAAACGGTCTCGCCTGGAGACAGTTGAGTACAACCGCCGAGATCATCAACAAATATACGATGTGAATCTTAGTTCGCATCGACCGCGTCAGTATCCTCGTTTTTAAATCCCATGCAGCGAACATACACAAGCTTCCCTTCATCCAGCAGTTCAATGGTATACGGACTGTCATCACTCTCAACCAAGATTTCACAGGAACGCCATTTCGCAGGAATCACCGTTTTATCTTCTTCCACTTCACTGATCTCAGACCGTTCGGTAGAGAAAAAATAGGTTCCGATTAACTCCTGTCCTTTTGAGATTTTCAATCGGTATGTATCAACACCATTCATCCAGTTTTGAAAAGCTAAGCGGGAGTAAATTAAAATCTGCGAGAAATCCTTTCCACTAATTTGGAAGGAATTTCCAAATGCAAGTGGCGTATAACGAACACGTTTACCCTGCTGAGTGATATGATGAGTCACACTTGAGTCGGGCTGAATAAAGGTTCCGAGATTTTTCGGTTTATCTGTTTTATTCTCGACCACACGGATCAGAACCGGCTTACTCCGCTTTTTCATTGGATTGATTGTAACCAAATTATTCCCATCAGGGATGTTCACATAATAATGTCCTGATTTTGTGTACGCATGTCCCGGATGCTGCGACGATGTTACCCCTTTGGATTTGAATGCAGAATGTTCAACCGATACAGCGGATAACGAATCTAATTGGAGTTGATAGCCAAATGTTTTTTCTTGTTCATCTCGTTTTGGTACGGCGCGTCTCGCAATGATCTTGATCCGTTTCGGTCCTTTGATCTCATAGGTCAATGAATTCCCGTGAAGTTGATAATAACTCCGCCGTTTTCCGTTGATCGTCAATATCTCTTTTTGATCTGTCTCTTTTGGAGAAAGCACTTTCCCTTCCGCTGCGTTCAACAGAACCAACAAACCGATTAATGTAATTTGAACTAATTTATAAAATGGATTCCGGCTCATAACTTTCCATCCGTTCACGAATTTGATGATGACTATAATACCCGACACCGATGAGTAATCCGACGGCAAGCAGTAAAGCAGATATCGTCACATATGGATTGTATTTTGGTGTTGAAAATAATGCTCCCTCGCCCGGAGTCGGCGTTGGGATTGGTGCTATCGGCAGCTGATAGTCGGTTAATAGTTCTTGTATGTTTAAAAGGTGAATGACTGGAATTTGCTTTTTAGCAAAAGACCGGATCACACTGTTTCCCGTTAGTTTATTTAATTCCCCGGGGATTGAAACGCCGTGCGGAATCAACTTTGCATTGATCGCCGGACCAACCGCTGCAGCACCGCCACCGATATTGACGAAAGCCGTGTAATTAAAAGACGGAACAGATTGACGAAATATATCCATCCTGTGCTTAATATTTCCAGAGAGACTTTCTTCCTGAATCAATGGGAGATCATTGCGATAAATCGCCTCCCACAATAATTCTTTTCCTTTTCGGGTTAACCCTCTTCCAACATCTCCGCCGCCGCCGACGGATGCCGCTTTAGATCGATATGGAAAGATAGAATGTTCGGCTAGAGCAGATTCCATATCTAACCAGGTAAAATACGGATCGGTTGCACCCCACTGAGATGCCCCAACCGAACTGATCACAACCGGTGTGATCCCCATGGCTGAACAGGCTGAGTACAGGGCAAGATTAGCTCCCGGCATGGATCCGGTCAGAGTCACAGCGATTGTATCTCCCCTGCTGACATCGGCTTCCAAAAGCATGTCAACAATCATCGCAGCGAAATTAGGGTTCAACGTTGATAATTTCGAATCAAGATCACCTCGATCTGTTGTTATATGACTGAATTGTGTACCGACCAGCATCGTATGGTTCGGATCATTGGCAAAATCATCCAGCACAATATTTTGCCCCCCGAGTTGGTGAGATTTCAGGACATCCATGGCGGTTTTCATCGTTTCGGCGGCTGCGATTTTTTCGTCGTATCCGTCTGCTTTTTCTATAACGATAGATTGCGATGCCCAAAAGAATAAGAGCAGATTGACACCGGCTAATGCCATTAAAAACCGTGTTTTTTGTATGACCGGCCTAAACATGAGGTACCTTCATTCCCAAGACCATTAATATCAGCTGAATGATCGTTGCCGTAATAAGGATAACGGACAATGTTCTGACAACGCCTTGGCGTTCCATCCAACTGGCGATTAATCCTGGGATAATATTTCCGATCGCAGCCAGATTAATTTGTTCATCCGGTAAATATAAATATTGTCTGGATAAGTACCCCAAAAGGAATCCCAATAATAAACTAAAGACCAATCGGCGTTTTCCGTATATCAATAATTTTTCGGACAACAGTTTCACAATGATAAACACAAAAAGACTGATAATGAATGTACCCATCACTCGGAGCGGATCATGCAGATTCAGCGCGATATACCCCGGTACGATCAGACCTCCGGCTGTGACTCCAAGCGTCTCAGTTAAGATGAGGCTGATAAAAATACCTAATCCGATTGCAATTTCAGTCATCGACAGAATGCCCTCTTAGTTCAGTGACAAATGTTTCGCCCCATCCTACCATATTTCCGATGCAAAAGATAAGATAACGGTCGAGTTTAGACAAAGAATTTATGACTTCTTTAGGTTTTGTGGAGTTATCAAACTTGATGATCTTCATCTTTTCCTCTTTGATCACCGGGATACGGTTTCCGCGAATGATCAACACCTCCGGTTTGATATTTTCCGACACCAATTTTAAGAGTTGTTTTGTTCGTGACTGACGATCATCCCTGGTATTTAAAAACACACAGATGTTGTTGTGTTCAAACCTGCCTTTGATATTGTTCCATATCTTTTTTGTTGAGTGTGGATCGTTGGCAGCTAACGCATTGACAGAATAATTGATGTGGTGGTTAAACTTCAATTTTCTGATTACCAACGCACCCGGATCAGGTTTCGCATGGATCATCCCTTCGAGTGCGACTGTTTTATCAACACCGACTTCTTCACAAGCTTTGACAGCCAAAGCGACATTTTCTTTGTGTTCGATATACGGAAATCGGTTGATATACTCATCTGAAATATCGTAATCGTGAACAATGTCTATTTTCGTCAAACGTTTCTCTGCTACCGCAGTTAATTCGTCAGTTAGTTCCGTCTCTGCGGTAACTAAAATCCCGTTAAACGGAATCGTGTTCGATAATGAATTAGCAATATCAGACATTGTCGGTCCCATTTCAGGCAAATGGTCCGGACGAACATTGGTGATAACACTGAGTGTTGATTTAACCATTTTATGCTCGGACACCCATTGATACTGAGGCATGACCGCCATACACTCAATGACCATCGCTTTAGGTTTTTTCTTCGCGAAATACCGAATGAGCTTCACTTGCTCACCAATGGATGCTGATCGTAAACGGTGAATGATCTGATCATTTCCGTTTGTATCAATAATTCTTGGGGCTGAACCGGTTGTTTTGGCGATGGTTTTGATTCCACCGGCCCTGAGTCCTGCTGCAATTAGGCGCGTAACACTGGACTTTCCCCTTGAACCGTTCACATGGATTCGAATCGGAATAGAATTGACTGCAATCCTATGCCGGCGTGATTCCTGCCACCCGTACAGGATGAGAAAGGACAATAAACAAAGCAGAATAGGGACTAACATAATTTCAAATCATCACCTGAACACGATGGATCTTTTTTAAAGAAATATCGTGGTCTACTTTTTGTTCCTATTTTCCTCTGTTGATCAACAAAATCCGTTATTTCAGCAGTAATAACTTTTTCGTCTGTGTAAAATGATCGGATGTCAGTTTGTATAAAT
>CAYQZV010000015.1:0-55781 GCA_964422145.1 uncultured bacterium | reverse complement strand
GTTCAAGGGACATTCAGAAATATTACTGAACGGAAAAAATATGAAGAAGTTAAGGAGAATTATCGGAGAGATTTAGAAGCATCGATAAAGGAAAGAACGATCGAAATTGAAGAGCAGTTAGAAATGGCGGAATCAGCAAGAGAAGCCATGTTAAACATCCTTGATGATGTGACCACCGCGCGTAAAGAATTAGAACGCTTAGCTGAATTTCCAACCCGAACACCGCTTCCCGTTGTTGAAGTTAACGAGGAGGGAATCGTTACTTATTTTAACCAATCTGCCCACGAACTCATTCACCATCTTAAACTTGATGAGGCTCACGCAGGAGAAATACTTCCGGGTGATTACAAATCCCTTGTGAAGCACGCCATCAAAACAGGGGTCGATATCAGACAAACAGAGATCAAATTAGGCAGAAGAGTGTTTTTATGGACGGGGCATCCGATTCCCAGCTTAAATCTTGTCCATTTTTATGCGTCTGATATTTCGATGTTGAAAACCGCGGAAGAAAAATTAATCCATGCTAAAGAGATGGCCGAAGCATCCAATCGGCTAAAAACCATCTTCATCGGGACGATTTCACATGAAATCAGAACGCCGCTTAATACAATTTTAGGATATGCCGATTTATTGGCCAATGACTTGAAAAACAAACTATCTGAAGAAGAAGTGAAATTATTTCAGATCGTTAAACGAAGCGGCGATCGGTTAAAGAATATGGTCGATGACATACTGGATGTATCTCAGATTGAAGCTGACCGTATAATCACAAAACTCAATATGGTGCATGCAGATACTTTGATTTCAAACTGTATACAGGAGATTGAAATTCAAGCCACCCAGAAAAAATTATATGTAAAAAAAGAGCTCAACGGAAACACCTGCGGTATTCAAGTGGATCAGGGCAGGTTCCAACAGGCGTTTGGTAATGTTTTACAAAACGGGATCAAGTACACACCAAAAGGTGGATTGACAATAAAAACATGGGCTGATGACAACACATATCATATCTCTGTGACCGATACAGGGGTTGGCATCTCTGAAGAATTCTTACCCCACGTTTTCACCCTATTCCGACAACAGGAAGAAGGATTTACTCGTAAATATGAAGGCGCGGGATTGGGTGCGTATATTAGCTATCGGTTTATTAAAGCAATGGGTGGAACGATCAATGTTGAATCAGAACTGGATGTCGGGTCCACTTTCACTATATCATTCCCGATCGGGGAGAAAATGTTTGTTGATAAGCAGATAAAGGATAAACAAACCGCAGACTCCGCCAAAACTCAGAAAAGGTTCAATCACATTTTGGTTGTAGAAGACAATGAAGCGAACATGAATTATATCAAGTATCTGTTGAAAAAATTAAACATATCTCATGTCACTGCAACGTCGGGAGAAGAAGCCTTGAAGGTATTAGAAACAAATACGGTAGATTGCATGTTGGTGGACATCAGCCTGGCCGGGGGAATATCCGGAGTAGATTTTATGAAATTAGTTCGTAAACAAGACCAGTACAAGAAAACAGCTATTATTGCTGTGACAGCCCACACCATGAAAGGGATGAGAGAGAACCTGATCAAAGAAGGCTTTGACGATCACCTGCCTAAGCCATATACACTATCTGATTTAAAAAATATCTTAGAACAATCGTATTAATTAGAGGTATTAAAGGACTTTATAGCTTCGATTAGTTCTATCTCAAAATCTGCAACCAAAGACTTGATAAAGGGTATATCTTTCTCGTGAGCAGCACAGTTGATCTTATCTCCGTAATCGGTGAAACTGTCATATCCGTAAGCGCCTCCAGTTCCTTTCAAATTGTGTCCGAATTGCCGAAGTTCAATGAAATTACTCTCAAAAATGTATTGTTTAATCAGAGGAAGTTCATCATTAAGTGAACGGAAATATTTCCAGATTAGTTCTTGAAATTCCGGATCGTTTAAATAATCGTTATTCATGGAAAGAAATTAAAGAGTTTTCCGTATAAAACATAGTATAACCACAGGGATTTATACCTTATCAAAAAGGTTGTACCCCGGACAGGATTTGAACCAATCTAGATTTAAGATCCGTCCTTTAAAATATTATAGATTATTCACGATTGTATAGCCTTCATTTATTCAACATAAATAAGATCGCATGTCCATTTAATATAATCAAAGGATCAACATCAGCTGATACATCTGACAGATTCAAAACTCGTTATAAAGATAAAATACTGGACATTACAAGAAAGAAAGTGGTATTATTTCCCTTCTTTATCAGTTTGATTTATGTCAAATGAAAAATGAAATCACCAACAAAAACACGACCCTCTTACAGGATATGTAAACTGAAAAACATGTTTAAAAATCTTAATCGTTTATTCCGTGGTTCACCCATCGATTTTGCTGCAAGCGGATGGTTTACCTTTATGATCTGCATCTCACTTTTCAGTTGTGACCACCAAAAGGACGTAAATCGGATACCCTCAAAAGAGTTGACGGAAAATATTAAAACCCAGACCAACCTTGATACAATCAAGTTCGGTTTTATATCCAGATACAATCCACGCATTATGTACGAAGAGTACCAACCGATCATGGATTATCTGTCGGAGAGTACACCTTATTATTTTGAACTCACACTAGGAAAAACTTATCAGGATGCTGTAAATCATCTTGAAAAGAACATGGTTCAAATATCCTCCCTTGGAGCAGTTACTTATGTCCAAGCACGTTCCAGCTTCAACGCAACACCCATTTTAAAACCTCTCAATGAATCTGGGGAAGCATTTTACCGCAGTTTGATTATTGTCAGGGATGACAGTGATATTAAAAGTATCGCTGATTTGGAAGGACGGAGTTTTGCTTTTGCTTCTGAATACTCAACTTCAGGTAATCTTTTACCCCGATATGCATTGAAAAAATATGGTTTTTCCTTGGACCGTTTTTCCCATTTTGTGAATTTGAAACATCATGATTCAGTTACAAAAGCTATTCTTTCCGGCAAATATGATGCCGGGGCGGTGAAGGATATAATTGGCCAGCGCTATCTGAATAAAGGATTAAGAGTGCTTTACACATCAGAACCTATACCCAGCGTACCCTTGGTTGTGAACACCGATCTGGATCAGCAGGTAGTTGAAGCGATCAAAAAATCACTTCTTGCAATAAATATAGAGGACACTGAGTACGCCAATCTCGTTAAAGATTGGAATCGAGAATTCAAGTACGGATTCGTTGAAGCTACCGATGAGGATTATGCCATCATAAAAGAGATAATAAGCGGTATTCCAGAAATATGTAATAAAATCAAAAATTCAGATATCGATTCGTTGAAGCCACCGACGAGGATTATGCCATGAAAAAAGAGATAATAAGCGGTATTTCAGAATTTTGTAGTCTCGGAATACTGTTTCATTAATGAGTCGGTATTCATTCAATTTAGAAGCTAAATTTGTTTCACTTGCTGCGGTTCTGGTGACATTACTATCGGCGATACTCACCTATGGTCTATATAAGATCGAACTCAAAAACGAACTCATCTCTGCACAAAGAAGGGCACTCCTCATATCCGAATCTACTGCTGCTTCATTCACAAATACACTTCTATACGAAGAAATTGGGCTGATAGAGGAGGGTGGTCTGCTCGAAAACCAGATCACAGACTTAATTAAAAATGCCCATGCCGCTATTCTTGAAATGGCTGTTCTTGATGCCGAGGGAAAAACCATTGCTGCGAGTAATTATGAATGGTTCCAGAATGATGTTAATTTCAATCAATTCGGGATTACTATTGTACCGGATACCACACAAATACGTAGCATAAAACAAGACGGTATTCGTCAACTTGAAATTCTCAGTCCATTGAGTATACACGGAAAAGTCTTTGGCATTCTCGGAATCTACTACTCGCTTGAAAAAGAGTACGAGCAGTTTGCTCGGTGGCGGATACGATTGTACGTCGTTGCATTTTTGGTCATCATTGCCAGCCTTATCACTGCATTCATTGTTGCCAAGGTTTTAGCCAAACCCATCAAGCAGCTAGCTGGAGAAATGGTTAAAGTTAAAGATACAAGCTATATTCCATCCCTGGTTTCAAAACGCATTGATGAGATCGGTTTACTGGAACGCGGATTTTTAAATATGATGGAGAGACTCCGGGTGGCTGATGATGAGAAGCAGCAGTCCCAACTAGCTTTATTAAGAACAGAAAAAATGGCGACGGTCGGCACGTTTACCGCTGGTCTGGCCCATGAGATCAATAATCCTTTAGGAGGGATGAAAACCTGTCTAAAACGGATAAAAAACAAACCTGAGGACCATGCTCAAACCATAGAATACATTAAGCTAATGGAGAAGGCCCTCTCGCAGATTGAAAATCTTATCCAAGGTTTATTGAATTACTCTCGAGCGAAAGATCCATTCATGAGAGTTCTTGACCTGAATACGGTGATCGATTCAGTAACTAATTTTGTGGAAATCCAATTGGATACTAAAAAGGTTTCGATTACAAAATCAATTGAGGATAAGTTGCCCAAAATTCAAGGTGATTCCCAACATCTTGAACAGGTGTTTCTAAATCTCATACTGAATGCCATTGACGCTGTGGAACATGACGGTAAAATAGAA
Source organism: uncultured bacterium (assembly GCA_964422145.1). GTDB lineage: Bacteria > Fidelibacterota > Marinisomatia > Marinisomatales > JACNKV01 > JACNKV01. The sequence goes on along the minus strand of CAYQZV010000015.1, from coordinate 51,165 downwards.
ATAGCTGCGAAACAATTTGAGAATGTGATCATTATAACGGTCCGAGATAATGGTGAGGGTATCCCAGCAGATGAACTCGTTCAGATTTTTGATCCTCTTTTTACAACAAAACCCAAAGGTAAAGGAACGGGTTTGGGGCTTTCGGTCTGTCAGAATATTATGATAGCTCACGGAGGTGAGATCAAAGCCGTTAGCGAACCTGGGAAAGGCACGATCTTCCAATTAAAACTTCCGATTCTGGATCAAACTGATCCGAAATCTGATGATATCCAATCTGCAATTCTGGCTGGTGGAAAATCAAGTCGGATGGGCTCTAATAAAGCTCTTAAAAACTTGAATGGAAGGCCCATTATTGAATGGGTCGTTCGTGTGCTGTCAGTTTTTCACCCTTCACCTATGCTTATCACAAACAAACCGGATGAGCTTGAATACCTGAACCTACCCATGCACCAAGATATTATTGAGAATATCGGTCCGCTTGGCGGTATTTATACTGCATTGAAAAATTGCACGGGAGAATCCTGTCTCGTCGTTGCTTGTGACCTGCCCTTTCTCACCCAAGAAATTATCAAGTATCTCATCAAACAGAAGGAATCGCATGCGGTTACGGTATTCGATGCAGGTCGCGGGATAGAACCATTATGTGCTATTTATAACACTTCTTTAATCCCACAGATAGAAGAACGTATTAAAGCCAAAAAATTCAGCTTACATGGCTTAATAGAACAATTGGATGATGATGAAGTAAGAATTATAAAACCCAATTTTCGTGGATCGAATAAGACCTTCCATAACGTGAACACACCTGCTGATCTTTCCAGAGCGCAAACATTATTAAAAAGGATTGAATATTAGATATGAAATTACTCATAATAGATGATGAAGAAATTCAACGAATAACGATTCAAGATGAACTTTACGATGCAGGACATGATGTGCGCATCTGCGAATCAGGATTTGAAGCACTTGATGTTTTAAAATCTGAAAAATTTGATGTCATTATCAGTGATCTGAAGATGCCGAAAATGAACGGTTTACAACTGCTCGATCAAATTAAGAAAAATAACTATCACGGTGAAGTGATCATCATGACAGCTTTCGCTACGATCCAGAATGCGGTAGAAGCCATACAACTCGGTGCTTATGACTACATTACCAAACCGATAGAATTTGAAGCATTGTTCAAGATTCTTGACCATATCGATAATTTTAACAAGCTCAGTAAGGAGAATAAATATCTTCGGGAACAGTTACAGGAGCAATATTCTTTTGGCAAGATCGTTGGTAAAAGTGAGACCATGCAGAAGGTTTACAATCAGATAATCACTGCAGCACCCAAGGATGTAACGATCCTCATCATAGGTGAGACGGGAACAGGAAAAGAAGTTGTCGCGGATACGATACACCACAATTCTACCCGATCCTTAAAACCAATTGTCAAAGTCAGTTGTGCGGCGTTATCAAAGGATATTCTGGAGAGCGAATTATTTGGTCATGAAAAAGGAGCATTCACCGGAGCACAACAGAAAAAAATCGGTCGGTTTGAGAAAGCAAATGGCGGAACGATTTATCTAGATGAAGTAGATGATATTCCGCTCGACCTGCAAGTGAAATTGCTTAGAGTAATAGAGGAGCGTGTCATTGAACGAGTTGGGGGTACCCAACCTATAGACGTAAATATTCGCCTTTTAGCTTCCACGAAACAGGATCTCAAAGCGATGGTGGACGATGGTCGCTTCCGTGCGGATCTTTATTATAGGTTGAATATATTTCCGATGACTCTTCCTCCGCTCCGTGAAAGAAAAGAAGATATTCCCCTCTTGCTCGAACACTTTCTACAGCAATTTTTAGATAAACCCGTTCCCGTGGATGATCGGACAATGTCTATCCTTATGGATTATGATTGGGAAGGAAATGTCCGTGAATTAAAAAATCTGGCAGAACGATTATCCATCATTTGTAAGTGCGATCCCATTGATCCCGAATGTTTACCGCTTGAGATGTTGGAGGGTCATCAGAGATATTACTTCACGCCTTCAAAACAATTATCTAACCTGTCCTTAAATGAGAGTGTGACACGTTTTGAGTGTGGTCTAATACAGGAAGCTATGAGAAGAGCCAATGGAAATAAAGCGGAAGCGGCCCGTCTTCTTGGAATTCCCGCATCCACCTTGAAAACCAAATTGGCGAACCTAGAAGAATAACTCAACAATCTGCAATCGACGAATAATCGTCGCACACCGTCGGATTATCGACGCAAAACGCTAATATTACTTTAATGTAAAAAACCTAACCTACCGAGGGAAAACGCTTTTATTTATACCCTGTAATCACGTTTGGCATGGAAATTGTATATATATATATTGTTATATGATATGCTGGCAATACATAAATTAAACATGATAGGAGAAAACATGACCAAACGAATATTGATTTTATTGTTAATCTTTAGCGCAGCCTTATTCGCTGGGGATCAGAAAATCGGTGGTGTAGTTCATTATAACTATGCATACGATCTAACTAAAGATGCTGATAATGATGCTGGTTTTACCGTATCAAGGGTTTATCTGAAATTGACCGATAAACTTGCTGATAACCTGAGCTTCAAATTAACGACGGATATTGATTACAAGAATTCCCCGAAGAATGTCTACCTTAAATATGCCAAAGTAGACTGGAAAACCAACTTTGGTAAAGTCACGTTCGGGCTTCAGGGAATGAACGTTTTCAATGTTCAGGAAAAAACTTGGGGCTATCGATTTATAGAGAAGTCAGCCATGGATCGGAAAAAATTCTCCAGCTCGGCTGATTTAGGTGTAGGTTTTGCTAAAACACTGGGTAAGAATATTCATCTGAGTGCCCTCTACACTAATGGTACAGGTTATAAGAAGAACGAAAATGATTCACACAAGAAGATCTCAGTTCAGGGATTGATGGGACAAAAGAAGCTTTCCTCCAAAGATGGTTTTAACGTTGGAGCTGCTTTCTCCTTTGAACCCTACGATGTAGATTCAGCGACTGTTGAAAACAAAACGGTACTTGGAGTATTCGGTGGATATGCAGGCAAGGGTATCCGTGTCGGCGGTGAATTCAACACCTTCAATGATGCCGGGACTGAACTTTCAAAGCAGATCACATCAGCATACGCTATTTATAAATTATCCGATAAACTCCGGGTATATGGTCGTCTTGATATGTTTGATCCAAACACTGATAATGATGGAGATTCTGAGAATTACATCATCGCAGGGCTTGAATTCAAACCTGTCAGTGGTTTGTATATCGCACCCAATATTCGCATGACGACCCCCGAAGAGGGCGATGCTGAAACTATGTTCCTTTTGAACTTTCAGTTCAAATATTAATGATTCAATTGTTTGATCATCAAAACCAACGCTTCAGAGGAGATTTTATGGAATCTTTTAACTTGGGTGTATGGGGTGTCGGAGGAACGTTCGGTCTGTTCCGAATGAAACATCTGATGATAATTGGTGGTCAAATCCACATTCCAAAAGGTTTTCCGTTTTAGCTGAAAGGTTAGGAGTATTATGGGAATCACTCGAAGAGAATTTATTTCGTATTCAACAATCACTGGCCTGGGTTTGATCGGGCTAGTCAACGGCTGCTTGCCGCTCATGGCTGCTTTCAAGGAAACAAAGGGCGGGGGCGCGAGTGCCTCAAAATGGGTGACAAGTGTTTGTCAGGGTTGTACTACTTGGTGTCCAGTCCAGGTGAATGTACATGGCGGTCGTGCTGTTAAGGTTAAGGGTAGTGACTACTCCCTAGCCAATCATGGTAAAGCCTGTGTGCGTTCGCATATGGGTATTCAGCAGGTCTATGATCCTGATCGAATCAAAGTGCCTATGAAAAGAACAAATCCCCAAAAAGGACGTAATGAAGATCCAAAGTTTGTCCCGATCAGTTGGGATGAAGCTATTGATGCTATCACTGATAAAATGATGAAACTCCGTGAGAATAATGAGACTCACAAATTCGTCGTTTTCCGTGGTCGTTACACGTACATGAGGGATGTTATTTATGAGGTTCTTCCAAAGGTGTTTGGATCACCAAACGGAATCTCTCACAGTGCCATCTGTGCCGAAGCCGAAAAGTTCGGATCATTTTTTACAGAAGGTTACTGGGGCTATCGTGATTATGATCTGGAAAAAACCCGTTATGTCATCTGTTGGGGAGCTGATCCAGTTGCATCAAACAGGCAAGTTCCACACGCAACCTCCATGTGGGGGAAAGTAAGGAAACAGGCGACAATTGCTGCAATTGATCCGCGCTTATCTGTAACAGCATCAAAAGCGGATGAATGGTTACCGGTTATCCCCGGTGAAGACGGAGCTTTGGCGGTTGCAATTGCACACACCATCCTTGTTGAAGGTCTGTGGTCGAAGGAATTCGTTGGCGATTTCAACGATGGTGTGAACCGATTCATTCCCGGTAAAGAAGTGGATGAAACACTTTTCACCGAGAAATATTCCCATGGACTGATAAAGTGGTGGAATATAGAACTGAAAAATCACACACCCCGCTGGGCGGAGAAACGGTCTGGAATCCCTGCTGATCAAATTATTCGTGTAGCTAGAGGATTTGCAAACGCTGCCCCAAGAGCGATCTCTTGGGTCTCTCCTGGGACAGGAATGCAGGTCCGGGGTGGATATGCTGCATTAGCAGCTCATGCACTCAACGGTCTGGTCGGTTCTGTCGATAACGAAGGCGGTACAGTTCGCGCTTCGAAAATCCCTGTTAATAAGGTACCTCCGTATAAACCTTACTACGATCAGATAGCCAAAGTTGGGACTAAACACAAAAAGATGGATCAACGCGGCTATATGAAGTTTCCTTCACTGAAAAAAGGAAAACCAGGTAAGGGAGTGGTAACCAATAATGCAGCAGATGCGATTCTAACAGAAGATCCATATGAGATCAAAGCTGCAATCGGGTATTGGAATAACTTTACCTTCTCGTGCAGCGGTACGGACCGTTGGGAAAAAGCGATGACGAAGCTTCCATTTTTTGCTCATATCACAACTCACGCGTCAGAGATGAGTCATTTTGCTGATATTGTCCTACCGGCATGTCATCATATGTTTGAAAAGTATGGGTTTATTAAAAGTAAGCAGAACCTCCATGCATATGCCGCACTGAACAAGAGACTTATTGAGCCTATCTGGGATGTGAAAATGGATGAGACAGAGGTTCCGTGGTTAATCGCTGAAAGCCTGAAGAAAAAAGGATTCCCCAATCTCATGGACTACTTCCAAACTGAGTTTAAGGATCCTGAAACAGGAAAAACACCTGAAAATAGTCTGGAATTCTCGCTATTTGCGTTGAAATACTATACTAATCCGCTTTGGGATAGTTCGCATAAGAATTATGGAAAGTATGGAGATGCACCTAAAGGCTGGAATGATTTCTATGAAAAAGGTGTTTGGAATTCCAAGAAGTACGCTTACCGTGGGATGTGGGATAAATTCAAGACGGAGACAAAGAAGTTCGAATTTTATAGTGAAACGCTGAAAAAGTCACTTGGCGAACATGCTGATAAGCATGGTGAGACGATCAATACGATCCTCAGTGAATGTGATTATACAGCGCGTGACGAACTTGCATTTGTTCCTCATTATGAGCCCCCATTCCGCAGAGGGGATTCAAAGAAATATCCATTTATTTTCTTTGAACATCGTTCTCGCCTGAATCGTGAAGGTCGTTCCGCAAACATTACGTGGTACTTATCGCATAAGGATGCCGATCCGGGCGATGAAATTTGGGATGATGTCGCAAAGATCAATCCAATAGATGCGGAGCGACTGTCTCTCAAAACAGGAGATCAGGTAAAAATCATTTCACCCTCAGGTGAATTAGAGTGCAATCTCAAAGTTTGGGAAGGTGTGCGTCCCGGGACCGTTGCAAAATGTTTTGGTCAGGGACACTGGGCATACGGAAGAGTTGCCGCAAAAAACTTTGCTCAACGCAAACCACGCGGTGGTAACAATAATGCTATTCTGCCAGCAGATTATGATCGGCTTAGCGGCAGTACAGCACGCCACGGCGGTGTAACCCGTGTACAAATTGTCAAGATAGGTTAAAGGAGTTATTCATGGCTAACTATGGATTGATTATCGATCTGAATAATTGTGTAGGCTGTGCCGGTTGTGACATAGCCTGTAAAACTGAAAATAATCTTGATCACGATTTCCATTGGTCGTTTCATACACAGGAAACGATTGGTACTTTTCCGGATGTGAAATGGAAGTACATCCCCAAATTGTGTAACCATTGTGAAAATGCCGCTTGTGTTAAAGAATGCCCCACGCAGGCAATGCATAAATCTGAGAATGGACTTACGTTACATGATCCAGATGAATGTATTGGTTGTAGGGAATGTGAACTGGCATGCCCCTACGATGTTATCAGCTTCAATGAGGAGCAGCAACACCAGTGGCGTGAAGATGATGAAGCGATTATGCCGGGAATAACTTCAAGTCCGAAAGAAGTTGCTGAGAAATTCGATGACGTTCCTTTCCCGCATTACAATCCTGATCGCGCAAAGACCTATGATGGTGTACGACGCGAAGAGATTGTTGAAAAATGTACGCTCTGTGACCATCGCCTAATCGATGGTAATAAGCCGTGGTGTGTTGTTACGTGTCCGGCTGATGCCCGTATGCTTATCGATTTGGATAATCTCAAGAGTGAGGAAAAGAAGCTGATTGACAAACGTAGTACCTTCACCCTTTTGAAGGAAAAGGGTACTCGGCCTAAAGTATTCTACGTAGATGAATTCTAAAGAATACTGATGGCTGAAGCTTCACAAGACGCCCTGAGGGCGAATGCGTATAAACTACTATCGGATATGTTCAAATATCCAGAGGAAAGCTTTACAGAAAATTCAAACTTAATTGTAAATGTATTTAATGAATTAGGTTTGGAGTTGGGTAGTATAGCCCGTCAGTTAGTAGAACGACGACCTCAGGGTGATATGGAGTTTCTAGATGGTCTCCAGGTAGAATATTCAAGATTATTTGTTGGACCATACCAATTAGCAGCTGCCCCATATAGTTCGGTATATCTGGACAATCAGAAGCTGGTTATGGGTGAATCAACCCAGCAGGTAATAGATTTCTATCTCGCTGCTGGGCTGGATCCTAGTGATGAGAACAAGGAACCTCCGGATCACATTTCCACAGAACTGGAATTCATGTATTACCTCCTTTTTAACAGCGTTGTAAAACAAGATGAAAAGTTATTGAAACTCAGTTCTGATTTTTTCACCAAACACCTGAATGTATGGGTACCGCTATTTGTGGATAAATTACTCGAAGCCACAGATCATGAATTCTACGAGAACCTGGGTAAATTACTGAACCATTTCACAAAACTGGATTGTGCATATTGCACTTAATTCATATAAGGAAGAGTTATATACGATATAACTCAGCATAATTAAAACTAATTCTCTTAGCCGAATTGTCTAAGTCGTTTCACGATATGACATGAAGCCGATACGGTCACTAAGGAAACACGGTGATTAGCTCCCACTGGAAGGAGAATGCATATCGAATACACAAATAATTCTAATCATGATGCTATAACAGGCAGTGCACCTGCAGCATCTGCTTTTACATCTCGCCTCACCCAAGCACCATTAAATCGATTATCTGATACATACGGAAGGGTGATTGACTATCTACGTCTAGCGGTGACATCCAATTGTAATTTGCGTTGCTGCTATTGCATGCCCGATGGTCCGAATAAATCCCTGTTGGAAAAACCTCGACTTACCCTCAACGAAATGAAGAGAGTTTTGACACTATTCGCAGATATGGGTGTTAAAAAACTCAGGTTGACGGGAGGGGAACCTCTTGTATGGCCTGGGACACCTGAGATCATGCAATATGCTTATGGCTTAGATGGAATTGATTCAGTACACATTACAACAAACGGTGTCTTACTTGGCGATCTTCTTCCCGGACTACTGCATCATAAATTCTCAAGCGTTAACATTAGCCTTGACACTCTTAAACCATCACGCTTCTCAGAGATAACGCAGCGATCCTCATTTGACAAAGTATGGCAATCAATCGAAACTGCTTTGATATACGGATTAAAAGTGAAGATCAATGTTGTTGTTCAAAATGGAATAAACGATGATGAGATTATTCCGTTTGCTGAATTAGCAAAGAGTCAACCCCTTGATATTCGATTTATCGAGGAAATGCCTTTTAATGGTAAACCTAGGGCCGCATTTAGCACTCAGCGATCGAATATAATTGATACGCTTCTTAATGCGTATCCGAGTATTTTTGAAGGGGATTGCAGGGAAAGTACAGCATTAATCTCATCGCCAGAGGGGTTTGTTGGGAGAGTGGGTATTATCGCCGGATTTAGTCGTTCTTTCTGCGGTACATGTAACCGAATCAGAGTTACAGCAAACGGGGATGTAAAGACCTGTCTGTACGGTCATAGCAAATTGAATTTGAAACGCTGTATGGAACAGAAACTCAGCAGTAAAAAGATTCAGAGTTTAATTACCAACCTTATCCAAAAACGCGCAATTGATGGACACGCAACTGAAGCTGGTTTAGCAAAAAAGGGATACTCTTCAATGTCTGAGATTGGGGGATGATTTGTCACTAAGGCACAGGAAAAGTGCAAATAGTCATGACACTAAAGGTTCGGTATTGAAGAACAGTTTTGCCGTAAATGAATGGTCTGGAGCTGTGGCTGATCTTGGAACCCTGCTCCCTCTGACATTTGGATTAGTGGTTTTTAACGAATTTCCACTGGGTAGACTGTTGCTGTTGTGGGGTATTATTTATGTCATCACGGGATGGTTGTACAAAGTTCCCATTTCTGTGCAACCTTTAAAAGCCGTAGCAGTTTTAGCCCTTTCTCATGGTTTCTCAATAGAGTTCATATCTAGTACAGCCGTATTCTATGGAATCCTTCTGCTTTTCTTGGTTTCGACAAAGCTGATCAGTCGTATCGAAACCTGGTTCACACCTGCTGTGACCGTTGGAATACAAGTGGGTATTGGATTGATTCTTGCCCAGAAAGCAGTAAGTCTGGTTATTGAGCGAGGAGGATTTCTACATACCAATTTAGAAATGGCTGTTTGGCTAAAAATATTGACTCTCATATTCGTATTACTCATGCTGGTTGTGTTAAGGTCAACACCAAAGATTCCTGGAGTCTTACTAATCGTGATTGCGAGTATCCTCATTTTCCAATATATAGGGATTGATAGAGGGATCGCTGGCTCGAATCACCTGATTTCTGTGAAGTATCCTCAACTTCACTTTCTCTCTCAAAGTTTTGTTTTGCTTATCTTGCCACAATTACCGCTGACACTCGGGAATGCTGTTTTTGCTGCGTCGAGGACGAGTCATGAACTGTGGGGTGAACAGGCTCAGAGAGTCACTCCAGAACGTCTCGCTGCAACGATCGGTACAGGAAACGTTTTTATTGGGTTTTTGGGCGGGTTTCCCATGTGTCATGGTGCAGGAGGAATGGCAGCCCATGCCCAATTTGGAGGGAAGACAGGAGGAACAACTATTATCCTAGGAATTAGCTTGCTCATGTTAGCCCTCATCCCAGGAGTCACGAGCTTGGTCTTCCTTATCCCAGTTCCTCTGTTGGCGGGGTTACTGATCTTTGATTCATGGAGAATGATCGCTTTCTCCAAAAATGCTGAAAATCATCTGGATCTCCTAGTGATTTCAGTTGTGGCTGTGCTATCTTTGTTAACTCGTAACCTGCTAATCGCCCTGATCGCAGGAAAGTCGTTGGAATATTTACTTCCCTATTTATTGGGGCTCAAAAATCAAATTGTAAAGGAAATAGATCATGATTGATGTAAGTGCAAAATTCAACACTCTGCGTACCGCTAAAGCGCAGGGGACATTATATACCTCTCCAGAAACGATCAAAAGGATCAAGGAAAATTCTGTTCCAAAAGGGAATGTACTCGAAGTGGCAAGAGCTGCTGGGATTATGGCAGGTAAATCAACCTCTAAACTAATTGTTTTTTGCCACACGATACCTGTTGATCAAATCGAGATTGAATTTGAATTAGGGACTGATTCATTGACTGCTACAGCGTCGGCAAAAACAGTATGGAAGACCGGTATAGAAATAGAAGCAATCACAGCGGTCACAGTTGCGCTGCTCAATGCTTTAGATATGTTGAAACCATTAGACAGTCAGCTTAGAATTTCAGAGATTGAAGTGATTCACAAGAAAGGTGGTAAAGGTGATTTTACCGATACCTTTGAACAAGCGCTGAAAGCAGCCGTGTTGGTTATCTCTGACTCGACTTATGCTGGAACGCGAAAGGATAAATCGGGACAGATTATTAAATCATTTTTGGAGAAAAGAGGGATTGAAGTACCAATCTATGATGTGTTACCCGACAATCAGAATCAAATCACGAATAGGGTGAAGACTCTCGCTGATAAAGATCAGATGAATTTGATCTTCACAACAGGTGGTACTGGATTCGGGCCCAAGGATATGACACCGGAATCCACAGCTGGTCTCCTTGACAAGCAAGCTCCTGGGATCGCTGAGGCAATTAGAAAACACGGAAAAGACCGCACCCCCTTCGCAATGCTCTCCAGGGAACTGGCAGGTGTCCGTGGTGAGACAATGATCATAAACCTACCGGGCAGTTCGAAGGGAGCTCAAGAGAGCCTTGAAGCATTATTCCCAGGATTGTTGCACGTCTTCCCGATGATGTGGGGCGGTGGGCATTAAACGGATTGCTTATCGGAAATACTTGCGGAGAAGATATAATGATTGATGTAAATAAAGCGATCCAGCTCATGAATGATTTCCCAATCAGACGCAGAACCGAAACACTCTCGTTGGATGATTCCGGAGGTAGAATTCTTGCAGAGGAGATCAAATCCCCCATCCCAATGCCGAGTTTTGATAACAGTGCAATGGACGGATTTGCCATCAATTTTGAATCACTAAGTTCAGATATTGAGAAATCTACAGTATTTAAGATTGCAGGCGAGAGCCAAGCTGGCACACCCTTCACCAAAACTTTCGAGTTAGCTGAACCGATCAGAATAAGCACTGGAGCTAAGATACCAGTTGGATGTGATACTGTCATTCCGATTGAAGACTGTGTTGAGTCAAAAGGAAAGGTTCAGATCTTAAAAGTACGCAAGAAAGGACAGCACGTTCGAAAAGCTGGAGAGGAGTTCACAGAAGGGAGTATCCTGCTTACGTCAGGTTCAGTACTAGGGGCTCCACAGATCGGCTTATTGGCTTCGGTTGGTGTTCAAGAGGTCAAAGTATTTGCACGCCCGAACGTAACCCTCCTTGTGACAGGAGATGAAATCAATGCTGATTCTCATGATCCGTCTGCAGGCAGAATCTATGATTCAAACACACCCATGATGCGCAGAGCAATTATCGCTTCCGGGGCGGCATTAATCAGATCAGAGCGCATAAGGGATGAGTATAATATGACGATGAGAGCGATCGAAAGAGCTGCAAAAGAAAGTGATTTGATCATTTGTACTGGTGGAGTATCCGTCGGTCCACACGATCATGTGAAAGCCGCGGCAGCAGAAGTTGGGTTCAAAGAGATCTTCTGGAAGATACTTCAAAAACCGGGGAAACCATTGTTCTTCGCTAGCAAGGACAATACAGCACTTGTGGGGCTTCCCGGGAATCCTGTATCAGCTTTCATCTGCTTTCACTATTATGTGAAAAGAATGATCAACAGGCAAGCCGGCAAGGCAATGGAACTGCCAACTGTTTGTGCCAAGCTGAAGGAAAGCATTAAAAACTCCTCTGATAGATCTCAATTTTTCAGAGTTCGATTGAGCCAAAGCGAAGAGAGCGTTCCGATTGTTACATTGGTTCCTAAGCAAGGCTCACATATGCTGACATCCATCGGTCAAGCTGATGGATACATCCTGGTGGGAGCATACGAAGAGTTCCAGCTAGACCAACTAATAAACGTTTATAACTTCACGGAGTAACACATGGGATATATTGAAGCGATTTGCGTAAGCAAGAAAAAGGGTATCGTTAAAAAAAATGTTAAGACCGCTGTCTTTAAACAGGGCTGGGGAATCGAATCTGATGCTCATGCTGGGAATTGGCACCGTCAGGTTTCATTACTGCCTGGTGAGAGTATAGATAGAATGAAAGACATGATTCCGGAGCTTGCTAATGGAGCATTTGCGGAAAATATCGTAACGCGGGGTGTTGATTTCAGCGATATCGGAATTGGAGATCGTATAAATCTTGGAACTGGGATCGTGTTAGAAGTGACCCAGATTGGGAAGGAATGCCATGCTGCCTGTGCAATAAAAACAATTACAGGTGATTGTATAATGCCGCGAGAGGGTATTTTTGCCAGGGTTATTACCGGTGGTACTTTGCACGTTGGTTGTGATGCCGGTGTTAATTACTCAGTATCAAAGAAAACAATTCAAAACTTTTACCAATAAACGATGAATTCTGCTGAGGGAAAATGGTTGTACCCCGGACAGGATTCGAACCTGTGGCCCACAGCTTAGAAGGCTGTTGCTCTATCCAGCTGAGCTACCGGGGCATAAATCATATAAAACAACGGGTGGAAAGTTAGGAAGAATCCTTGAAAAACACGATATTTTTTCTCGTCGGTCGTTCGTCGAGAAAAAGTCTTGACATTTATTTGGTACTCGGCGTACACTTTCTCCTGAGTGAGGATCAGATTTAATCTTAGTTCATTAACAAATAAACAACTAACATGGAGGTATTATGGCAGAAGTCGTAAAAACCACAGGTATTACAAAAGAAAAAGGTTTCCTGTATTATTTAGGTAAAGACGGAAACGTATGGCGTTCAAAAATGGCTAGAGCCGGTAAAGGCGGCGGGAATGCCGAAAAAGTTGCAGATGCCGGAGTACTGCGTGAAGCCGGATTCCTGTATTTTATCGATAAAGACGGAAACGTTTCCCGTGCAAAAATGGCACGAGGCCGTAAATAATAGGCTTCTATAAGAAAAAAGCCCCGAACCGGGGCTTTTTTTTTATATCAATGGTAAAACCGATTTAAATTCCACCGTGAATATTCCTAAATATGTTATTCTGATCGGGTTTGTTCTTATTGCGGGATGTGTCCCCCCGCTGTCGCCTGTTCTTGACCGGGCAGATTATCCCATGCGAACACCCATCCCGGAAGGATGGACTCACAACAAGGAATCTCTGGCAAACTGGGGAGCGACGCTTCCAACGGTCTTGTCCCTCATCCCTGATACAACCATGGATGTTCGGTATTGGGAAACCTACCACACAACCGAAAAAGGAATACGCCTTCCGATTAAACAAGCGACTATCTCTTTCAGTCAAGCATCTTCGGTGTCAATCACCCGAACGGATTTACATTTTGTTAATGTTGCTTACGTTTACAGCATGAAAAATCATGAGATCGATCATTATTTACTCGCATCCGTTGTGAAAAATATTGAATGTAAACCCACCGGATTTCCGCAGCTCACATCTGCAGATATTCTTCGTTATAAAATTTTACAGGTATATGGCACACCGCATGAATATAACGGTGTTTGGCATACGTACAGGGATCAACAAACCGAAATGGGTATCCAAGAAGTGGATGATGTCCATTTGATTGTTGAGCAGAAAAGCCTTGTGTTAGATGAGCACCTAAGAAAAGCAGTACGGGATATGTATTCAGATGAAGGAATTGAACATCGAAAACTAAAAAAATTAAAACATGTGGATATGTAATCGTTTTTATCGGCCGACGAATATCAGTCGTCTATTATTTTTTGTCACCTCATTCCTTTTCATTTCAACACCAATGGCGCAAACCAATGTGGTTTCAGATATTCAGATTATCGGTAATGACGTCACAAAAGACTATATCATTCGCAGGGAAATACAACACCCGGCGAATACGATCTTAGATTCATTAACCGCGAATGAAGACAGAGACAGATTAGAAAATCTTGGAATTTTCAGTCACGTTTCCTGGGAGTATATTCCAACGGATGATCAATCAGGATCCCTTCGGTTCTTTGTAATTGAATCCTGGCGGTACCTGCCTGGGATACTCCCCATCCATACGGAAGAGTACGGATGGATATTCTCCGGCGGGCTGATTATCAATAATTTTCGGGGTCGAAATCAAATCGTATCCGTTGGCGGAGAATTTGGAGGACGAACATCTTACGGAATAGAATATGAAGATCCATGGATTGCCGGGGATCATATTTCTTTTTCAGCCAATGTCGGGAAAAACTTTTGGGTTCATCCGTATTTGCTGATTGATGTTGTTTCAAGAAACTTAGAATTTTCGTTTGGGCGGTACTTTGGATATAAGTTTAAAACCAATATCGATTTTGAGATAACCGAACAATCGCTTTCAGATAAAACATTATTTCAAGGGGTATCTGTCGAGTTTGAACCAATGTATGATACGCGTGATTTATATATCAACCCGACTAAGGGTATATTGATTGCCCATGATCTGAAACAGGAATTTGATATTACCGGAAATCGGAGACACCGTTTTCATTGGAGTCAATCCTATAGTGTTTTTCATGCGTTGGCCGGAGATGCAAAGAAATTAGTCGCCTGCGCAAACGTGACAGGAAATTTCTTGTTTGGCGATAATGAACATGACTTTTTTAAGCGGTATATCGGCGGCGCTGAAACCGTTAGAGGCTGGATATCTCCTGATTCATCGGTATTTGTTGATGATCCAACTCGATTTGGTATCAATACGCTGATCACTTCATTTGAATTACGTCAGACAGTTATTCCGCGGTATGCAACAAAATTCGGGACGGAATTTGGTTTAACAGCCGTAGGATATTTGGATGCCGGTGTTGCAGGAGATGAGATCGAAAATATATTGCACGAAGAGCCCATGTTCGGGACCGGTCTTGGGTTCCGCATCCCGATTGCGATATTGCAGACACTTCGGTTTGATTATGGTGTAGGATATCGAAACGGACAATGGACAAAACCCGCATTCCATTTTTCCGTGGGTCAAAAATTTTAATTCCGGGAACCATACCCCTGAATCTGTGTAAATTTTAGTAGATATTTAACAATGGGGGCGACCGGTTTCGACGGGATAAGAACGCTGTCAGACTGCATGTCGAGGTTTCGGGTAGCTCGTTAATCACTCGAAAAACAAAATAAGTGCCAATTACGGCCAAGTCGCTTACGCTTAATTGACGTGAGTCGTCCCGGATAAAATTTTGCCTGTAGTTTTATCCAGGGGCGTCATCTTTACAGGCTGGTTCCAAAGTATGCTCATGGCTTTGGAATGAGACTTCATGAGCTGGTCTTGATTTGCAGGGGTTCACGGATGCAGTCAAGATAAGATTATCCGGCGGACTACACATGTAGACGTTTTTCGGGGTTTTATTTCGGACGGGAGTTCGACTCTCCCCGCCTCCACTCGCCTTCGCTCGATAGAGCGGAGGTGACCGCGCTGAAGCATCGAGTTTTCGAGGGGCGTAAGCGGGAATATTAATCATAATAATATGACGAGCTACATCGCAGTAGACTCGATTTATTTTTTAAGAATTGAATGGTTCTTAATAAGTTAGATTAATGCAAACATATTACGTTTATATACTGCAATCTATTAATGATCCGCAGAAGTATTATACAGGATTCACTCAAGACATTAAAAAGCGTCTCGTTTCACACAATAACGGCCAAAGCAGTTATACCAAAAAATATAAACCTTGGAAAATAAAAACCTGTATTACATTTACAGACCGAAGCAGAGCATTGGCATTTGAAAAATATCTGAAAACACCTTCAGATCGTGCTTTTGCTAAAAAACGACTTTAACTTCGTGCATCAGAGCGAAGTCGACTGCGTTATTGTCCAACAGTGATTTTATAATATCCCGCCTTTTTGGTAGTGGTCGATTATATGTAATTTTTTCCGCAAGATAATACAAATCCATTGTGAAATGATGAAGCTGTACCACTCAATAAATCCATTCAGGAAAAAGACATTAACGAGAAACATTCTTCGGATATTCTTATTATGTTTTGCATGGATGTACAGCCAGCCAAACTCAATTCTTCCCAATCGGGATCATTTCCTATTTACAATTGCAGAAGATGATTCAATGATCATCGAACTGAAAGAAATTTTTACAGACTCAACTCAATTCTTCATTTCAGATTCCGCAAAATGGGGTGTAACGACCCTCACAGACACCACACTAACCTATGTGTCCTTTTTGAACTATACGGGGGATGATAGATTTATCTTCCGTTCAGAAATTGATTCATTGGATTCTGTGACTTTTCATATTCAGGTTACACCGGTTAACGATCCACCCAGATTTATTTTGGACCGTTTTCATCTAAAATTTGATGAAGATGACACATTAGTTTTCCAATATGATGAATGGAGAGGGCAGATATTTGATCCGGATTCCCTTGACGATTTGAATTTCAGCATTGAATCAACCGAGAATATCACCCTAAAGTTATTTGGCAATAGTTTAGAAGCATATTCCCCCAAAGATTGGAATGGGAATGACACGCTTGCCATAATCATTACGGACGGAATGGAATTAGACACGGCAGCTTTATATGTTGAAGTAATGCCCGTGAACGATCCGCCGGTTTTTGAAAATGAAAATCTCTTTTTACAGGTAACGGAAGATGAAGAATGGAATGCGGATATCAGTCGTTGGTTTGACGAGATTAAGGATATTGACAACCCGATCAGCGATCTAAGCTGGAGTGTTGTTTCCGGACATAGTATTAATGCCGTATTAGAAGATACAGTCATTCGTTTTACCGCTGAGGATCATTGGTTTGGTATAGATTCCATTCAGATTTTTGTTTCGGACGGTGATTTATTTGCTGCTGTGACTCTTGCCATGATTGTAAATCCTGTGAATGACCCGCCGAAGTTTATCGATAAACTGCCAGCCGTCACGTGGGCAGAAGACGACACATTGAAACGTCCCTATTCAGCGTTTTATGAATCGGTTGAAGATGTTGATAACATCCCTCAAGAATTATCTTGGACATTTTTACACGGTGATCATATTCAAATCATATCGGAAACGGACTCCATCCTTTACAGTAATGATGAGAATTGGAACGGTTCTGATACGGTGGTTGTCATTGTGTCTGATGGAATTTTGGCGGATACAACCTCGACGATTGTTACCGTTTATCCAGTCAATGATCCGCCTGTTATTACCGGGTATTTTGATTTGATCCAGTTTGATGAAGATATGATGTTTGATGTTGATCTTTTGGATTGGCTTGAAAAAGTTGATGACCCGGATACGGAAAGATCGAATCTTCAAATACAAGTAACTGCCGGCAAGAACCTAATTGCCGAAAAAAGAGTCGACGGATTTACGATTTCATCGTTGAAAAACTGGTATGGGAATGACTCGCTGATTGTGCATGTTTCAGATGGAATGCTTAGTGATACTGCAGTATTAAAGGTTAAAGTACGTCCCATAAACGACCCGCCGGTGCTCTCACTTTTAGATGATATCACATTTTTTGAAGATGATTCGCTCACGATTTTCCTGTCCGATTTGCATCTGAATATCAAGGATCCTGATAATCAATTGAGTGATATGACGTGGGCATTTCGCGGAGAGGATAGTGTGATAATAAAGGCGAATGATACAAGCGCTGTTTTTTCCGCTCCGAAAGATTGGTTTGGAACTGAGATTGCAGCCATCATCCTCTCAGATGGCGCATTGACAGATACTGCTTACGTTACCCTTAGTGTTCTGCCGGTAAATGATCCGCCGATATTTACGAACGCCCTTCCTGAATATTCCGGAAACGAAGATGAGGCCATACCTGTGTATATCCAGGACTGGTATGAATGGATCCAAGATATAGATAACACATCAGAAGAGATGATCTTTACTGTCATGGATGGGCAGGCAACAAAAGCGGAGAAAAATCCAAACGGATTTGTCTTAATACCCCAATCAAATTGGTACGGAAATGACACCTTAACCGTCACGGTATTTGACGGAGAATATTTTGATGAAAATGAGATTATTGTTTGGGTGGAACCCGTTAATGACCCGCCGATTCTTATTAATAACTTCACCGAACTGCGATATTTGGAAGACCAGGAAGAATTGATTCGGTTTTCAGATTGGAACAATAGAGTTGTTGATATTGATGATTCGGTTGACAGCTTATCCTGGGAGGTGAAAAGCGGGAGAAATATCGAGGTTGTTCAAAACCGTGAGATGGGAATTTTAGTATCTCCGCAAAACTGGTTTGGACATGATACTCTGCTTGTTATAGTCAGCGACGGTGAATTCAAAGACTTTACATTGTTACCGATTGAAATCATTTCTGTGAATGACCCACCGAGACTATCCAAAATTCTTCCGGATACTGCATTTTATGAAGACGGCTTCTTGCGTATCTCAGATCTACGGTGGAAAGACTTTGTTGTTGATCCGGATGATCTATTCAAGGACATGAAAATACGAGTGACAGGGATGCAGCATTTATCGGCCTCCGGAAGTGAAAACACAATGGATTTTTATGCGCCAAACAATTGGTTTGGGATGGATAAAGCAACCCTTCTTATCTCTGATGGGGAGTACACAGATTCCTCGACATTTCGAATCCATGTCTTTCCCGTAAACGATTCACCAAGTTTATCACCCATCTCGGATATTGTCATGGATGAAGACACAGAGTTTGCACTCAATTTGAGTCTCTATGTTGAAGATGTTGATAATGACAAAACCACGCTGACATGGTCTGCATATTTAAATGAACCGTCTTTGAAAACCAAAATAGTATCGGATAAGTGGTTTTACTCTCCAAGTACGCCGCAAAATCCACAAGAATTACTGGAACAATATCAAGAGCATATTCAAATTGAAATTGATCCGGAAACTCACAATGCAAGATTTATTCCGAACCCAAATTTTTTCGGAGAATCCAATCAGTATATTCTAAAAGTTCAAGATGACAATCATGCTTCTGATATCCAGATCGTCAATATAACCGTTCTGCCTGTAAACGATCCTCCTGTGCTGGATACTATCCCTGAGATCGTTTTTCATGAAGATGAACTGTTTACAAATTCCTATGAATCTTTATTCCCGTTTGTTACGGATATCGATGATCATGATTCTACTCTAACATGGGAAATCCGTTCCGGTGAGAATATCATGTTTGAATCAAAAGTGAATTCATTTGAGTTGAAAGGAGATAAACACTGGTTTGGAATCGATACATTGGATGTCTTTGTTCAAGATAAATTCACCCAGGATACTTCACAGGTGATTGTCAGCATTCTTCCGGTAAACGATCCGCCAAGTTCTTTTGAATTGATTAACCACATTATCGGTGATTCGGCCACGATTGACTTTCAATGGTACCCTTCAACGGATATTGATAATGATACGCTGATGTACAATTTTTATTTACGAGGCGACCAGTTGGATACATCCATCGTCAATATTCAAGATTATCATGTGATATTTAATGGGAAGGACATATTACATACTGGAATTCCTTACGAGTGGTATGTTGAGGTGTATGATGGGAATAATACTACTCGCTGCACCAATCCGAAGAAATTTTATTTACAACATATTCCAGGGGATTTTTCCCTTTCTCAAAACTTCCCGAATCCGTTCAATAAAGAAACCACGATTCCCTTTGATGTGGCAAAATACAGCCGGGTGAAGCTGATGATTTATGACATGCACGGGAAAGAAGTGGTCCGATTATTGGAAGAATACATGTCTCCGGGACACTATGAAGTGAAATGGGACGGAAAAGATAAAACCTATCGTGAGGTAGCATCGGGAGTGTACTTGATCACCATGATGGCGGATAAATTTTCTCAGGTGAGAAAGATCATGCTGATCAAATGATCAGCAAATTACCTTATAAAGGGAGTATAATTCTTAACCCATCCCCAGTTAGACTTACCGTATACGCTACGGATTGATCTTTGTACTGCGCAGCGAATCCGCGTCCGATCGCAGTTCCTATTCCGGCCCCGACGAGAACATCACTCAAATAATGCTTATTATCATTGATCCTGCTGATGCCTACAATCACAGCGGATAAATACGCAATCGTTCCCGCCGTATTACCGAATAATTCATGCGCAACGGCTGCCGTGACAAAACTGTTTGAAGTATGTCCGGATGGAAAGGATCGGTTGTTTTCACCATTTGGGCGTTTTCTCCCCACAGTATATTTAAGAAAATAGGTCACTGCGGTATTGCAAGAAAATGCTGCTGTAGCGAATTCTAATTTGCGGAATACAACAAGCCTGTGATCTTTGTACGCCAAGGAAGATCCGAGTATGGTAGATGCAAGAATCACCGGTGCTCCCAAAAATCCGTAATGATCTCCCAATCGGGATAAGTTCTTTGGCAATGGTTTATTCGTCTGGAAATACGTTTGAACTCGGTTATCAAATCGGGTAGCGATCCCTGCACCGAGTAAAGCACTCCCGAGAATAAACTGGTTTGTGTGATCGTTTACCGCATTAGAAAGTCCTGCGCCGAAATAAGCAGGCGTGGACCTCATCCAATTGGAAAAAGAAGAAAACCGGTCAGGCTCTTCTGCATGAAGGAATCCAAAAATGATCAGAATGGATATGTATATAGGTTTCATATTGAAAAAGTACGATAAATTTACCAACGAAATATGAGTAAAAATAAATCTATATTAAGCATTGTTTTAATCACAATCGGGCTTCTTGTCGGCTACGGCGGAATCCTGATGTCCGGGATTATGTATGTTCAGACCGACAATAAAATTTGGATTTGGAGTGGAACAATCCTCTATGCGGTTTCGTGGATTCCTTACGGGGTCGGTTTGATTTTGCTGAGTCGCGGGACGCTTGAAAAACTTCGTGATAGACTGAAAAAAGTTTTCCACAAAGAATCCATCCCCTAAATATTTTTCTAGAATATCTTGCGGATATCAAGTGAGATAAATCGCTCAGATCCCATATTCCGTTCGAGTTCAGTGTAATAATACTGAAATATATTCTCTACTCTGAGCTGAACTTCCCAACCCAAATATTGATAACCACATTGGGCATTCCATACATGAACCGGGACACGCTTATCACTGCCGGTTATCTCGTTTTCATCAAATAACTGTACTTTATCCATCCGGCTGGAATATCGGTATTCAATCCCGGTGGAAAATCCGAAAGCATTAACGATGATGGATTGAACCCATGTGTGTCTGAATCGATACGATAACGTATCAATTACACTCCCGGAAGCATTAATTTCGACCGGATCTAAATACGTATAAGCTCCGCCGAACTCCAAAAGATTATCGAAAACTCCGAGTTTTACTCCAATTTCCGTACCGGATATTGTTGCGTTGGTCACATTTTCAAAATGGATCACCCCGTTGTCATCAGGTTTGGGTTCAATCAGATTGCTGTACTCATTGAAAAAGATCGCACCGTCTATTATGAAATGAGGAGCCCAGCGTCCCAACGGCATCATAATTGTTCCGCCTAATTCACCGGACATACTGTATTCAGGAATCAGATTCGGGTTGGGTTTCACAACAAATACGCCCATTTGGCTTTCGGTGAAAAGCTCGGCAATGGTCGGGACACGAAACCCGCGGCTGAATGATGAACGAATGGCCATCCAATCCATCGGTCTGTAATTTACTGCAATTTGCGGTGCGAAGGTTTCGTCCAACAGTTTTTCATCCACACGGTAACTCTCAAACCGTCCTCCTGCTGAAACCGTCCACTTGGAGAAAACACGTTGCTGTACCAATAGATAAAATGCCGCAGACATACTGGTGTGATTCCCGAAAATCTCGGCATCAATCAGTCCATGTTGGGCTGTGAGTCCGGTGGTTACATTTAGAGAGGAAAGAAGATTCGAATTTAATTGAATCTCGGAAAAGATCTTTTGTTCATTGGAGTAGTTTTGGTTGGTTCTGCCGTGATTTTTCCAATGAACATCATACAACGAACCTTTCAGCTTGACAGATAAATTCGGCGATGACACATAATTGAAAAATCCATTGATGTTAAGTTTACTGCCGACGCCGTAATCCTCACCGTCCCCTTCAGGCGCTTCAAACGGATCGGCAGGACTCTTCCATTGATTGATCAACCCGGAAGTGTCTGTGTAATAATTTCCGTACAACGATGCGGTATATTGCGATAAATAATTCCATTTCCACTTTCCGGTGATATTCCAGGAATCTTCCCAGCCTAACTCAGTAAACCCGTCATCCGCTATTCGTTGAAGACGAACCCAGCCGGAATGATTGCCGAAGGGTCTGGCATGTGTAACCTCAAACAGTTGATATTGACCGGGAGAATCTCTCCATTCCCATTGATCATATTTGGGTTGGCTGTATCGACCTAATTTTGTTCGGAGTTTCGTTTCGGGTTTGGAGGGAGCATTTCGGGTAATGATGTTTAATACTCCGCCCAACGCACTTGATCCGTATAACGCCGACCCGCCGGATTTGATGATCTCGACCTGTTCAATCTCTGAGGTTGGAACGACCGTCCAGCTGATATTCCCGGCGGCACTTCCGAGAAGCGGAACACCATCAAGCAGAATCAGCGACCGCTCTCCAGCACCCATCGTATAACCGGATGCACCGCGAATATTCAATTGTCCGTTGACGGTATTGACTCCCGCTTCATACGGCAACACTTCTGTTAAGCTGGTCGCAGATTTTGCCCGAATACTCCGCGGACTGATCACAGAAACGGAGAGAGGAGCATCCATGATATCTTGAGCTTTGCGGGACGCGGTGACAATGACTTGTGGGGAGGAAAGAACATCCTGCTCTAATGCGACATTCATAAACTGAGAATTCTTCAGGGGCGAAATCCGAACGGTAGCGGTTTTATATCCAATCATAGAGAAAACCAATATATAATCTTGAACGGAGAGCTCGGAGATCATGAACTCGCCTTTGCTGTCTGTGGCAGCACCGATAAATGTATTTTTGACCAAAACGTTGACACCAATCAGCGGTTCGTTTGTTTCTTGATCGGTGACTTGACCGACAAGTTGAATCCTCTCTTGTCCCACTGCAACCTGAACGATAAGAACAAATATTGGCAGAAAAATTCGCATTTTCATTGATCTGGACATGTGGAAATATAAAACCGTAAATCGTGGAAACAAAAAAAGGATATTGCCTATCCATTTTTATTCTGATGTAAATTTACCCAATCCTTTTCAACATTACGGAGGAAACATCATGACCTTAAAACGCGAACCGTTTTATAAAAAGTTATTTCTCGTCGCTGCCATTTATGATATTGTGCTGGGCATCGTTTTCACATTTTTCTTTAAAGCGGCATTTGGAATCCTTGGAATTGCACACAAACTTCCTGATTTTACAGGATACATTTCGTTGATCGGTGCTTTTCTGTTGGTGATCGGAATTGCATATTGGCTGATCTATCAGGGAGATTTGGTTAAAAACAGGGATTTGATTTTGGTGGGTGCGCTGTATAAACTCGCGTATTCCGGGATTGCTTTTTTCTATTATTTTTTCGGGGATGTTCCTCACGTTCTTTTTGTCACACTCTTTGGTTTTGCCGACCTGATCTTTCTTGCATTGATGCTTCAATGCTATTTTTATTTGAAACATTTTGAATCGTAAAAATCATTCATCATTAAAAAGAGGTAAATATGGCTTATGATCTGCAGCCGGTTAAAGCGCCGCGATTAGCAGGAATTCTGTTAAAACTCGTCGCAAATCTTGCACAATGCAAATGGACGAAATGGTTCATCGTCCCTAGTCTTCTTGATGCCGCAGGTGTACCGAGACTCCGCAAACTGGATATCGAAGAACCGACAACCAATCATCCGTTTCACTTACCGTCAGATAAACACCTTGATCAGGAACCAATTACGCTGAAACAACTTGACGGGTTTTTAAAAGATGGTCCGCAAGCTGATATCCCAACCATTTCAGATTATGCATCGGCTTACCGCAAAGGATTAATATCACCAGTTTCGGTAGCTGAAACTGTTTTTCGTGCAATGGAAGATTCGAATGGCAATGATCCATCACTCAATGCCTTTACGTATTTCGATAAACAAGCCATCATGGATCAGGCGAAAGCCTCGGAAGATAGAATAAAAAACAGAAATCCGTTAAGTATTGTAGACGGCGTTCCGATTGCAATCAAAGACGAATTGGATATGATCCCGTATCCAACCACAGTCGGTACAAAATTTCTCGGGACGAAACCCGCCGAGCAAAATGCCACCGTTGTTGAACGATTACGAAAAGCCGGTGCGTTACTGATCGGGAAAACCAATATGCACGAGATCGGGATCGGCGTCACCGGATTGAATCCCCATGACGGTGTGGTTCGAAATCCGTACAAAATGAATCATTATTCCGGCGGATCGTCCAGCGGATCTGCGGCAGCCGTTGCAGCAGGACTTTGCCCCGGAGCAATCGGTGCAGACGGCGGCGGGTCGGTTCGCATCCCTGCCAGCTTATGCGGAGTTGTTGGACTCAAATCTACTTTCGGACGGATCAGCGAACACGGCGCAGCTCCGCTTTGTTGGAGTGTGGCACATATCGGGCCGCTGACGGCATCCGTGGAAGATACAGCCATTTTATACGCCATCATTTCGGGCAGAGACGACCATGATAAATGGTCGATGAAGCAGCCGCCGGTTCACCTCAATGACTTGAACAACAGTAACTTGAAGGGTCTTAAAATTGGCGTTTACCCCGAATGGTTTAAAGATGCTTCTCCTGAGGTGGTCGATCGCTGTGAAAAAGCTATCGACCTGCTTGTCAATGCAGGTACTGAAAAGATTGAGATTGACATCTCCAACCTGGATGCATTTCGAATTGCCCATGCGATAACCATATCCTCTGAAATGGCTACAGCCATGGATCCGCATTATCAAAACCACCGGAAAGATTTTGGATTGGATGTCCGAATTAATCTGGCGATGGCTCGGTCGCTGACCAGTAGGGATTACATCAAGGCCCAGCGTGTACGGACGATGGCGATCCGGGAGTTTTTCCGTATTTTGGATGATGTGGATGTAATCATCACGCCGTCCACCGCCTGCACAGCACCGCCGATTCCAAACGATGCTTTACCGGACGGCGAATCTAATTTAGAAGTCTTAACGGAACTGATGCGGTTTGCATCGATGGCGAATTTCACCGGACTGCCGGCATTGTCCGTTCCTGTTGGGTATGACTCCAACGGCCTTCCGGTTGGAATGCAGTTCATCGGCAGAGCATGGGAAGAACCTGTTTTACTTCGATTAGGAAACGTGATTGAAAAAGGAGTTGAAAGACAAAAACCCCGCTTATGGTATCCGATCTTAGATGAATGTGACAAATAATTTTACGATCCGTTCTCCACAGTCAGATCTGGATTTTCAGCGATATTATCAGTTAAGGTGGAAAATCCTGCGGGAACCGTGGGGGCAGCCGAAGGGGAGTGAGAAAGTCCCGGAAGAAAATGAGTTTTATCACATCATGGCGGAACAGGATGATGACATTTGCGGTGTCGGGTGTATCAGATTTATAACAGATGACACAGCCCAAATCCGGTTTATGGGTGTCGCACCGACTTATCAAAATCAAGGCGTCGGGAAAGCAATATTGACAGAATTGGAACAATATGCAGCTGAGAACAACTGCAAAAAGATCAAACTTTTTGCGCGTGAAATCGCCGTCCCGTTTTATCTCAACTCAGGATATACGATCATCGGTGACGGATATACCTTGTTTGAAACGATTCATCATAAGGTGATGGAGAAAGCGTTGCATTAGTCACTGAGCAGGCTTAGTTGTTTAATGTCAAGCTGATTGAAAGACTGCCATTTATATACATATTATTGTTAAAAACATCATTGTTAAACCCTTTATGGGTTTTTAAATCCCAATAAGTATATCCAAAGTCAATACAGCCATTCAGATTAAAAAATTCATTTATTTGTATTATGGAACCGATACTGATTAAACCATCATAACCGAATAAATAATCTTTTTCAATAGTTTCAACATTAATTACATTTCCTAATTCATCATATTCATTTGCAAATATCGGGTTTCGATAAGTCCAAAACAATGAACTTCTTTTAATACTGAGGGTATAAAAAGGATGAAAGGTTTCAGGGAAATAGTATTGAGGTATATCTGTCAAATATGTTAACCCAATTTCAAATTGATGAGCAGTATTCTCAATTGAATCATAAACGGGGCTATTTTTTCTAATATCGACAATACCGATACCCATTTCAAGTGAAAGAAATGATTTAATATAATCATTGAAATTGTTTCCTGTTGAAAAACTGACTTTATTAGAATAATCAAGATTTTCAGAAAAAAAGTTTTGTCGAGAATATTTTATTTGATAATACGGGACACCAAATAAAGGTTTGTTTTTTGGTTTTGGGTCTTCTGCATAGAATATGTTTAAGCTATCAATATCGTCAATATATTCATCTGTTTCAAACTCAGTATCAACCATTCTATCATCATTGTCATCGGCTGCTGCGGCATCCATTGCATCTTGAAGAGAGCCTGAACGATTTGATGTATTGCTCGCACAGCCTGCGAAGATCATAATTCCAATTAAGATTAGTATTTTTTGCTTATACAAATTCATTTGCAACTTAATAAACAACCCCAGAACTTTTGTTTGATTGGTTTTTAAACCTTGTAAATAATAAACGGTTTAGTAATATAAATGGTTCCAAAACATTTTTGCGCGTGAAATCGCCGTCCCGTTTTATCTCAAATCAGGATATACGATCATCGGTGACGGATATACGTTGTTTGAAATTATCCGCCATAAAAAGATGGAGAAGTGCTTTTAGGATTCAAATAGAATCCTAAAAGCACTTCAAACTATATTTAAGTAAGGCGATTACTTACTGTTTTTCGTAAGTACCGTTAAATATATATTCTACACCCTCTATAGTAATTGAGTAATTGACTGAAAGTATATCTCCGTTTAATTCATATGTGATAATAGTAACAATGCTATCTTCAGTTAATGTCAATGTTGTTTCAGTTGAAGACCAAGTCCCACTACCACTATCAGAATCACCTTCATAAACGCCTTGATAACTGTATGTGCCATCTTCATTGAAAACGTAGGTTTCGTTGTTTTCCGTACCAATTTCAATATCAATTGTGACATTATTGATAGACACACTCATTGTTGTCATTTCCCAAACACCAACCAAAGGATTTACATCATCCTCTTCTTGTTTATTATCTTCACATGAAACAATAAACAAAAATGGTAAGAGCAACCATGTCAGTTTTTTCATTTTATTCTCCTTGTTGTTTTGTTATACTGCTATACGATCATCGATGATCGGTATATATTATTTGAAACCATCATAAGATGATATATAAAGCTCTGAAAGGAACCAGTGTTAAAATAGCCCTCCCAAAGATAAACCAAACGCTCCGTATGATTCATCTTCGATGACGCGATAAGCGTAATTAATATTCCAAAGAATCCGGGTTCCGCCTAAATCCCAGGACCATCCCCCGCCCGCTAAAACACCAAATCCATTTTCAGATTCAACAACCTCATCTTCAGAATCCTGATAAACAGCATTTGCAATGCCCAGATCAGCTCTAATAAATGGGCCGCTGCCAAACTGATCTAAATATTGGATCACACTTCCGCTAGATAAATAGTAATTAAGTTGGAGCCAATTATCGTCACTATCTTCAACTCGATCAGCACAACCGTTGATCAAAACGCTGCCGATTGTTTTTGGATTGATATGCCAGTAAAACCCAAGCATATCAACATAGATTGAAGAGCTTGAAATACCATCGAGGCGTTTGAGTTCATCCATGACATCCTGCAATTCAGATGGATAACTGATTTTTGATAAGCCGGCTCCCCAATAGGTATACCACGATTCGGTAATAGGACCTGCAGGAGTTTCTTCTTGCGCAGCCAATGCAGAGAAGAGGAATAGGATAATTGATGCAATATTAATAATTGTTTTCATTTTATTCTCCTTGTCTTTTTGTTTCAATCATATACGATCATCGAATCTTGTAAAGTAAACGTGTAGTGATATATTTTAACGCCATCCTCTGGGTAGTCAACCGAATATGACCAGAGTTCAATTTGCGATGGGTCTTGAGAGTAAACCAATGAATCATTTATGAACACTTTTATATAGTGAATATACGTCGAAAAATTATCTTCTGAGGGTTTATCAAGCACCCCGTCATAGACGTAATAGAGTAAATTGATACCGTTCAGAGAGCACACTGAAAGAGTATCCTCTCCATTAGTCTCTATGGTTGAGTAATTCAAAATAAGATCATGATCAGTTTTATTATAAAAATGACATACTATAGATGTTGTTTCCGGCCAAATGGAACAGGTTGTTACGGTTACGACTGTAACAATAACAAAAAACAATCCAAATAATTTGAAGTTTTTTAAACCTTGTTTATAATAATGTATTATCATTTCAGTTAAATCGCAATCTGTCTATCGACTCAATGAAATGTATGAAGGCTAAAACAAATCTGTCAATACTATTTATTTCTTACTTAGTTCTCGATAGAGGTATGTCACCCAGCCCATTTTGACTAATACAGGAACAGTAAAAATGGCTAAGTAAAAAAGAAATCCGACAAAGGACGAAAAACCACCATACCCGAACGAAAGGAATCCGAACAGATAGGTGATTAGGAAAACGAGGAGTCCGTATCCAAAAAACAATAAAAGAAGTAAAATGGCGCTGAGGAAGATGGTCATTTTATGTCCATGGGTCATGTCGTTGCTTTTTTTAATAGAGTCCAGTGCGGTATAGTTCTTATCTGCGAAAAGTAAAACCGCCTGACTCCATGCAATGGTGATGACAATCCCCGGGACGATGACAAGGGCATATCCTATAACAATTCCGCCGCCGATAAAAGACAGTAAAAGGAAAAACTCACCCATATTTTTCCGATATTTTGCATCAAAGATATCTTGAACCGATACAGGGGTACCTTTACTTACTGAAGCAATAATACCAATAAGTCCGATCGTTATTCCTACGTTAAAATAAGGGATCCAGCAAGTGAGTATCCAGAGAATGAATGCCGGTATAAATAACGCGTAATGTTTGATTCCGAGATAAAAACTGTTTTTTATAATTTCCGGTACAGTGAAACGTTCTGAAGCTTGTTCTGTAATGGACGATTGATTCTGTTTATCTACAGACGGTCTTGGAGAGTCATGCTGAGTTGTTTCAGGTTCTTTTACAATGATAACCGGTTCATTGCACTTCCAGCACTCACCGTTTTTGACATCTTTGTTCTTGAGCAATGCCCCGCAATTTTTACATCTTATTTCACTCACACAGACCTCCTTTTATATTGGTCGACAAGTAATAATTATCAAAAATGTATTAACGTAACGATACTCCTGTCAATATACTTCTTTTCGGTGGGCAATCCTGATTACGGTAATGAGTAAGATATCATTCTCTCTAAAATAGATGATACGGTAATTGCCGGCTCGTTTTCTGAATTTTCCTATGTGCTTTCCTTTAAGCGGTTTATCGCCTGAGAAATGTCCACTCTCCAACAGCTTTATTTTTTGGTAGATCAGACGTTGATCTTTTTTACCAAACTCAGATAATTCCTTGAAGGCATCCTCAGAAACAATAACCTTATACATTGACCAGATCGAGTTTTTCTGCGATTTCTTCTAAAGACATCACCGGTGTACGTCCGCTTTTAACGTCATCGATTCTTTGATCAGAAATGATCTCATCCAGCGTGTCAAAATAGGTTGCAACGGCTTTCTCTATGAGATAGGTTCGGGTTCGCTCAAGAAGACTGCCGTAACGATCTAGTTCAGCCAGAATGTTTTCATCCATTCTGATATTGATTGATTTTTTCATAATTTCACCAAAATATACACAAGAATATACATGTATATACGTTGCTATACAAATAAATAGTAATGCAAAAAAAGGAGTGCTTTCGAGAAATATTTACAATCCTAATACAGCAATGGACAGTCCAGAAAGTGCAATGATCAATCCGGCGATTGCGTGGACGTATTTCTCTAAAAATCCTAATCGAATACTGATTATAGCATAATGCGATAAGAATACAATGGTTGTCATCGTGAGGATGGTTGTTAAGCCAAAGGCGAGCGTGACCCAGGCTAAATCCATCCAGCTGCTTTGAGAAGCCGGATACATCAAAATGGGAATAAGCGGTTCGCAAGGACCCAACACAAATATGATAAAGAGTGTCCAGGGCGTTATTTTTTTTGTATCCCCATGCAAATGAGTGTGGCTTCCTAAATGGTGGTGTTTGTGATGATGGTGTTCATCCTCGTGTAAATGCTCATGATGATGTTCTTGTGCCCGCAATCCGATTCGCAATCCCCAAGCGGCATAAGCGAACCCGAACCCGATCAAAAGCCAACTTGCAAGCTCGCCGCGAACCATTTCAATTTCTTCCAATAATCCCAAACCAATTCCAAAGGCTACACCAATAACACCGAGTAAAATAGACCCCAGGACATGACCCAACCCGGAGAGAACGGTCACAGAAAGCGTTTTTTGAATCGACCAATTTCGAGCTTTACTGATCATAATGAACGGTAAATAGTGATCAGGGCCAATTAAAGTATGAATGAAACCGATAGAAACGGCAGTCCAGATTAAAATGTTGATTTCCATTTGAAGACCTCTTTAGCAGATTCTTGGCAGTTGTTCTCCAATGGGCATATCCACAATGCGATTTGCACCCAGCGGAGTTTTCATGACAACCATTTTTGGATGTTTATCCGTGACTTCTCCGATGATAACCGCTTGACGTCCGAATTCATCTTCTTGCACCGCCCGAAGAACGGAATCAGAATATTCTGAAGGAACCACAACGACCAATTTTCCTTCATTGGCTACGGTTAGCGGATCAATCCCCAGCACTTCACAGGCTCCCATAACATCCGGATTAACCGGGATAGTATCGTAGAGTTGGATACCGACATTGGAGGCGGCTGCAAATTCATTAAGGGAGGTTGCAACTCCGCCGCGGGTAGGATCACGCATAGCATGAACTTCTTTGGTTACTTCCAATATATTTTTCACGATCCCGTTTAGTGGAGCGGTATCGCTTTTTACCCGTGTTTGAAAAGACAAACCTTCACGGCTGGTCATGACGGCCATTCCGTGATCTGCGATCGTCCCTGATAAAATGATTTTATCTCCCGGCTGTAAATTGGATGCAGAAATATTAATATCTTTTTCAAGAACGCCGATCCCGGTCGTGTTGATGAAGATTTGATCACAGCTTCCTTTATTGACCACTTTTGTATCGCCGGTCACGATGCGAACGCCGGCTTTCTTTGCAGCAGATTCCATCGAGCAAACGATTCGATGCAGATCAGCGATGGGGAAGCCTTCTTCCAAAATAAATGCAACGCTGATGTATAACGGAGTTGCGCCGCTCATCGCGACATCATTCACCGTTCCATATACGGCTAACTCTCCGATATTTCCACCCGGAAAGAAAATCGGTGAGACGACAAAACTATCCGTGGAGAAAGCAAGTTTACCGTTTGGGAAATCCAAGATGGCTTGATCTTCTAATTTGTTTAATGTTTCATTTTCGAATCTCGGTAAAAAGATCTTTTCGACTAAATCAGCAGAAAGACGTCCTCCTGCACCATGAGCGATTTGAATCGTCTCATGATCTAAAATGGGCATCGGGCAGGAAAAATTTTCTATGTTCATCTTAATCCTCAATCCTCTGATATTTGTAATAGGCTGCACAGGCCCCTTCGCTTGAAACCATCGTTGCTCCCAAAGGATGCGTCGGTGTGCAGTCCTTCCCAAAAGCCGGACACTCATGCGGTTTATTCAATCCCTGTAAAATGATACCGCTGATACAGAGATCAGATTCTTCGGTTTTAATATCACTGACCGCGAACTTTTTTTCTGCATCATACTTGCTGTATTCATCCCGAATCACCAACCCGCTGGTTGGGATTTCACCAATTCCCCTCCATTTACGATCGGACGGTTTAAAGATCTTGCTGATGAGATCTTGTGCCGGGCGGTTTCCTTCACGCTTCACACTGCGAAGATATTGATTCTCAACTTCGTGTTTATCTGCTTCTAATTGTTTGACGGTTAATAAAATACCTTCTAAAACATCCAATGGTTCAAACCCGGTCGGTACAATCGGGACTTTAAATTGCTTTGCGATCGGTTCGTATTCTTCCCATCCCATGACGGTACAGACATGACCGGCGGCTAAATATCCCTGAACGCGGTTGTTCGGAGAAGATAATAATGCTTTCATTGTTGGCGGGACCAACACATGACTCACCAATTCACTGAAATTGGTTAACCCTTCTTTGGCGGCGAGATCAATCGCCATTGCGTTTCCCGGGGCGGTGGTTTCGAATCCGACAGCAAAAAACACCACTTCTTTTTCAGGATGATTTCTCGCGATCTGAACCGCTTCAAGCGGAGAGTAAACCGTGCGGACATCTCCACCCTCGGATTTGACCATGAACAGATCTTTATGGCTGCCTGGTACGCGAAGCATATCCCCGAAACTGGTGAAAATCACGTTGGGTTTTGATGCGATCTCTATCGCTTGATCAATAATCTCTAATGGAGTAACACAAACCGGGCATCCCGGTCCGTGAACCAATTCAATTTCTTTGGGTAGAACCTGGTCAATTCCATTTCGGATGATTGAATGTGTCTGTCCGCCGCAGATTTCCATAATCACCCAAGGACGTGTAACCGTCTTATGTATCTCGTTTAAAATCTTTTTGGCTAAGACCGGATCGCGGAATTCATCTAAGTATTTCATGCGTTTTCCTCATCCATTTTATCAAGAACCTCGCCTAATTCCTGCCAGGCATCCAGGGACTTTTGAGCTTCATCTTCATCTAACACCGAAAGGGCAAAACCGGCATGTACCAATGTATATTGCCCAACTTGAATTTCCGGGAGATATTCCAGGCAAGCTGTACTGATCGTACCGCTGTAATCAATTTTACCCATTTTGATCCCGTTTTCATCGTAGATCTCAATCACTTTACCGGGGATGGCTAAACACATTTATAGTTCCTTAATTTGATGAGTTAATGAGTTGATATGTTTCATAAGTTGATTGGCATCATCCTATTTAAGTTTACGCAGATAGTTTTGAAAACCAAGTAACATTTTTGATATTTCTTCACATTCATTATAGAGGTCTTGAAAAACTTTTTTATTAATATATTTTTGATCCAATGCTACATATAAATGGGATTGAACTTCAGAAGTGGATGCATGTGATATGTTTAGAAAGTTGGCAAATTCTTTAGTAGATCGTCGCCCAAATCCTTCTGCGATATTCGCCATGATAGATATTCCAGATCGTCGAAGTTGATCTTTTAGAGAAAAATCTTTTATAAATGTACCACTGGATGAAACAAAATATAAATTTTTTACTAAGCTCCTTGCTCTTTGCCAAACCTCTATTTCTTCAAATCTTGATATGGTCGCCATTAAACAACTCCTACACTTTAAAACTCATAAACTCAAAAACTTTCTTCCGATCAGAGCCTGTCCGAGAGCGATCCCGGCATCATTTGTCGGAACTTGAAGATGAGTATACACATGAAACCCCTTTTGCTTCAATCGGGGAATCATCGATTCAAATAATAATTGATTCTGAAAGACGCCCCCGCTTAATACCACGGAATTTAAATCGGTTTCGTCACGCGCCATTTCTGCAATTTCCACAAATAATTTCGATAAGGTATCATGAAATCCAGCACTGATATAACGGATATCTTCACCTTTTCGTATTGACCAAACGATGGAACGAATTAATGGAGCAATTTGAATGATCCATGCATCGTCTTGTCGGTCAAATATGTAATCGTATGGACGGTGAACGGCTTTTCCGACTGATTGCATGAATTCAATCGCAGCCTGACCTTCATAATGAATGGTTTGTCGACCGCCGCACATGGATGCAACGGCATCAAAAAGTCTTCCGCAGCTGCTGGTTAACGGCGAGTTAATTTGTTTTTCGATCATTTCAATTATAGGTGTTGGATCATGACTCTTAAGAAAATCCAGTTCGGGTAAATCACCGTCAAATGCATGATGAAGATAACTGACAGCTGTCCGCCACGGTGCCTTAACAGCGGCATCTCCGCCAGGGAGAGGAAGGGGTTCAAAATAAGCGTATCGACGGAATGCTGAGTAATCTCCAATGAGAACTTCACCGCCCCAAATGGTTCCATCCGTTCCGTAACCGGTTCCGTCCAGAGCAATTCCGATTACTGGTTCATCCAACTGATGTTCGGCCATGCAGCTTGCCATATGAGCATGATGATGCTGTACTGCCAGTATCGGGATATCTGTTTGTACTTTTGCCCATTGTGTGGATAAATAACCGGGATGCATATCATGAACAATCAATTTTGGAGTGGTTTCAAATACACGTTCCAGATGCTGAATGGTCATTTGAAAAAAATCGTAAGCATCTAGGTTTTCCAAATCCCCGATATGTTGACTGAGAAACGCTTTATTATCTTTTAGTAAGCAAATCGTGTTTTTCAATTCTCCGCCGACTGCAAGGATCGGATCGCCTTTTGATTGAACAAATATGGGTTGAGGAGCAAATCCGCGGCTGCGCCTGAAAAATCGGGGTTGATCTGCGAGATGAATCATGACAGAATCATCACTGCGTAAATAAATATCTCTGTTATGTGTCAGGAAATAATCCGCAATTGATTTTAAACGATCCTGAGCATCATGGTTGTCAATACAGATAGGTTCTTCGCTGAAATTCGCACTGGTCATGACCAACACATTCAAATCAGAATGAAGTAATATGTGATGTAAGGGAGTGTATGGCAGCATGACGCCAAGACGATCATTTCCGGGTGCGACCGAATCTGCAATCTGAATGTCATCACGTTTTTTGAGCAGCACAATCGGGCTTTGCTGAGATTGAAGTAAGTCCCGTTCATCATCAGATATGAAACAGTATTTTTCAGCTGCCGTCACGTTCTTCACCATAACAGCGAGCGGTTTTTCTTCTCGACTTTTTCGTTCTCTTAATGTCGAAACGGCTTTCTCATTGGCAGCATCAACGGCAAGATGAAATCCGCCCAATCCTTTAATGGCAACGACATTTCCATTTTGTAATAGTGTGATTGTTGCGCTAATTGGATTGTCGGTATCCATGAGGTTTCCGTCACGATTATAAAGTGAAACACTCGGACCACATTTCGGGCAAGCATTGGGCTGGGCATGAAAGCGACGATCGGCCGGGTCATCATACTCAGCTTGGCAATCGGGACAAAGTTTGAAAGATGCCATCGATGTGAAAGGACGATCATACGGAATGTGTTTAATAATCGTATAACGCGGACCGCAATTGGTGCAGTTAATGAACGGATACAGGTATCGGCGATCATTGGAATCAAATAATTCAGCAACACAATCATCACACACGGCCATATCCGGTGAGATCATTGTTGAAACGGTTTCGTTTCCTTCCGACGGGCGAATGACAAAATCTGTTTCTCCAACGCTTTCTAGATCCGCTTCTTGAATATCTGAAATCACACTTAACGGCGGTGCTTCTGATCGCAATTCCAACGAAAATAGTGCGATAAGTTTTGCCTCACCCTCTATTTCGATATGAACACCGGCGGATGTATTGGAGACAAATCCTGCCAGTGAATGTTTACGTGCAAGATTGTACACAAAAGGACGAAATCCAACACCCTGGACAATCCCGTTCACTAAGAAAACTTTACGATGAGGCATTTATCTAACCGGTTACCGTGAAATACCTAAAGAATATTTTAATCGATATATTTTTTTACCCAAGATAACCATTGATCTAGTCCATCTCCTTTGGTGGCTGAAACCTCAAAAAATTTCAGGTGATGGTTCACTTGTAAAGCAGATTGCTTACATTTTTCAACATCAAAATCTACGTAGGGGAGGAGATCTGTTTTGTTAATAATGCAAATATCCGCAGCATGAAACATATGGGGATATTTTTCAGGTTTATCTTCTCCTTCTGTTACAGAAATCACAACAATTTTCATGGCTTCACCTAGATCAAATAATGCCGGACAAACCAAATTCCCTACATTTTCGATAAACAAAATGGAGTCGCTGGATACATCAAGCTCATGAATAGCTTTGTGAATCATATCTGCATCAAGGTGACAGCCTTTTCCGGTATTCACCTGAATTACAGGGACGCCCGTAGCCTTTATACGTTCGGCATCGCGCAGAGTTTGCTGGTCGCCTTCAATGACGGATATCGAAAATTCTGAATTTAGTTTTCGGATGGTTTGTTCTAAAAAAGTGGTTTTCCCTGAGCCGGGAGAACTGACAAAATTAAACACGGTGATGTTCTTTGCATCAAAATACCCGCGATTCCGTTGAGCGATTAAGTTATTTTTTGACAACACATCGGTTTCTACTTCAATCGTTCGTCCATGATGATGATCGTGTTCTTGAGGATGAGAATGGCTGTGAGAATGATCACCGGGTTTTTGAAAAGTCACCGCATCTGCGGGTTGGCTGCATCCACATGTATCGCACATAATTTATCTTTCGTTATAAAAAGTTAATCAACATTAATTGATTTAATAGACAATTCTTTACCGTTAAGAATCTCGGTTGACAGGCTGTCACAAAAAGGACAAACCGTCAAAAACACTTCAACTTGAAATTCGCGATGACATTCCGCGCATTTTCCTAATCCTTGAATTTCTTGGATGTTTAATGTGGCTCCTTCAGCCGGCGTTCCTTTACATGCCGCATCAAAACAAAATGTAAGTGAGTCGATTAAGATTCCGGAAAGACTTCCAATTTCAAGATCAATGGAATTCACTTTATCCGCCTGATGATCTTTCACCGTCGCTGAAACAATATCTACGATATTCATTGCAATAGACATTTCGTGCATAAACTGACTCCATTTAGGTCTAAATTTACGGCAAAATACAGACGATCTTAAATAAGATTAGTGAAAAAATTGATACTTATTTTGCTTTGGAAGGAACCAAAAAAGATATATATTTTTTGCAATGTTTTTTAATCTATGTATAAAGAACTAACTATTTACAAACGAAACTTGTCACTTGAAAATAATGAAACTTCATTTCAGTAAAAATTTGAATAATCAAAACCTCCTAAAATATATTTTGTTGGCAGTTGTTTTTTTGAAGACGATTCTTTTTGCTCAACAAACTCAGACAATATCCGGTTATGTACTGAACAAGGAATCAGGCGAAGCGCTGATTGGTGCAAATGTGATGTTAAAAAACACCTCCCGCGGTGCTTCAACGGATAAGGATGGGTATTTTGTGATCCATTCTATGCCCGAGAATGATTATACAATCGAAGTATCCTATTTAGGATATACTCCGGTTTCCAAAAAGATTAGCATCGGTACAGAGTCTCTCAATGCTATAACGATAGAATTAGATCCGACACCGATCGAGCTAACGGCGGTGGAAGTTTCAGCCCAGCGGATTGAGCGACGGGAAAATATCCAGCTCAGCCGGACGTCATTGGATGTTCGCCAGTTAAAAAGTATTCCGCAAGTAGCAGAAGCAGATCTGTTTCGCACGTTGCAAAGCTTGCCGGGAGTCTTAACTCCCTCTGAGTTTAGCACGGGGTTGGTCATTCGCGGAGGAAACACGGATCAAAACCTGATTTTACTTGATGGAATTACTGTTTACAATCCGTCACATGTCGGCGGATTATTCTCTAATTTCATTTTGGATGTGGTCAAGGAAGCGGATTTAATAAAAGGTGGATTTAATGCGGAATACGGCGGGCGTTTATCTGCTGTATTAAATGTGCGAAGCCGGGAAGGGAACCGGAAACATTTCAGCGGTAAAAGTACAGTATCCTTGTTATCGGCTACATCAACCTTAGAAGGACCCATTGGAAGGGGTGCTTGGCTTATCTCCGGGCGAAGAACCTATTTTGATCAAGTATTTAAGGGAACGGAACTTTATTTTCCGTATTATTTTTATGATGTGCAAGGCCATGTATTTCAAGATATCACCGAGAAAGATAGACTTTCACTCAGTTGGTATTCCGGAAGGGATGATTTATCTTGGGGAGAATTTGGTTTAGAAGCTTGGTGGGGGAATAACACCGTCAGTTTGAATTACAGAAAATTGATCAATCCGACATTGGTTTCTACATTTCTTTTAGCCAAAAGCCGCTTTGATATCTTTTTTGGGCTGGGTGGTGAATCAGGGATTAATGAAGAAGATTATATTGACGATATGACATTTCGATCAGATTGGACGTGGTTCAGTTCGGATGTGACAGAATGGAAGTTTGGGGGCGAGTACAAAGATTTACGGTTTGTGT
Source organism: uncultured bacterium (assembly GCA_964422145.1). GTDB lineage: Bacteria > Fidelibacterota > Marinisomatia > Marinisomatales > JACNKV01 > JACNKV01. The sequence continues at coordinate 12,745 of CAYQZV010000015.1, read as the reverse complement.
ATCAAGCGACATACTTGGATACGACCCTGTATAATATGGGTCAATCCCCTGTAGAAGTTGGCGGGTATCTTAAAATGAAACATTGGTTTTCTCCGTTGTTTATGATGGAACCGGGATTGCGGTTGAATTATTACAGCAATCACCCAACGAAATGGTATTGGGAACCACGCCTTGGATTGAAATACCTGCTTACCGAAAGTCGATATATCAATTTATCAATAGGTGTATACAATCAATTTATGGAAACCATTCAAGATGACTTTAATCCGAATATCCTTGATGCATGGTTTGCAGTTGATCCGTCGGTTGATCCGGCATCTGCTGTTCAATATGTCTTAGGCATTGAAGAATACTTTGGAACACAGTATAAAGTTCAAGTTGAGACATATTACAAAACGATGGAAAATATGCTGACCTTTATTGATAATCGTGCATCGGTTGATGAAACCGTTTCAGATGAGTCGTTATCTGACTTGGTGAAAGCAGGGGACGGTTATGCTTATGGGGCAGAGCTTTTCCTGCAAAAAGAATATGGTCAGTTCAATGGGTGGATCGCTTATTCATACTCCATTTCGAGGAAATTATTTGAAGGAAATGAATATTACACCAACTGGGATCGCAGACATGCATTGAACATCATTTTGAATTATGAATGGAATCGCAAATGGAATGTAAATATGAAATGGTCGCTGCAATCCGGGCAGCCATACACTCCCATTCTCGGTTTCTTCACCGAAACGATGCCCGGCGAGCCGGTCTCTAAATATCGAACGATCCCAGGGGGAAGGAATTCTGCAAGATATCCGTATTATCACCGATTGGATATCGGGGCAACACGACGGTTTCAATTAAGAGGTATAAAAGGAGAATTTTCCATTCAGGTTGTCAATGCGTATTGGAAAGAGAATGTGTTTCGATATGTCTATCAGTTCGGAAGTACTTCGAACGGACTTGATGATGACAAGGATGGAATCATCGATGAAGAAGATGAAGGAATCCCGAAAAAGAATGAAATATTTGGTCTCCCAATTATCCCAAGCATAGGAGTGTCCATTGAGTTTTAAAATGATAACAAGATTAGGGTTGGCCGGGGTTGCCGTCCTGCTGGTAACATCGTGCGAACCTGTAGATGATCAAGGAGTCTATGAAGAAAAACTAGTCGTATACGGAAATTTGACGGCGCATGCTCCGGTAAGTGATACGTTTTATGTTTCTCTCTCAGCCGAATTGGATGTTTCTCACGAAAAGGGAGTAACGTGGATCGATCAGGCAGATATTCTTATCATATCCGCTTCAGATTCTTTTTATCTTCACCCTATACCCAATCACCCGGGACGTTACTTAGATACAACATTTTCGCATATTATCCAGCCCAATATGACTTATCATTTGAATGTTTCGTATCAAGATCATTATGTTTTTGCGGAAACCACTGTTCCAAGTCCAATCACCTTGCGTAGTATCGAAAATGACAACTGGACATGCAATGGAACTCCTGTTCATGTGGATTCGATCAATCTTCATATCGAAGACAATGATCCGTTTTTGATTCAGCAAGCCTTCTATTTGAATGATTTTTCTATTTTATCCATGGATACAATTGTTTATCGGGAAGATGACTGTTATTTAGACAGTTTCATGTCTCCGCCTTTCTTCACAGTCACTTGGGAATCTGAAGGAGAACCGGGTTTAATTCGGTTTATGAGTGTTGCGCTGGAAGACAGCTATGAAAACGCGATTATTGATACATCGTTTTCTGCTCGTGCATTTAAAGGTCCCATGCTTGTGTCTGAAACGGGGGAGTTATACCGACGAAATCCTCTGCTATGGAACTTAAGTCAACCGTTGTTGGATTTTAATTGGCTGTCTTTTAATTATTACGGTCCGCACTTTTTAGTGATTCAGGCAACCGACCAAAGTTTTCATGACTATTATATTGGAGACCCGATGGCGATGAATCAGTACATCCTGCCGAACAGTAATATCATTGGAGGATACGGATTGTTTTCTTCGATGAACTCTGCCGGATTTTTTGTCTATCTGGCTCAGGATACTACTGAATAATCGCAGCGGCTCTTCTTGCGAGCGACAGGAATGTCGTCAATTTACCGCCGAAAACGTGAAGGAGTTTTGTCTCACCGTTTTGATGCAGGTCTAACTGATATTCACGAGAAAGATCGGTTGGGTCTTCTTTGTGAGCGATGAGGGGTCTGACTCCGATAAAGGATCGAATGACGTCTCGGCGATTTATTTTGTATGAATCCTCGAGGTAGCGATTGATATTTTCAATTAAATAGTGAATATCTGATTCTTGAACCACAACTTCATCAACAGGGACAGTTTCCTCCCGTTCTGTTGTCCCGATAATGGTTTGATTATTTTCCGGTTCAGGAATAATGAAAAAGATCCGCTTTCCTTTTGCCTGCATAAACATCAGTCCGTCTGTCAGTGTCCCTTTTATAATGATATGAATTCCGCTGATCTTACGAATATGGTAATGCGAAGGAAGATTGTATTTTATATTGACCTCGTCTATCCATGGTCCTGTTGCATTGATCAAAACCGGGGCATGAAATGATCCAGCTGAAGATTGAACGCCCCATTCATGATCTATTTTTTTCAGTGATTGAATTTCGGCGTTTTCAATGAAAACAGTACCGTGATTTCGGGCTTCTTCTGCAATTCGCTGTGTCAGTTTTAAATCATTTGTTTTGGCATCAAAATAGCGAAATGCAGCCGATAAGTTTTCACGAATCATATGAGGAGCATGTTCGACAAAGGTTTTCCGCGGAATCTGTTTTGAAGTATGATCGGTATGTTTTCCAACAAGAATATCATAGAATTTTAATCCGAGCCAAACCATCCAAGCCGGACGTGGAGAATCTGAATAAATCGGGAAATAGAAGGGTCTGATCTGCACTAAATCGGGATAGAGTTCAAATAATTCTTCGCGGTCTTTGAGTGCTTCGTGAACCAACCCAAATTGCATGGATTCCAAATATCGTAAACCGCCATGGATCAGTCGGGATGATTTAGATGAGGTTCCGCTTCCGATGGTAGATTTATCCAAAACCAAAACTCTTTTATTATGGAGTGAAAGTTCACGCGCAATTCCACACCCATTTATTCCGGCACCGAGTATGATGACATCATAGGAAGAAGATATGTGTTTCTGATCCATGTTCTATTTGAAAATACGGAATATTTTAAAACAAGGAATACAATTATTGAGTAATAAAAAACCCCCTTTTTGAGGGGGTTTTTTGTTGTAGCCCGTAGGAGAATCGAACTCCTGTTGCAGAGATGAAAACCCTGAGTCCTAACCACTAGACGAACGGGCCAATTCTTAATTAATTCTATCAAGAAGCGGGGCGAATTTAGAACATGTTAGATATTTTCCAAAACAAAAATCTATTTATTTTATCGATCGAAGTAAAAATTCGCAGATTAAAGTTTGTAAGTCAGTCCGAGATAAAGGACAAAAATGGAGTAATCCTTGTCTATCAAATAGTCGATACTGGTGGAACCGTAAAGTGATTTTCGCAGTGACCAGGTGTGGTGGGCTTTGAAAGAATGTTGAAGATAGTCATCATAAAATCTTCCGTATCCGAATGAATAGAGTTCATATTCACTATGAAATGAACCGAACTTCTTTGTTGCCATATTTACGCCCAATCGTGAACGGAATCCGGTGATAAGAAGGTTCTTTAAATAATTGGCTGAAAATTGAATGGTTAGATTTTCCCGGATCGGTCTCGAAAAGTAATTCATAAAAATATATGTCGACGCATTATCAGAATCGTTCGATTGTTTGCGTCGGTTGAATCCGGTAACGACAGATCCGACTTTATCATGAGAGAATCGGATAGAATTATACCATCCGGAGCGTAATTCATCGACAAACAATGAGTCCGGAAGAAGGTTCCCTGATACATTGTACAACACTTGACGTCGGGATGTATAACGCATATTGAGCGTGATCAGCTTGTATGGTTTTAGTCTAAACGAAATTTGACTGGATGTCGGTTCAAGTGCAGATCGATTGTACAGCGTGTGATCCCGGTAAATGTCCCATGTTTGATAGAGTGAAAAACTCAGCCTTCGTTTCACATCCCCGGTGAATTTAATGTAACTGAACTCTCGATCAATTTCATTCCCGGCCTGTTGGCTGACAACACTGATCAAAGTTTGGAGTTTAAAATTATCGTTTCGATGTTTACTTTTGAAAAATCCGCCGATTTTCTTTACATCCGGATTCCATGATTGCGATTGATAATCGGGTTGGAAGCCGGCTAAGGCACCCGCAGAAAATACGGGAGTGATCTTTGAGGTGAATAAAAGTCCGTCTGTAGCTCCAACACCGGACATATCTGAAGGAAAGACCCGCCCAATCTGCACAGTATGAGCTCTTGTCTGATTGGATAATTCAATCCGCGCCTGATACACCGTTAAGTCTTTATCTGCTAAATCACTCCGACCGTAAACGAAGACTTTTGAATGCAAAAGCGATTTTAATCCCGCTCGGTACTGTAAAGTCCCGATCCCTCTTGAATGCGTCGATTCCTCAGAATATTTATTGTTGGAATACCGGAGTGAAACGGTCGCATTTTGCTTAAAATCCCAGTGAGGTTTGCCGGATGCTGATTTTGAAGAAGGTTTATCACTTTGTTGAGAAACTTGTTGAGCCGGCGGATCTTCAGGCTTTGGTACCCATTTATCATACCGAATCTGATCACCGAGCTGAAACTGACTGATAGGAACCAGCGGCTGCGAGACCGATGATTTTCTTGCCACATTCGTAATGACAACCAAACCAATATTTTCATTCCGGCGGAAAACCGTCATCGTATCACCGACAGCAGCCCCTTTGAGTGATCCCACATCACTGTAAACCTGATCCATTGTGAGGTAGGTTATGTTTCCTTCAATGGATTGATAAGTCCCCGACTGAGCAACTAGCAGACCTAAAAATATAAAAACAGGGATGAGTCGATATTTAATCATCTTCTTCTCCATTTGGATGACAGTCATAACACGACTGACTTTCATAGACATAATTTGAAACTTCTCCTAAATGTTCATCATCCATTTCGTCTTGATCGTGTTCATGACAGACGCCGTTCAACCCGCAGGAAAAATCAGAGTAATCATCTGGATTTGTATGACATTCCGCTGAGCATGTTGACCATTCTCCTCGATGTTCACCGGAATAAATGGGGAAGAGAAGATCATGATGCGCCATATCAGATGGAAACCAGGCACGTGTATTATGACATAATAAACAATCCTGGTTTTCGGTGTGAGGTTCCGGATTTGCGATATAATCTTGCAAGTGACAGGATTCGCATTCGGTGGTTAATGTCCCTGATAATTGCGTGAATTTTACGCCGTGACATTCAATACAATCTATTTGCGCATGTGCACCGGTCAGCGGGAATAACGTCATTTCATGATTCCTGCCCCAAGTCTCCATTTCCCATGCAAAGACCGTATGGCACCGCTGGCAGTCTTCTCCGAAGGCACTTAGGTGAATATCCATATGACAGGCATTACATTCGGAGGATGTATTTGTAAAGTCATGGAGGTCTTCAATCGTATCCCCAGTATGGCATTGGATGCACTCGGCATTGCGGTGAGCACCTTCAAGCGGGAAGGGCGTGTGTTCATGATTAAAAGCCGGTGATAGGGAGAGTGGAAGCCACCCGTCCGGAGAATGGCAGATCAAACACGAACCGTCAGTGATGGGCTGAGCGAAAGAAACGGTGATGAAAAATCCGGTAATGAGAGCGACCCTTAAAACCATTTTTTCTTCCACGGTTTAGATTGAATAACATCATCTTTCGGTGCTTTCCCGGAGCGATCATCATCGCCGCCACAATCATCTTCATCACCGTTTGGGTGGCACGAATAACAGTCCATAGATGTTACACCGCTATAAGGATACGTCATTCCGTTACAGCTTTCACAATCCTGAGGACCGTCTTCACAATGCTCAGATGTTTCTTCGCTGACAGAATGACACCCGCTGTTGAAACACGTGAATTCTACCGTATTTCCTCCAGTATGGCAAGACTCACACGTTTCATTTGTTTCATCCTGATGTGATGGATCGATCGGGAATTGATGGCTAAATGTTGTTTCATCCCAATCTTCAGTGTTATGACAGGATTCACAATCAGTCGGGAAATCTGGACCGTGAGCATCTAAATGGTCATCTGAATGGCATTCGATACATCCGGTTGTAATTCCCGTGTGATCAAAAGTTACATCTTCCCAGTTCAATGTGGTATGGCAATTCCAACACATCACGCTTTCACCGGTACTATGCTCCTCAAAGAAATCTGTTTCGTGGCACTCCCAGCAAGACGGCTGAAATTCGGGTTGGCTATGACACTCATTGCAAGTGACATCCGCATGGTCATCCGAAATGGGATAAAATGAATGATCGATTTGGGCATCGCTCCAATCGGTGAAGGATGTATGACAATCGTTACATACCGTGCTGTATCCAAGTTGTTCATGATTGGGAGACGTCGTTGCGTAATAGTCCAGCGAATGACAGTCAAAACAGCCTGATGTAACTCCATCATGATTATATGTTGCGCCGTCCCAAGTCTCCACGGATGAATGACATTGATCGCAGGTCAGTGAAAACCCAGTGCTTTCAGTATGTGGCGGGTCGACGGCATTTTGATAATCAGGGATGTGACAATCCTGACATGAGAATGTTAAGTCATGAGAATAAATGTCCGGAGACCACCCGGTTTCTGCATGGCAGGATGTGCAATGCTCAATGGGATATCCATAAACTTGATGATCAGGAGATGCTGTTTGGAAATCGCTGAAATGGCATCCTGAACTTTGGCAAGTGTTTTCCGTCCCTTGATATATATTGTTTACATGACAACTTAGGCACTGAACCTGCACATGCAGTCCGTTCAAAACATAATCTGTTTGCTCAGCTGTATGGGTAAAATTATCGATGACCCAATTTGAATTGGAATGACATAAGTCGCATTGAGACCGGATATTGCCGCTGTCATGCGGCGGATCGACTGATGCAATGTGTTCCGGTAAGTGGCATTGTTCGCAAGCGGTTTCGGTAAAATCAACGTGATCAAATATGGTTTGAAGCCAGTCGTCAGTTGTATGGCAGTTCTCGCAAGTTTGAATAATATTATGTGTTACGTGATCGTAGCTTGATAATTCGTAAGTTGTTGTTGCGATTTGATTCGGAGAGTGACACTCCTCACAGGTCAATGGAAGTTCATACAATCCATCCCCGTGGCATTGGGCACATTCGGATGTTATGTGAGCCCCAGTTAATGGGAATTGCGTAAGTGAATGGTCGAAAGATGCTCCAAGCCATGTTTCGGTATCGGTATGACATTCCTGGCAATTTTCACTGTATCCTTCTTCTGATAGGTGGACAGGATTAACGGCATTCTGATAATCAAGTAAATGGCAGGTAACACATGTCGTGCTGACCTCGTGATCAAAGATGATCGGATCCCATTCCTCCACACTATGGCACGATGCACAATCTGATGCAGGATAACCTAAAACAGTATGATCAGGTTCAGTCGTTTCTTGATATTCAATCAAGTGGCATTGATCACATGTGGATGTAGAGAAATTGATGTGTTCAAAAATGTGTTGATCCCATCCGGTGGTGATATGACAGAACTCACACTCAGTAATGATATTGTGTGTCGTGTGATCAAATTCGGATGTTTCATAGGTTGTTTCAGCAATCTGATTCGGAGAGTGACACTCTTCACAGGTTAACGGAAGTTCATACAATCCATCCCCGTGGCATTGGGCACATTCGGATGTTATGTGAGCCCCAGTTAATGGGAATTGCGTAAGTGAATGGTCGAAAGATGCTCCAAGCCATGTTTCGGTATCGGTATGACATTCCTGGCAATTTTCACTGTATCCTTCTTCTGATAGGTGGACAGGATTAACGGCATTCTGATAATCAAGTAAATGGCAGGTAACACATGTCGTGCTGACCTCGTGATCAAAGATGATCGGATCCCACTCATTGACACTATGGCAAAACTCACAATCAGATGTTGGATAACCTAACAGTGTGTGATCGGGTTCGGTTGTGTTTTCGTAATCAACGGTATGACATGCCATACATGGGGAAGTGAGTTGATGCTCAAATATAGAAGGATCCCATTCCTCCGTGCTGTGGCAGCTTTCACAATCAGAAGAAATATAACCCACCAAGTCATGTGCAGGTTCTGTTGTCTCTTGATATTCAATCAAGTGGCATTGATCACATGTGGATGTAGAGAAATTGATGTGTTCAAAAATGTGTTGATCCCATCCGGTGGTGATATGACAGAACTCACACTCAGTAATGATATTGTGTGTCGTGTGATCAAATTCGGATGTTTCATAGGTTGTTTCAGCAATCTGATTCGGAGAGTGACACTCCTCACATGTTACCGGGAGTTCATACAATCCATCCCCGTGGCATTGGGCACATTCTGACGTTTCATGCAAACCGGTTAACGGAAAGTCCGTTAGATTATGATCCAACTCACCGCCCTCCCACGTGACCATACTGTTATGGCAGATTGCACAGTCCTGGCTGTAAACATTTTCTGTATGAACAGGTGCATCCGGATAAACATCCGTCCCAGCCAAAACATAATCCTTCTGATGACATGCCCAGCAATCATCTGCTGTTCCGTCAAATGTTCCGGTATGGCATTGAGCACACTGAGCATCCCGGTGGGCTCCGGATAAAATATAGTTTGTGTGAATATCGTGATCAAATGTTGAAGGCTGCCACCCACCGGTTTGGACGGAATGGCAAATCAGACATTCGGTATCAATCCCGGCTGAAAGATGGTCAGGTGCTTGTGTTAAGTCATATTCCTCACGATGGCAGGCATAACAATCTGTGGGCGTTTGAGCATAACCGGTCGGATCAGTATCTGAATGGCAGTCCTGACAAGATAACTGAGCATGAGACCCCAAAAGGGAGAATTGGGTTAAGTTATGATCGAAGGTTTGGTTTGTCACTTGCCAGGAATTCAGTCCGTGGCACTGAGAGCATTCGTCTCCTAGAACAGATTGATGGATATCTAAGTGACAGGACACGCATGATGATTCCCGTTCGAATTGGTGTTTTTCCTCCAGCGTTTCGCCTGAGTGACATGCACTGCAAGCCTGAAACTGATGGCTGCCTTCTAAATCAAAATTGGTGTCCTGATGATTAAACCCTGACAAATCCAAGACATCCCAACCCGCAGATCCGTGGCAGTCTCCGCAGTCATATCCCGGGATGTCCCAATCATCACTTTGGAATCCAAATAAAAATAGGACTAAGAACGGTAAGCATAATACCGTTCTCATCTAAAATCACCGGTTAACGTGTGACAGTCAATGCAGCGCTGTGCAGTTGGATTATAGCGGATAAACATTCCCTCCAGATCTTGAACTTGTTCATGGCATTTTTCACAGGCTACCTGCTGATGCCGTCCATCAAGCGGGAAGTCTGTTTTTGAATGGTCGAAAACTAACTGATCGAAAGAAAATACCGTGTGACACCGCTCACATTGATTTTGATAGTGCTCTTGGAACTGATTACGATGGATATCGGTATGACAATTCCCACATTCCAATTGTTTCCATGTAAATTGTGTTGTAGTTATTCCGGGAATCGGCTCAAACGGTTTATGACATGAAATACACGGTACGGCCAAGTGTCCGCCTTCAAGCGGGAATCGGCTGTCTTGATGCATTGAAGCAGTGTAAGATGTCGGGATAAATCCATTTACCGTATGGCAGCCGGCACAATCGCCGTCATCTTGACGAAGAATAAATTGCTGATAATGTTTATCTTCATGGCAATCCAAGCATTTTGCGAAACTTGGCAAGGTTGCCAATTCTTGTTTATGGCAGTCAACACATTTCAGATTAGTGTGTTTCCCCTTCAGCGGATATTTCGTGGTTGAATGATCAAATGGCAGCAGATCATTTTTCCAATTTTTGGTTGTATGGCAGGTTTCACAAGAATTTCCGTACGTCCCTTTATGATGATCTTGATGACAGCTGGTACAATTTTCGAATGCCATTCCGGTCAGCTGCCAAACCTCCGGGACTTGTTCGGGTCTTGTTTTATGACATTTTTCACACGCGACATCTTTGTGCGCCCCCGTGAGTAAAAACCGTGCCTGCTGGTGATCATATTCTTCAGAAGCTTTCTTCCAATCAAATGTGTTATGGCATTTTGTACAATCGGTTGAGATATCTTTCTCATGGATGATCTTATGGCAGGAAGTGCATTCTTCAGATAAGCCGAGAAAAGTACGGTCCAACACCGGAAATTTATCATATTTTTCTGCCCATTGGATGATCTCTTCGCCAACGATATTTTTCCGTGTATGACATTCCCCGCATTTCAGATTACGATGTTTTCCTGTTAGCGGACTTCCGGTTTCGTCATGATTAAAATCTTTTATGTTTTTTGGCCAATAAACCAATTCAAAGGCACGTCCGTTATGATCAGAGTGGCACTCACCGCATCCGGTGGTTTTATCTTTGTGAAACCCTGCTCCTTCATCCAAACGGATTTTTAACGGCTCATGACAAAGAACGCATCCATCGGAAATTTCTTTATTCCCTATTTCATGGCATAAAACACAATTGGTTGTTCCTTCGTACTCCTCATGATATTTTGAAAGTTTCCCCGGTGAAAATAATTGCCCAGATGCAATTCCAAAGAAAAGCGGAATCAGTATTAATATTTTGATGGAGCGATTAACCATATGTTTCGTGCTTGATGTTTGTTTTATCAATGCCCAGCTCATTTAATTGAGTTAATACAGATTCAAAAAATCGTGGTGACTGGGTTTTGCCGAGCGCTTCAGCTGCCCTTTTTTCATGGATTGACAACCCGGGCCCGCACACATAGTATTTTGCAGACGGATCTGTAACGATTTCGTTGATCATAGCTTGGTCAATTCGTCGATTATATGTCGGGACGGGGAGATCTGTTTTTTCCTCTCTTGTGAAAGTGAAGATAATATCCAATTGGTCGGGGAACTCCCCTTTCAATTGAAGAAGTTCATTTCGAAAAATCGTATCTTCCCAGCGGCGGTTGCTGTATAACAATCGGTGTTTCATATTCGGATGATTTCGCAACGCATACTTGATGATACTGAAGTTAGGGACAATACCGCTGCCCGCGCAGACATGAACAAGATTCTCAGGAAGAGGATCCTTCAATGTATACGGACCGGTAAAACCGGTGATGACCATGGGCGTCCCTCGAGGCGTTCTCATGGCGAGAATGGGTGATAGTAAAGGCGGATATAATGTTTTCCCCGGAATGTACCGCTCTTCTTTTACGGTGATCGCTAAGTATTTTTCTCCCGGCTCACTGGTGAGGGAATAAGCTCTGGCTTTTTCTTTCTTCCCTTTTTTATCTTCTAAATAGTTTGTCCATCGTTCGAGGGCATGGAATTGATGAGGATCAATCGTAAGAAAATGTCCGGGTTCGTATTCCAGAATATCATTTCCCGTAAATAAAATCAATGTGGTTGTTTCCGGCGTCTCTCGAACAACATCTGCAACCATGACTTCCAGTTTTTTGATTTTTTTCCTTTTTGCATCCATGATAGACCTCTTAGGTTTAACTGAGTTTCTTCCCGAAATCAATTCCGATGGTATTCAGCAGATTGAACGGCAGTTCACCGCCGGCAAAGATAAAGATAAAATCATTATCAATGTTGAGAGTATCATCCGGTGTTTTTAGCGTCACGGATGATTCTGATATATCCACCGGATTAGAGTTGAAAACGACATTAAGCAATTGATCATCAATCGCTTTTTGAATGTTTGCATCATTCTTTGCTTTTAATCGGAAGAAATTTTCTTTTCGGTACGAAATAGTCACTTTGTTTCCCGGTTGAAGTGCCAGCCCGATTCCGGCTTCAATCGCACTGTCTCCACCGCCGACAACTAAAAGATGACGATCGTTATAGGTATCCGCATCGATCAATTTGTACATCACTTTACTTAATGATTCACCGGGGACGCCCAGTTTACGCGGTGTTCCTCTTCGTCCCAAGGCTAAGATCACATGTTTCGCCGTGGTCGTTTTTGTCGTCGTTTTTATTTGGAATTGCCCTTTACTTTCGGTAACAGCTTGGAGCTTCTCTTTGGTTTCTAAGTGAACATCATGATCAGAAATGACCTTTTCCCAAATGGAGAGCAGTTCTTCCTTATGATATTCTCCTTTGTTTAACTTCCCGAATAGAGGCAATTCAACCGGCTGGACTAAGGTTAATTTTCGTCTCGGATATTGTAAAATGGTTCCGCCGGGATTATCCTGATCGAAAATAACATAGCTTAATCCGAGTTCTTTGGCTCGCAACCCGGCGGTTAATCCTGCCGGTCCGGCTCCGATGATAACAACATCATAATCGGTATCTGAATCTGAGGATAAGTTTTGATGAAGATGATCGACGGCTGTAATGCCATGGTTGATGGCGTTTTTGATCAGCGCTAATCCGCTGAGTTCACCAATAATATAAAGCCCTGGAATGTTGGTTTCAAAATCATCCGATATCTGCGGAATATCTTCTCGCTGACTGACATCTCCGAGCCCGATCTCAATCCCGCCGACCGGGCAATTTTCCGCACATTGTCCGTGCCCGACACAATGACTCCCGTGAACGATGGTTGCTTTTCCATCGATCATACCCAACACTTTTCCTTC